>JAKUOW010000026.1 GCA_022451045.1 Pirellulales bacterium | reverse complement strand
CCCGCTTTGGTAAATCCCAACAGTTCCGGCTCCGGGAAATGTGCACGACAAGCTTGACCAGGGAAGGAAGAATCCGATTAAGGCCAGTAAGTATAGTCCGATAGGTAATTGTCTCATTTTGCGACTCCGGGAGTTGGGGGGAAAACATATTAAGGAGGATTTCTATCTCTAACAGGTGCAATCAATCCTCCAAGAGGGCGCTAAGGTTGAAAAAAAGCAAGTACAATAACTTACTTGAACTACCAATTAAAAAGCGACATCAATGTCCAATAAACCAAACATCCTCGTAATTACCGGTGATCACTGGCCTGCGTCACTTCTTGGTTGTGCCGGGCATGACGTCATTCAGACACCCACATTAGATCACCTCTCACGTAACGGTGTTCGTTTCACCAATGCATACACCGAATGCCCTGTTTGTATCCCCGCAAGACGCACTTTGCTGACTGGCACAACTCCTCGGACCCACGGTGACCGCACGTTTCAGGTGGAATTGCCAATGCCGCCGATGAGTGATATCCCTACGTTCGCTCAGGTGTTCCGTGATAATGGATATCAGGCATATGCCGCTGGGAAACTACACGTCTATCCGCCACGTGTGAGAGCCGGATTTGATGAAGTCATGCTGTCCGAAGAAGGACGGCCACAACTCGGACCAACAGATGATTACGAGATCTACCTAGGAGATCAGGGACATGCCGGCGAGCAATTCCTCCATGGCATGAGCAATAACGACTATGTGACACGGCCATGGCATCTTGATGAACGCCATCACGTTACCAACTGGACAACTCGGCAAATGAGTCGGTTTATCCAGCGACGTGATCCAACACGTCCGTCACTTTGGTATCTCTCATACACGCATCCACATCCACCTCTTGTGCCGCCTCAAACATATCTTGATATGTACGGTTTGGGAGACATTGATCTTCCGTATCACGGCACATGGCCAGTGGATCATGACCAAATGCCTGCATGGATGAATAACCGCCTCATTGAAACATCGCACATGAATGAAGATGACATTCGCCGAGCACGTCGTGCATTTTATGCACTGTGTACGCACATTGATCATCAGATGAGAGTGGTTTTGGGAACGATTCGTGAAGAAGGGTTGCTTGATAACACGATCATCGTATTTCTTGCTGATCATGGAGATATGCTCGGTAACCATAACTTGTGGGCAAAGCGAATGTTTTATCAAGATTCAGCGGCAGTACCGATGATCCTTGTCGGTGCAAAAGGTGATAAGCGTGTGCCAGTTGGTGTTACGGACAATCGTCTGGTTGGATTACAGGATGTGATGCCGACAATCCTCGATCTGTGTGGTATTGAGATTCCCGAAAGCGTCGACGGACTATCGATGGTCGGTGAAGAAAAACGGTCACACATGTACGGTGAGTACGGCGAAGGATTTGAAGCAACACGAATGATCCATGATGGTCGCTTTAAGTTAGTGTATTACGCTGCCGGAAATCGCCTTCAACTCTTTGATGTGGAAAACGATCCACAAGAGCTGACAGATTTGATTTCTCAGCCGGACGTGATTGAAGTTCAACAGCGTCTTACAGGTTTACTCATTACGGAATGCTACGGATCGGATTTAGATTTGATTCAGGATGGTAACCTTGTAGGACTCGCAGCACCTCCAAGCGAGCCGCCGGAGCGTGGGCTGTCGTTACAGCGCGGTAGCCATTGGCCGGTGCCTCCACAGGGGACAGGCCCCTCGTGAGTTGATAAACTGCATGCTTGAATGACTGCCGCATAGCTATAAGCAACAGTCATTATTTTTGAGAGAACGATCGTAATAAAATGATGGAATTAATAATTGCACAAAATGACCCGGTCACACTTTCACAGTGTGTGCCATTGTTGTTTTATCTGGCGTTAGCACTTTGTGTGTCGTTTCTTTGTTCCATTTTGGAAGCAGTTCTTCTGTCGGTTGGACCCGGTCAGGTCCAAATCATGATCGACCGTGGTCAAAAGTCCGGCGTATTGTTACAAGAGCTAAAAGAAGATCTGGACAAGTCACTATCGGCGGTCCTTGCTCTTAACACGATCGCCCACACCATGGGTGCGGCAGGGGTTGGTGCAGAGGTCGCTTCTGTTTTTGGTGATAACTATCTGGGACTTGCTTCAGCAGTTTTGACAATTCTGGTTCTTGTCTTATCTGAGGTTATCCCCAAAACACTCGGTGCACGTTACTGCAACGGATTGGCCGGTATTACAGCCCGACTCATTCAGTGGCTTATTATCTTATTATTCCCTGTTGTTTGGGCTTTGAAACTCTGTTCGCGTCTGGTGTCTGCCAAAGGAGAACACGGTGGCTTTTCGAGAATTGAGTTAATTGCCATTGCCGGACTTGCTAGTGAAGAAGGTTCAATCACAGATGAAGAAGCTGAAATGCTGCAAAACACTTTGGAATTGCGTGGTATGACGATTCGCGACGTGATGACACCTCAAAACGCTGTGTTTTATGTCCCGGTGTCCATGACGGTAAGCGAGTTTGTCGCGAATCACATTCCCAAAGACTTCGCACGTATCCCACTTGAAGACGACGGTAAGCTGGTTTCGTATGCAATGTACAGCGAAATACTCGAAGCTCAACTTGATTCGCGGGATATACCGCTCTCAGAAATGGCGTACCCATTAAGTGAAGTATCTGATGCTAAACCAGCCTACGAAGCATTTGAGTCGATGGTGAAACACACGCACAAAATGCTCGCAGTAACGGATGAATTCGGTCAGGTGGTCGGAATTGTTAGTGATGAAGATTTGCTCGAAGCCATTGTGGGAATACCGATTGCCGACGAGACAGATTTACACGCTAGTCCTCGTGAGCACATGCTCAAACAGCAAAGCGATGATGTAGATGATTCTTCAGAATCCGAAAGTGACGATAGCGTAAGTGATGGTGAAGAAGAGGAACAACAGGGTTAACGTGTGATACCCTGCCACGAGCCACCATGTAGTCAGATGCTCTTTAACATCAAACACGGTTTGTAAGGCTAGTCGTACTCCCCAAAACACCATGATGTAAGCGCAAATGCTTCGGGCCAGCAAGCCTCCTTCCGCCAACTCACTTGCATTGAGTAAGCTAATGACGCTGAAGGCAATTATCGCCATCACAACGTATCCACCATACGTCCAATACATTTGACGATGAAGCCGGCTAAGCGAAGCAAGATCTTGTTTCCAATTCAGCCTTGCGGGTACTAATGCCGAAGCTACAAGCACGCATAGTTGTCCTGCACCGGCAAGTGTGATCAGAATCTCACGCCAATTCTCCATGTTATCCTCCGATCAAATCAGTAAACGGCACCATAATTTCTGCCATAAACGGTTTGTGAAACAGTAGTACCACTGGGCCGAGCAGAAATACTGTGGTAACAACCAAGCCTCTAAAACCACGATCCAGTTTTAAGGCGGATGCAAATTCAGATTTCTGTATGGAGACGCCGATGGCCTGAATCATGAAATAAAGTGTGGGTTGACCATATCCTCCACCGGCTGGCACAGAAATGACAAGGTCGTGAATTAGACCACTCATGACGAAGCCAACGATTAGCGCACCGTTCGGTCCGAGTTTTCGCAGCAGCGGTCGAAACAGGAACTTGTGTGTTAGATCGCGAAATGCCACGTTCCATCGCTTCCCCCAAAACTCCGTCAGCGAAGTTGAGAGTAGTGGCGCATTCATTAGTTTGCGTGCTTGGACGCCTTTGAACCGCCAAGCGATGCTCAATAAATGAAACAGACCAAAGTGCAGCACAAAGACGATACAAACGGCAGCAAACCAGCCTCTTAGGTAGACAGGAAGTTCAGTTGTTCGCGGCATTACCCAAATCAGACAGGCTAGTGCAACAGACGTCTTAATTACTGCTGATAAAAGGGCTAATCGCGTTGGCTGATCATCGACTTTCGTTTGATTTAGGAATGCATCTGCATCCAAACCAGGCCAAAGAAGCATGTAGGCGAACTGTCGGGCTACGGTGGTAGTGTTCTTTCTTTCACTTTTATACGTTCGCCAGGTGAGCCATTTGCAACCGCAGTAAATGGTGAATGCAAGAGTCCACATGTATGCCCACTTCGGCAGTTCTCGCGGGAAGACTGCTACTACAATGGCGGGTGCAACCAGAAGAGGAATCCAGGCAGTGACGGCTATGGCATGGCTTTTTTTTACCATCGTCGTGGTTTCCATAGCTTCGGCTCTTATGTCACGGTTGGGAATTGGGGAGGGGGAAATTGAAAAAACTCGTTGCCGGTTCACCACGCAATACAGCGTCTACATCATGGCAAACTCGCTCGATGACTCGGTCTTGAGCTTCTCGCGTAAATGCACCGATGTGTGGTGTTAACAGCACATTTGTCATCGCTTCCAACTTACCCGCAATCGGTGGCTCAACTTCACGCACATCTAGTGCTGCTCCAGAAATTTTTTCGGATTCCAATGCCACCACCAAATCTGACTCGTTTATCACTTCACCTCGCGATGCATTAATGAGGTAGGCGTTATGCTTCATTTGAGAAAGAAAGTCACTATTTACAAAGCCTCTTGTATCTTCGGTTAACGGCGTATGTCAAGTATCAAAGTCAGACTGTCTCAATAGGTCGCTTATTCCCATCAATTCAACACCGTTCTCCAGGAGATGAGGTGCATCAGTGGTAAGAAACTCGTCATGTGCGATGACCGTCATACCAAAAGCATTGGCCCGCTGTGCCACAAGGGTACCGATGCGACCGAATCCGATAATCCCCAATGTTTTGCCGGACAATTCGCTTCCGGTAAAGCGTTTACGTTCCCAGTTTCCTTCAGAGGTGCTCCGGTCTGCCGTGGGAATATTACGCGCCAGTGAGAGCATGTACCCCATCACAAGTTCGGCAACACTCAACGAGTTTTCTGAAGGCGTGTAGCAGACGACGACATTGGCTTTAGTTGCCGCATCACAATCGATGTTGTCCAGCCCTGCTCCAGCACGCCCGATGACTTTCAGATGGCTGGCAGATTGTATGAGATTCGCGGTTACCTGGGTTTGATTGCGAACAATGATGGCATCGATATCAACCGATCGTGCTTCAAGTTGCTCCGTATCTGACCACAAGCGATGCTCAATCAAGACTTCGTGGTTCTGGCTTAGCAGATCAACAGCTGCACCATCGATCTGCTCCGTTATTAGGATTCTTGCCATGGGGTTTTGAGTTGGTGTGTCTATAAAATGCTCGGTTTGGCAAGATGCTCCTTAGCAATCTTGCAGGCAACGGTACCTATACCGTAATACCCAATCGAAATTTGCATTACATGCGTCAAAATGTCGTAAGCCCGCCAACGATCCCAACCAAACTCCTCCTCCATCCACAGGATAAGCAGTGCGGAAGCATGGGCAATACTGCGTTCCATTGGTGTCTCACTAACCACGACCATGATTTCATCGGGGGATTCAATACGAGGCCACTCGATAGTCTTACCTTTTAGAACATTGACCGTAATGACGCTGCGCGACGCCATCTCAAGGCCGGATGCAGAAAGTTCGCCATGCCCCATAGCTGCGTGCGCATCTCCCAGATATAAAAATGCTCCATCGACATATACCGGCAGGTAAATGGTATTGCCTGGACAAGTTTCGATGATATCCATATTGCCACCGTGAGGGCCTGCCGGCCCAGTGCCCGGTACGGTGGTTGCCGGAGATGTGCCAATACAGCCAAGCATTGGTGTATATGGGATCTTCAAGTCATCGCTCCAGTGGATAACACCATCTGAAATCGGGCAGACATGTGTTCCGTGGTGACAATCCGTTCCTAACCATTGGCACATTTGGTTAGGATCGCTTGTTCGCGTCGCACATTGACCGCTGAGTGGTTCGATCGATTCAATCTTCACGGCCAGCGTGTCTCCGGGACTAGCACCGTTCACATAAATAGGTCCGGTTTGAGGATTTCCAAACGGACGCTTGGATTTGTCCCGTCGATCATCATTGCTTCGAATTTGACCGGAAAACGCGGCCTCCGCTTCGACTTCGACGCTATCACCAGATTCGATCGTAAGACGTGGCTCGTTATGGCGACTGTATTCGTAGTAAAGTGGTCCAAGAGGAAGTTTATGCATGTGGTAGACTCCAGAGCACAATGGTTGTTAATTATTTGTGCGAAACAGAATATTGATTAGCCTTCGAGCAATCGGCGTGAGATGTCATTTTGGCCACCGACATCCGTTAACCGGCGTTCTCGACCTTCAAAGAGATATGTAAGTTCTTCGTGATTGACCCCGAGTAAAGACATCATTGTGGCATGCAGGTCGTTTACGTGAAATCGATCTTCAACGGCATTAAAGCCAAAGTCATCCGTAGCGCCGATAACCTTACCGCCTTTAATGCCGCCACCTGCCATCCAGATGCTGAAACCATAAGGATGATGGTCACGTCCATTACTGCCTTGCATGATAGGCGTACGTCCAAATTCGCCTGACCAAACCACAAGGGTCTTTTCCAGAAGACCTCGTGCCTCCAGGTCAGCAAGTAAACCCGCGATGGGTTTGTCCACGGCTGTTCCTCTGGACTGATGATTCCCCTTTACATCACCGTGTGCATCCCAGTCTGCATCAACTAGGTGCATGTAACGCACGCCACGCTCGACCATTCGCCGTGACATTAGGCACATTTTTCCAAATGCATCGGTTGCCGAGCCATCGATGCCGTAAAGCTCTTTGGTGGCCGCTGTTTCCTTTGACAGGTCTATCAACTCCGGAGCGGCCATTTGCATTTGAAAAGCAAGTTCATAATTTGAGATTCGGGCATCTAGCCTTGAATCGATCGGTCGGTTGTCACGGTGCCGACCATTCCACTTCTTGAGTTGATCTAGCACGCGTTTCTGGCTGGTCTCTGTGAGTCCGTTCGGTCTTCCCAGATTCTGGATTGGCATGCCCGTCGTGCGTAAGTATGTACCCTGGTATATCGCTGGTAGGTATCCGGAGCTAAACGTAGCTGTCCCGTTTCTAAACATCGAATCGGTCATGGCAACATAACTTGGCAGGCTTTGCGTCTCGCTTCCCAGGCCATAAACGACCCACGATCCGGCACTTGGGTGCCCAAGCAGACGAGTGCCAGTATGCATCATGGTCAGCGCCGAGCCATGAATGAATAGTTCGTGATAACACGAACGTACGACCGCCAGCTTGTCGGCATGCTTTGAGATTTCAGGGAACAGTGAGGAAATCTCAAGCCCTGATTCGCCATGCTTTGCAAATTCGAATTGTGGTCCGAAGACTTTGGCATCTGCTGTGTTAATTTGGGCTAGATCAAACTTCTTGAACTCTTCTGGTAACAAGCTTCCATCATGCTTAGCCAAAGCTGGCTTTGGGTCAAACGTCTCAACTTGACTGGGTCCGCCCTGCATGAAAAGCCAGATAACGTGCTCTGCCGTGCCTGGCAGGGAGTCATTCCTTGCCTCTACCCCTTCCTGTGAATACGAATCGCGGGCAAGAAGATCAGCGAGACCAAATGCTCCTAATCCCATTCCAAACTGTGAAAGCGCTTGACGACGCGAGTAGACGCCGGGCATTTTCTGTTGAGTACAACAATTCGTTGAGCGTGTATTCATTTCGTAGTCTTTAATGTTTCGATATCAGTCAACAAATGAGAATTCATTCAGGTTGTAAACGGTCAGGCAAAGATGGATAAGTCCCGCGGCTCGTTGCGGTGTTAATGTTGCCAGTTCCGTTTCTAATTGACCAATGTTGGCTTTGGTTTGTTCCAGGTTCTCTGCGGCATCGGACTCCAGTGCATTAAGTAAGTCGATGGACTCCGCCCGTTCTTGATCGGTGATTGTTCGGGCAAGCGTGATCTTCCACAAAGTTTGCACCCACACGTTTGGGTCATTAGGGCTGGCTTGAACCAGGCGGTTGGCGAGGTGCTTTGCTTGTCGATAAACCGAAGGACTGTTGAGAGTCCAGAGTGCTTGAGGTGCAACGGTGGTGACATCGCGCTGCGGACAACTAACGGATGTAATGGGTGCGTCAAACACTTCAAACATTGGGAACCGGAAATTGCGCCGAACCATGATATACACTCCACGGCGGGTGTGTTCAGCGGGATCGCCGGAAATAGGCCATTGCCATTTTTCCCGTAAAGCAGCGATTTCATCAGGTGCCAGAGGCGGTACAACCGGGCGGCCATACATCTTCAAGTTAATTGTGCCGGCAGTAGCATGTACGCTATCCCATAACGCTTCAGCTTCGAGACGCCGACGATTCATCCGCCAAAAATACTTGTTCTCAGGATCAACCTGCTCGTGTTCGTCGGTGCCGAATTGGCTCGAGGCTTGATATGCGTAGCTGGTCATGATCAAGCGATGCATCTCCTTAATGCTCCAGTTGTGTTCGATGAATGACAGAGCTAGCCAATCCAGTAATTCCGGATGGGTTGGCGCTGCTCCCATTTCTCCGAAGTCGTTGGGAGTGGATATAATGCCACGGCCGAAGTGCCACTGCCAGATACGGTTCATCATGACGCGAGCCGTTAGTGGATTGTCGGACTGAGTCAGCCAAAGTGCGAATTCCTTGCGAGATTCAAACGGTTTTGTGATGGCTTGGTCACGGTCGGTTGAGTTAGCTAATGAAACAGGAATTGCAGCTTTTACCACATGTTCCTTGTGACCTAATTCTCCACGATCGAGAAAGTGTACAGGTTTAAGAAGTTTGGGATGGTCATGCCCAAGTACCGTTGCAGTTGGTGACGTCATTAAAATGTCAAATGGCTCATTTGGCACCGAGTTGGCATTATCAGGTAACCGCATTACGCTCTCGATCAATGCGTTACGTAATTGCTCACGTTGCTGTTTTTCATCGTCGTTTAGCTCGCGGCCGCCGGTGCGAGATCGAAACACTTTTAAGGCAATCTTTGCTTCTTCTACAGCTGTTAGCCTCGGATAAAGCCAGTGCCAGTCACCACGCATCATTGGTGTGTGTAAATGCAGGTATTCTTTGGTGGACGGCGCGAAAATGGCCTGCATCGCGTAATAGTCTTCCTGGCTGATCGGGTCAAACTTGTGTTCGTGACATCGTGCACAGCCAACGGTTAGTCCCATGAATACCGATGCAGTCGTATCCACCCAGTCGGTAAGTGTTTCGTGCTTCAGCCTGTGCGCATCCAATGCTGACTCAGCAACCTGAGGGCTTAATGCGAAAAATCCCGTGCCGACGCGTGCTTCCATGTTGCGACGTTTTGACTCGGCCAGGATGTAAACACGCTTGGGGTCCAGATCCAGGTTGTCCGGCCAGATTTCGTCCGCCGCTATCTGTTCCTGTACAAATTGATCGTACGGCTTGTCGTCGTTAAAGGACTTGATGACGTAATCCCGATATCGCCAGGCATTGGGTATGGAGTTGTCGCCTTCGAATCCCTGCGAATCGGCATATCGAGCAACGTCCAGCCAGTGCCTTCCCCAGCGTTCTCCATATTGGGGTGACTCGAGCAAATTGTTTATTAGATTGATCCATGCATTGCCACTCTCATCGTTAACAAAGGCGTCGATCTGTTCCGGAGATGGAGGTAGCCCGATGAGATCGAAATATGCACGTCGCACCAGTGTATGTTTCTCTGCTTTTGGTGCACGAGCAAGATTCATGCTGTCGAGGCGTGCTTGAATAAAGGCATCGATGGAGTTCAGTACTAACTCTGGATGCTTGATTTGATCACCCACCGGTACGGCGGGGGATTGTGGCGACCGGAAAGCCCAGGGCAGATCAGCTACTTCTTGCCCGGTTAGCTGTGATGGCATCCATAGCAATGCCAAGATGATAAAGCAGCGGTTCATGTAAAAGCCGACTCGCTAAGAAGTGAGATTTGTTAGTGTGGACTTTCATTATAGTCGGTTTTGCTCCTGCTCTCACGAATCGCCCGGTCCAGTAACCATAATGGCGTGGCAAAAAAACAACCGTGCCGAGACTACCGAAGTCGTCGACACGGTTGCACCATTTATATGACCTGATCCATCCGTTTTCACGGCACCGGTCTCAGGTGGGTGGACGCCCATGCGGGCAATCCGCCGATTGGCATTAGGCGTTTCCACCTCTTAATCTTGTACAGTCGTAATGGTCCACAGATCACCTCCTTTCGTTTATACAGCTTCCACTTCTGTCACCGTTGTACGTGGTGACTCCTTCGTGGTCGTCAGTTCATCATGCTGCGTTCGCACGATCCACACCCCATATGGTGTAGATTTAGAGGTACATTGCAATAGTAATTTCTCAATTATGAGTTTTCCTACATTAGGTAATCTATGAAACAACGAATCGTCATTGGTGCTCTACTTGTGGAATGTAACCATTTTGGTGGAATTCCCACCGATCTTAATTCGTTCAAACGTACTCAATACATCACTGGACAGGATGTATTAGAGATTGCAGATGGAACGCTTGGTGGGTATTACGATGTGCTAATTCCGCGAGCCGGTGATATTGAATTGCTCCCAACGATTGCGGCTACTGCATGCCCAGGCGGGCCCGTCACTACACGGGCATATAGTGCCATCAAGCAAGAAATCTTAACTGGTATTTCAGAGGCAATCTCTGAAGGACCAGTGGCCGGAGTCTTGCTGGCACTTCACGGGGCAGCGGCCGTCGATGGAATTCCTGACCTTGAGGGTGACTTACTCGCGTCCGTGCGAGAGTTGATCGGCCCAGATGTTGCACTCGTGGCAACCCTTGATCTTCACGCTTACATGACAGAACAAATGGTCAGCAACTCAGATGTTTTGGTGGCCTGGGATACATACCCTCATCGTGACGCCTTTGAGACGGGGCAACGTGGTGCTACGGCTCTGCTCGACATTATTGATGGTAATCTAATCCCATGCATGGCGATGGGAATTACACCTGTGCTTGTTGGCGCCATAAATGGGACCACGGAAGGTGAAGGTCCGTTTGCAGATACGATGCGTTTGGCGAAACGAATTGAGAAACGCGACGACGTTTATATGACCAGCGCATTCCTGGTGCATCCATATCTGGATGCACCAAATATGGGCGGTGGTGGATTGGTGATCACTAACGATGATCCAGACCTGGCATATGAACTCGCCACAGAAATAACGGAATACTACTGGTCACGCAGGCATGATCTGGAGCCAGAATTAATCGGTGTTGAAAGTGCTATCGAGCGTAGCCTCGCACATGAGGGTACAGTGGTGTTGGTTGAAACGTCAGATTGTTGCGGAGGCGGTGCGGCAGGTGATAGTGTTCAGCTACTTCCACATTTGATGACTCTTCCCGCAGACATTCATTCCGTCATTCCAGTTGTTGATGCGCATGTAGCGGCGGAGTGCCACAAGCACTCTGTAGGAGATGAAATCATGATTGAAATCGGATTTCGTCACGACCCGGACTGGGGTGATCCGGTCCCTGTTTGCGGAACAATTATACAACTGAACGACGGTGTGTTTACATATCGTGGTGGCATTTGGGATAGATGCGAAGGTCACATGGGTTCCTCGGCGGTGATAAAAGTTGGAGGCGTACACGTGTGTGTGGCAACGTATCCTACATATGAATGGTGCGGGGAGCAGTACGATGCCTTCGAAATAGATGTGTCACAAATGAAAATCATTGTCGCTAAGAATCCCATGAATTACGGGATGGCATTCTCGGATTACAGTGATTTGATGATGGTGCTTGACACGCGAGGGCCGACACCAGCGACGTGTCGTCATTTGCCATTCCAGAGAATCACAACACCAGCCTTTCCTTGGCAAGATGATTTTGACGAGCACAATAAAGTCTTAACGAATTGTTGATCCGGACTGATTCGCATCGTGGTTATAACTGAGTTAAAGCAAGAATTATGGGGTTTCTTATATGCCACAAACACACTTAGTAGAACCGAACAAGCCGGTTGATTTGTCAGCCATTCCGACGTGTGCGGAGATGTTCTCGGATGATCGTCCAGCAGCTGAACGAGAGTTTCGACAACTTAGAGATGAGCTGGTTGAACTTCAGCGGCGACTTTATGCGCAAGGTACCCAGCGACTGCTCGTTGTCTTTCAGGCTATGGATGCTGGTGGAAAAGACAGTACCATTCGAAAGGTATTTCGCGGTGTAAACCCGCAAGGTGTGAGGGTGTATTCGTTCAAAAAACCTTCCAAAGAAGAACTTGCGCATGACTACCTGTGGCGTATCCATAAGGCTGTGCCACCATCCGGCATGATCCATGTGTTCAATCGATCGCATTATGAGGACATCATCGTGCCAGCAGTACACCACATCGTGGACAAAAGCGTCTGGGGAGAACGATTTGAACAGATTAATGAATTCGAGTCGTACCTGGCAGCAACGGGTACCAAAATTCTGAAGTTCTATCTGCACATTTCACCGGAAGAACAGAAGAAGCGGTTTTTGGATCGAATTGAGCGTCCGGAGAAGAACTGGAAGTTCTCAAGTGAAGATCTGGAAAAACGGAAGCACTGGCATGATTATATGGCAGCGTTTGAGGAGATCCTAAGTAGATGCAGTAAAGCTGATGCACCGTGGTACGTTGTTCCCGCAGATCAGAAGTGGTATCGAAACCTCGCAATCGCAAGAACATTGGTTGATACATTGGAAACGATGAATCCTCAGTTTCCAGTGGCCGAAGATGATCTGCAATCGATTGTCATCGAGTAAAGGGCTTAATGATGATCATTGACGCTTATTGCCATTGCGGCATATCCAAGTACCAGCCAATCGAAAATGTAAAGCAGGTCATGCAACAAATTGGGGTCAAGCGAGCTGTGCTCGCCCAGCATCTCGGTGAGTTTGATAACAGCTATATTTCGAGTGTTGTGCAAGCTGATCCGGAGATGTTTGCCGGTGTCGCTTTGGTTAACCCTGAATCGTCATGCGTACTTGATGATCTAAATGAAATCGCGGCTGCTGGTATATGCAAAGGTGTTAGGTGGCCTATTCCCGTCGGTTTTAGATATGGCGATGCTATCGAACATACTGCTGCACTTGGCCTAAATATCGTTGCATACTTCCCTGACGGGCTTGATCAATCTATCCAGGAAATAGAGCGAATTCTACAACAGTCCCCGGATGCAACCGTAGTGTTGTCACATATGGGTGATCCTGGTGTCGACCAGGTGTTGAACCGTTATGAAGCAGTAGATGTGTTTTCCCTCGCGTCATTTCCAAACGTGTTTGTACAACTCTCAGGCATGAAGATGTTTTGTGGTTATCCGCACGAAGAATTGTACGACTTGATTGGCGCCTTTTACGATGCCTTTGGCGAGGATCACTTGGTTTGGGGAAGTAACTTTCCGGTTGTCGGCGACTTGGCCGACTATGACAGAGACTTGCTGCTGTTGCTCGACAATCTGTTACCCATTCCGGCCGAGGCTATTGAGAAGATTGCAGGCCTTAATGCGCTGAAGTTGTGGTGGAATGTCGATTGACCAGTCGCCGCGCCACGCACATCTGCGGTCGAGAACTTCTCGCTGGGCTTGAGTCGTATCATCCAATTGAGCGTGCGAGGATTAAACCCCTACTCAAAGACTTCCGGGTTTACGACCTTATCCCAAGTATGTCCTTCCAGTACTGCCTTGATTCCATCGCACGTCATCTGAAATATGTTGGTCATGGCTTGTCTCGATAGGCCAAGTGCATGTGGTGCTGTGAGGCACATGGGATGACGGAATATCGGATGAGAGAAGTCAGGTGGCTCCGGTGCAAATACATCTAGCAGAGCTGCACGCAGACGCCCGTCGTTGAGTGCATCCAGCACGCTATCCAGGCTATCCACTAATTCACCGCGAGCGAGGTTTACGAGATAGCTGCCGGGTCGGATGAGCTTCATGTTTTCCGCATTGACGAGATTGCGAGTTTCTTCGGTCATCGTCGCATGGATATTGATGAACTTGGAAGTGCTGAGCAATTCTTCAAGTGAAACGAGCTTTGCACCGACAGTTGTTGCGACTTCTTCCGGCAAATATGGATCATAGGCTTGTACGGTCATATTAAAGCCAGCTGCCATTTTGGCGAGAGTCTGTCCGATGTTACCGAGGCCAATGATTCCTAAAACACCGCCGTCCAGATCATCATTATCGATTTCAAATCGACTGTTCCAGTCACCGGCTTTCATGCGTTCATTCCAGATGGGCAAGTGTTTTACCAAAGACAAGATTGCAGCCATGGAAGCTTCAGCAACGGCACGGGCATTCGCTCCAGGTGTAAACACAAGCGGGATGCCTCGTTTGGTCAACGCGTCGACATCGACGTTGTTGTAGCCAACACCGGTGCGTGCCACGACTTTTACCTGACTAGCTGCCTGCATCACCTCTTCGGTGATTTGAGCTTCTCCTCGGACGATCACCGCATCTGCATCGGCGATCATGGATTTAAGCGTGTCGATGCTCATGTCTGGACAGATCTCCACGGTCCCGTGATCTGCAAGTAAGTCATGACAAATAGGGAATACAGGAGCGGTGGAAATGATCTTAGCCATGTGAGGTTCGTCTCAGTGAAATAAGGCTGGAGTGGTAGGAATCTGTCACGACTACAGAAAGTGCGTAACGAATGGGAACTTAATAAAAACTGGCTTAGGCGATTAACTGATCGATCGGATTAGCCTGATAAACATCGGTTAATTTCTCGTCGCGACAATTGTGATGGTAGGTCAGAGATTCGTGGTCGAGCCCCAGAAGTTTCAGAATAGTCGCATGGTACTCGGCAGTTTGTGTACGGTTTTCTATCGATCGATAGCCGAAAGCATCTGTTGCACCGTATGCTTGTCCGCCTTTGATTCCGCCACCCGCCATCCACACGCTGAATCCGTACGGATGGTGGTCACGTCCTTCACTACCCTTTTTGACATTTTCCCCACGTAGTTCGGCACCGGGCGTCCTGCCAAACTCCCCTCCCCCCGTGACGATCGTCGAGTCAAGTAAACCGCGTTGCTTGAGATCGGTAAGTAATGCGCCGACTGGAGTATCTGTTTGTGCACAACAATCGGTTGTATTCGCGACGTTTTCCTGATGTGTATCCCATGGCTGATTATGCATGAAAATTTGAACGAAGCGTACTCCGCGTTCTACCAGGCGACGTGCCATTAAGCACCGTCGGGCATCTGAGTCGGACTTAGTGGAACCGACTCCGTACATCTCCAGCGTATTTTGCGATTCCTGATTGATGTCCATAGCATCCGTTGCGGCGAATTGCATACGGGCCGCCAGTTCCAGATTGGTTATGCGAGCATCTAGTTCGAGTTCTCCTGGTCGCTCAGCTTTGTGTTTGGCGTTCAGTTTCTTGAGAAAGGAAATACGACCATCATCGATTGACTTGTGACGCGGTGTTGATGGCGAAATGTTCAAAACCGGCGCACCGCGACTTCGAAATTCCGTACCTTGATAGACAGGTGGCAGCCAACCACTGGACCAGTTGCGTATGCCATCAATGGGATAGCCATTCGGGTCAGGTAATGCGACGTATGCCGGCAGGTTTTGATTTACTGTTCCAAGTCCATAGGCTGCCCAAGAACCGAGACTTGGTCGCCCAGGGACAATCAGTCCGGTGTGAGCCATCCATAATGCATGTTCGTGATTCCGATGCTCTGTGAACATAGAACGAACCACTGCTATATCATCAGCGTGCTTAGCAATTCCCGGCAAAAGTTCGTAATACTCTAAGCCACTTTCACCGTGTTTGCTGAACTTGAACGGTGTCCCCAAAAGGTAATGTGTACGTTTTTCATCGTCAGTAACTTCACCCGGAGGCGTCTCGCCATGACGTTTGTTCAATTCAGGTTTCGGATCCAGTAGATCCACGTGGCTTGGGCCGCCATGCATGAATAACTGAATGACGGCATTGGCTCTCGGAGTGCTCAGTGCTGGACGATTGCTAGTGTCAAATACACTGGGTTTTTCAGCGTGTGCCTGATTAATGACCGCACCAAGTGCTAATGCACCGAAGCCACCGCCAAGTTGCTGCAAGGCGCGACGACGATTGACTGATTGATTTGGTGTAAGCATTTCTGAGAAATCCAATTAACTGTTATTTATTGTATCGGCGAAACGGCTAATCCACATATGCGAATTCATTGCTGCTTAAAAGCATGTGACAAAGATCAATGAGCGCTTTTTCGCTTGCGATGTCTAGCAACCAATTACCGTTCGCAGGGTCGAGTGGTCCGTGGTAATTCTCGATAGTATTCCATCGCTGTATAGTCACCTTGTCGGCCCCAATTAATTCGATCGACGTATTCAATTGGTAAACATCGGATGTCAACTCACCGTTCATGTTTGTAAGCCAGTCGATGGTCTGTCCTTTATCCAAAACAACTTCAACGGTGTCAAAGTCGATTTGAGAGTGAGCAATCGCTTTGCGCTGTATTTCTTTGTTGTTTATGACAACGCCGGACTCGATTCCGGTTCCGTTGGGTGAAGGATGGTTCAGATATCCACTGATCCGATACGTTCCTGATTCGGGGGCGGTAAATCGGAACACGCTGTCACGATTCGTGCCTACATGGCCGCCGTCAGGCCACACGGAAACCCAGCCGAGCTTGCCGCCAGGGAGGTTTTGCTCAGCGTGCCATCGATTTGCTTTGAACGCAGTGCATTCAACAAGCTCTCCTCCAGATTCTTTGTTAAATACTCCGTGGCCATAACTCCATACCTCGTTACCTTCCTGAAGCTGGGCATGTTGCTTGGTTTGAGCTGCAAGGAATTCGTTGATTGCTATGACTTCATTTGCGTCAGGGCTTCTGGCGAGGGCCAGTTCAAAGGCACGTACTCCGGGGTTGTCATTGGATTCGCGTGTGGCACGGTCGGCTAAACCGGATGATGATGTTTCGACAAGGCGGCTATTTAGAACGGCCAGCATTTGTAGTGAGACCGTGGACTGGGCGCGTCGGCTGCAATTGGTTTCCATGACGGGCTGATCAAATAACCTTAGAAAAGATAGGGGCGTCATGCGTCTTGCGAGAATGTAAATAGACCGTCGCCGGGCAAATGCATCTTCCGCAACGCGGTATTCACCATCGGGTTGCTCTGCGACGCCAATTGCTGGACCAAACATATGCGGATCCAGAACACCAGCCGTTGCCAGCAGGCTGTCTCGCAGGGCTTCGCCTTCAAGTCGCCGCAAGTTTTGTTTCCAGATGAGTTTGTTTGTCGGGTCCAATGTTGCTGCAACTTCGCTCTCGGATGTGTCCATGGCACTTTGCTGACGATATGCACGAGAATTAAGGATCAGCCGATGCAGATTCTTGATGTCCCATCCCGACTCTTGAAATTCGACGGCGAGCCAGTCGAGTAGTTCCGGATGGGTGGGAGAGTCCCCTGCCCAGCCGAAATCATCTACAGTGCGAACGATTCCTTCTCCAAAATGCTGCATCCAAATTCGATTCACAAAAACACGTGCGGTAAGCGGATGGTCGTCTGCGGTAAGCCATTTGGCAAAGTTGAGACGCCGGTATGAAGTAGGTTGCTCAGCAGTGGTTTCAGGGATTGTGTAGGGAGTGGATGTAGGAATCATCCGTGGAGTGCTTGGAGTAACTTTCGGTCCGGGGAGTTGAGCGTCGCCTCGATACAAAAGGCGAGACTCTGGTGAAGGTGAGACGTCATAAGTCGCAAAAATGTTGTCCGGAGTGCGAATGAGTGGTCGTTGTTTCTCAATCTCGACGGTCAGTGGTTTCCACTTGTCGTTATATTCCGGGAAGTGCTCGGCGAAGAGTGTATCTGAAGCAAGGGGCACACGCACATAGCCTTTAAATTTGTCGGCAAGATATTTTTGGATTTCAGTACGTTTCTCTGCTTCTGCGTTTAGCGCAACGTCGACATCCTCACGGACTTGTTCATTTACTTCGAGCAGACGCTTTTGATAAAGCTTTTCAACGTATTCTTTCCGCAGGTCTTCTTCTTGCTTCTTGAATTCGTTGAAGATCTTCTCAGCAGCAGCACTGGCTTCTTCCTCCATTTTCGTCATGGTAGTTCGAGTGCGGTCGCGGTGTGGCACCCAGTTCTTTGGGTCGTAAACGGTCATGAAAACCGATTGGAGTTCGTAATATTCCTTTTGAGTGAGCGGATCAAACTTGTGATTGTGACACTTTGCACACTTAAAAGTTATTCCCATTAAGGAGGATGTAATCACCTCAAGCTGAGCGTCGATCGTTGGGTAGTAATACAGACCTTCAACATTCTTAATCGTGTTGAAGTCAGGTCGAGATGAGTCAGGTGCTGTGCGTAGAAAACCTGTGGCCGTTAATCCGTCGATTACATTAACCGGCAGGGATTCAGAATTGTTGTAGTGGTCCCAGTAATTGGTAACCTCATCACCCGCTAGTTGCAGTGTGATGAAGTCGTCAAACGGCATGTTGCTGTTGAGGCTCTTGATAACCCAATTACGATATTTATAGATCAGTGTCCGCTGCTGGTCGGCGTACAAAACTCCGGCACTATCTGCATAGCCTGCAGCATCTAGCCAGTGTCTTGCCCAGCGTTCTCCATAACGCGCGTCGGATAGCAGCTTTTCAACAAGTTCCTCGTAGGCCATCGGCGATTCATCAGCGATGAAGTTGCTGACCTGTTCTGGTGTCGGTGGTACTCCAAGTAAATCAAGGTAAAGCCGTCTGATCAGTTTCTGGCGAGATGCTTCAGGTGAAAACGTTAGACCTTGCTCATCTAACTTGGCATAGATAAACGAATCAATCGCCGTCGTGATGTCGTGGTCCGAAGTGTACACAGGCGGAGTTGGTCGAATCGGAGCCTTGAAGGCCCAGTGCTCGTAATCAGCATCAGGATAGACATTCTCAGCGTCGTCGCTGGCGATGTCTTCATCCTTTCCAGGCGCATTTTCGGCGATCCAGTTGCGGATGATTCCCTTTTCGTCACTCGTGAGTTTGTCGCCCGATGGAGGCATCTTGTCTGCTGCCAGTTTTTCCCAGATCAAACTTGTCTCAGCCGATGCCAGTCTTATCGCGGGGCCGGATTTACCGCCCTTGAGAATTGAGGATCTAAGGCTTAAGTCGAGACCAGCTTTCGGCGTCGCACCACTGTGGCAGGCCAAGCAGTGCTTTTTAAGAATCGGATATACATCGGACTCAAATTGCGGAATGGCAGCTTCTGCTTCGGGTGTGTCTTCATCCTGCGCGACGCAATAATTTGCGCAGGCTAACGTACAGATCAGTTGTACGACTAGTGCGCCGTAGGCTTTTCGTAGAGTATTGCTCATCCGTTGATTTTAACCTGAATGGTATGCCAAATGCTATGCAATCGAGTGGGCATGCAACTGCGGGTATCGGCATGTCCGAACCCGCAGGGCCTATTACAATCAAGTCAGAGTATTACGTGGGATGCGACCAAGGTGGGTTAAATCTATCGTATAACTAAAGACTCAAAGTCAGATCAAAAACAGGTTATAACTCTCAGGAATACCCCCCGCCAATGCAAAGCCGAATTATTATCGTCATCATCTTGTTTATCTCATTCATCACATTGCCGCTGCATGCGAAGCATCGTGTTCTCATTCAAGGTAATGGCAAGCTAGCGCTTGTCGAAGAAGATGGAAGTATCAGTTGGTCGAAAGATTGGGGCGGAATTCACGATATCCATTACTTGAAGAAGTCCAATACTGTCATGCTGCAACGGCAAATGAGGCAGGTGGTGGAATTAGATTTGGAAACGGGTAAGGAACTCTGGAAATATGACAGCTCCACAGCCAATGGAAACGAAGGCAAACGGATTGAAGTGCACGCATTTCAACCGCTGGCTAACGGTAATGTGATGATCGCCGAATCGGGGGCCGCACGTATCATTGAAGTCAATCGCGATGGCAAACTGCTAAAGAAAATCAAACTTGTAGTCGACAACCCTAATCCACACCGTGATACACGCCTGGCGCGAAAAATCGAAAATGGAAACTACCTTGCTTGCCACGAGGCGGATGGAACATTACGAGAATATGACGGAGATACCGGAGAGGTAGTTTGGGAATATACCGTCCCGTTGTTTAATAAAGAGCGCAAGGGTGGCCACGGCCCGGAGGCATTTGGTAATCAGCTGTTTTCAGCGGTGCGACTGAAGAATGGCAACACACTAATCGGTACTGGAAACGGTCATTCAGTCATTGAAGTTACACCTGAGAAGGAAGTTGTTTGGCAAATACATCAGGATGATCTGCCTGGTATCCGTCTGGCGTGGGTGACCACGCTAGAGGTGCTTAAGAACGGCAACGTGGTGATCGGAAATTGTCACGCCGGGCCGGGACAGCCACTGCTTGTTGAAGTAAATCGTAAAACCAAAGAAGTGGTCTGGACTCTCGACATGTTTGATACGTTTGGCAATTCCGTTCCAAACAGTGTGTTAATTGATCAGGCGGGTCGGTCTAGGCGATAACGGCTTGAATTAGTAATCCCTCTGATCCCTAAAACTGTCGCGAACTGCTTCTCCCATACTTTCTGCGAATTCAATGCCTGCTTCCCTCCAATCCTCTGTCCCCACGTCGTAAATGTACCACCCGAAGTACACTACGAGACACAGTGGGATAGCGAGAATCGCAACTGGTTTGAAAAGGGAAATGCGCGCTTGTCGTGGGTTTTTAGGGTTGTAATAAATCGTGACACGGTCCCCCTTCTGATACTTTGCTGCTCCCATTGTGCAATAAACACGTAATGGATTGTGGTTGTGCTGAAACTCTACATGAGCACGATAGCGTAGGCGGCGGACGATATATGATCGATTTGAATGCTGGTCGCTTCTATGAGAATCTTCATGTTCCACTTCAATTGCTAGTATCTTCCCTGTAGTTTCAACTCGACATGCCATCAGTTTCAAGCCGACTAATGTAAGCGCGACAGTAAAGGACACGGTTACTCCAGCTTGAAAGCACGTGACTGCGATTGCTTTCATCTGTGTGTCTGGGTTGCCCAATTCGCCGACCATCGTTGTGACTTGCAATATCAACAGTACTGCAGTCGAAGCGAGTATGAGGTACAAAACGATCCGTACTGCTTGTATGGCGGCTTGCATAGAACGTTCCTCCGAAGTCGGGAGTTGTTGGGGTTCGTCAGCTAACGATTGGCTTGACGACTTCGCCGAATACGTCTGTTAGTCGGAATTGGCGTCCCTGGAATCGATACGTTAGCTTCTCATGGTCGATTCCAAGCAGGTGCAGAATGGTTGCCTGAAAGTCGTGCACATGCACACCATTCTCTGCGACGTTATAACTGAAGTCGTCTGATTTTCCATAAGTCATACCGCCGTTTACTCCGCCACCTGCCATCCAACTGCAGAAATTACGTGGGTGATGATCACGGCCATGTGCCTTCTCGTTATTGATATCGCCCTGACAGAAGACGGTTCGCCCGAATTCTCCGCCCCAAATCACAAGCGTATCATCGAGCAACCCCCGTTGTTTCAGATCTTTTACAAGAGCAGCGCTGGGCTGATCCGTATCGCGACATTGAATCGCCAATTGTGTAGGAACGTTACCGTGTTGATCCCAGCCGGCATGCATTAGCTGGACAAACCGGACACCACGTTCTGCAAGGCGTCGCGCAAGTAGGCAGTTGTATGCAAAAGATCCTCGCCGTGTTACATCCGGACCATACATGTCGAGAATGTACTGCGGTTCGGTTGAAATGTCTGCTAAGTCAGGGACAGATGCCTGCATTTTGTAAGCCATCTCATACTGTTTTATCCGCGTAGTGATTTCAGGGTCCCCGATTTCCTGCTGCTTGATAGCATTCAACCGAGAAAGGTTATCTAGCAGTTTGCGACGTAGCTTCTGATCCAGTCCGGATGGATTGGACAGATACAGCACAGGATCTCCAACCCCTCGGAATTTCACGCCTTGATGATGTGTCGGTAAAAAGCCACTGCCCCAGTACCACTCGTAAAAGATCTGCCCGCATGATGCTTCTTTGTCCCGTGAGGTCATTGCGCAAAACGTTGGCAACTCATCGTTTTCGCTACCAAGCCCGTATGAAAGCCATGAACCCATGCTTGGACGCCCCGGAAATTCGCTGCCCGTCAGGGTTAAAGTAATTGCAGGAGCATGATTGATCGCTTCGGTATACATCGAACGTATCAAGCACATGTCATCTGAAATGGAACCAATATGTGGCAGCAGGTCGCTTACGTATGTGCCGCATTCCCCATGTGGCCGAAATTTCCATGCGCTTGGTAGGATCTTCTGACTTTTACCTTGAGTCATCGTTGTGAGTCGTTGCCCACCCTGCACAGATTCCGGAAGGTCTGTTCCCCGCAGCTTTTCCAAACCAGGCTTGTGGTCATATGTATCTACCTGTGTCGGTGCACCATTTTGAAACAGGTAGATAACGCGTTTTGCCGTGCCTGGGAATGTCGAGCCTGCTGCATCATCTCCGTGAGCCCGTTCATTAAGTAATGAAGCTAATGCTGCAGTGCCAATTCCGGTACTTGCACGCGAGAAAAAGTGGCGGCGCGTAACGAGTTGTTCATGTTGATTGATTGGATTCATTGTTTCTTATTCCTTGCTGATCACTTCGTCAGCGTTCATGACAACGTTCAGCACACTTGCCAGCGACGCGACTTCAACGGCATCCAGTCCTTCAGCGGGGGCACGGTCTCCGGTCTCGAGCAGTTGGCTGGCTGCTTCAATGTTGGAACCGTAATGTTCTTTCGCGACCTGTAGCGAATTGGCTAGGATCTCTTTTTCGACGTCTGTCGCATGACGCCCTGTCATCATGCGAAATGCCTTTGCCAGTCGCTGTTGATCGTCCATGTCTGTCTGGAGTAACGACTCAGCAAAGACTCGTGCGGCCTCTATATAGGTGATGTCATTTAAAAGTGTTAGAGCATGTAACGGCGTGTTCGTTCTTCGCATGCGGACGCTGCAGAGTTTTCGATCTGCTTCATCAAACATGTTCGGTGGGCCCAGCGACCGTCGCCAAAACGTATAGAGGCTGCGTCGATAAAGGCTTTCACCGGAATCCTGTGTGTATTTAATCTTGCCAAAACTGAAGTCCGCCCAAAGCCCAGGTGGTTGATAGGGTTTCACGGACGGACCGCCCTGTTTTTCCACCAGGAGCCCTGATAGGTATAAGGCTTGATCCCGGATGACGTGTGCCGGCAGTCGATACCGAGGAGCTCGAGACAGCCAAATGTTTTGCGGATCTGATTCCTGAGCCTCGTTTGTTACCAAAGCGGATTGTCGGTATGTCGCGCTGGTCACGATTTGGCGGATCAGACGCTTGGTGTCCCAGCCGGATTTCTGAAAGTCGACGGCTAACCAGTCGAGCAATTCGGGGTGACTGGGCTGTTTCCCTTGTGCCCCAAAATCTTCGGGAGATTCAACAAGCCCCACACCAAAGAACTGTTGCCAAACACGATTTACCGCAACCCGTGCCGTCAACGGATGAGATGGGGTTACTAACCAGTTTGCAAGGCTCAATCGATTCGGCGATGCGTCCTCCGGTAGCGGAGGTAGTGATGCTGGTACGCCGTGTGAAATGAGCCCGTTGTCGCGTTGAGGTGCGTCATATTTCCCCAGTGTCAGGATATGAGTTTCACGTGGGTTATCCAGC
This sequence comes from Pirellulales bacterium, assembly GCA_022451045.1. Classification (GTDB taxonomy): domain Bacteria; phylum Planctomycetota; class Planctomycetia; order Pirellulales; family Pirellulaceae; genus UBA11883. Next base: position 7,928 of record JAKUOW010000026.1, on the reverse strand, counting down.
TCACGCATGCCCATCGTATCTGCAAACTTTCCTTGCATGCGTTCAAGTTCGCATAGGTTAAACCGTAACTGGCGAGTTGCTGCACGATACTGCGGGGACTGCCGTCGATGGTATTCAAACACCAGCTCCCGCTGTTCTTTGTTCCAGTCTTGAGCTGGTATTACGAGTACATCGAGAACTGGTTGCGGAGGAGCGGTCGGCGTATCAAGGGTTACGGCTTCTGAATCGGATGTTGAGATGCGAAATGTACCGATTAAGTGCTGTTCGAAACGGAACCGATGTCGCATTGTGATCACAAGCGATGCGTTTCCGGTACGGTCAGTGGTTGATCGAGGTACTTGATGCCGGTGCGATCCTGAGCAGTCTGGATTTCATCGACAAAGACACCCCACCCTGTTTCAGCCGCCGGATCCAGTGTGTTGGAAATTGTAAAGTCGGATTCGTGGTGGTCTGAAATTGCACGCGCGAGTTTTACCGGTGCAGAGTCGCCGTCGCCTATCTTCAGTCCCACTTCAAAACTGGTGAGATTGAAGTTTGCTTTTCTACCAGGTCCCTGGAATCCAAGTGCCTCTGAAGTAAGAGCTTCAAGGCGAATTGCGGAAATGGTGCCGGCCGAATGTGGGATGGTAACCGTGTAGTCGTCGTGTTTTGGGAACGTGCCGCTGACGACAACTTTTCCCAACGGTTCGATATGCATCGTGGCTCCATCGGATGACGACGCTGCTGACGGAATCTGAACTTGCCACCCATCAGCACGACCGTTTCTCTTTATTTGCTCACCGATTGTATCCATCCAAACATCGCGAGCCTCGGCAAGTGATTCGAACGGCGCTGCTCGCTGTATGTGCAGTGAATCATTCTCCTTGATCAGCTCAACGATGCGTTGTTGTTGTTCGTAAGATGGCACCTTTGCAACAGGGTTTGCATTTCCACCGGCGTCGACTCTGCCTGACTCTGCGATGCTGTTGAAGTACGCATACAGTTGATAGTATTCTCGCTGAGTGATGGGATCATATTTGTGATCATGGCAACGAGCACAGCCTACGGTTAAACCCATGAAGACGGTTGAAGTTGTTTCCGTGCGATCAAATACATATTCGACTCGATTCTCTTCGGCGATTCGTCCGCCTTCTCCGTTCAGTGGGTGATTGCGATTGAATCCGGTAGCTACGAGTTGGTCGTTAGTGGGGTTTTCCAGTAAGTCGCCTGCCAGTTGATCCACCACAAATGTGTCATACGGTTGGTTGTTGTTGAAACTACGGACAACCCAGTCACGCCAGTAATGCATGGTTCTTGTCCTATCTCCCTGATAACCATTGGTGTCGCTATATCGGGAGGCTTCCAACCAGTTCCATGCCATGTGTTCTCCGTATCGAACAGAGTTCATTAAGCGTGTCACCAGATTTTCAAATGCACGCGCAGAAGCATCAGCGAGAAAAGTGTCGATTTCTTCGAGTGTCGGAGGGAGGCCGGTTAGATCTAAGGTCACTCGACGAATAAGCGTTTCCTTGTCCGCCGAGTTTGACTCGGTCAGACCATGTTCGCGGATTCGACGCAGGATAAACCGATCAAGATTGTTTCTTGACCAACGGTCGCGTTTAACGGTTGGGACTTCAGGTTCACTCGGTGCAATCAACGACCAGTGTTTGCTGAACTCCGCACCTTCTTTTACCCACTGTTCGAGAAGCCTTTTGTCATTATCCGACAAATCGCGGTTTGAATCTGTCGGTGGCATGACGAGATCAGGGTCTTTGGATGTTATTCTTGCAATTAGCTCGCTCTTGCCCGGCCGTCCAGCCACGATGATGGGCGTGTCACCACTGCCACTTATTCCGTCTGCTAGATCCAGCCTGAGGTCTGCTTGTCGTGCATTTGCGTCAGGGCCGTGGCACTGGAAACAGTTCTCCGAGAGGATCGGACGAATTTGCCGATTGAAGTCGATTCTGTCCTGAGCTATCAACGGGTTGGTGATGGCGATCGAAAGGATTGCAAGCAATTCCGCTTTCACAGTTTCTGTTTCTCCATGGATGTGGCTAAATGACTTAACGCGATTATATCCAATACGATGCCGTAAGTACGCCGCTTGACCATAAGAGTATATAACCGACGGCCATGGTAATGGCCGAGTAAAGGAGAATCAGGGTTGTCTCGCACCCGACCAACTTAATTGTCGTGGATCTGTTGCATCCAATCATATGGAGGGTTTCAATCTCCTGTTTTCGCAGTTGGATCGAAAGGACAGTCAACACAACAAGCATCAATACGACGAATGCAAGTGATAAAATGCTCACTACCGAAAGAATGGACTCAACTCGATAAACGGACTCGAGGACTTCCTGAATTACGTGTTCAGGGATAATTGCCTGTAGTGGGTTGTTATCATCCAGGTATTTCCCTTCCAGCACGGTTTGAGCCTGCAAGTCTTTGGGGAAAATGAGAATTGCCGAAAGTGGATATTCCTTTTCGTCACCATGAAAATGAAACGAATTAATGTTCTCGTCCGTTATCCTTGTGATTGGAGTTTCCGGGATATGGGACTCACCGTCAGTATTGTTCGTTCGTGTGCCATCATCACCCGATATATGACCATGCCCTGTACCTGTAAAGATCCAACCGGTTTCGAGGGTTGTAATCACTGCCATATCATCGGGTCCGTTTGTTCGGTTTAATATTCCAACCACTTCAAGTTCGATAGGCACCGGACTGGTGACGTCAAAAGCACTTTTCGGTTGTGATTGCAAGAAATCTCCGATTTGGATATTCGATGTATCAGCGACACTGGCACCAATTACGCACTGCCCAAGGCGTTTTGGCATGGAGCCGATTGCGACTGCCAGTTTTCGAGCGATGAAATATGCATCTGTTGTGGCGATGATCGGTGAATGGTGAATGGAGGTTTCATGCGTGAATAGCAGTGGAACACTGATTCCACTGTCCGCGGCTGCTGCTATTTGAAGTTCACCGTATGGGATCGACTGGCTTGCGGGGTTTCGAAAATAAATGCTGTGGAGCACTAGATCAAAGCGACTGCCACGTCGACCGATGATCAGCGGTGTGGAACTCACGCGATCGGAGAATGCGCTGTCAATAGACTCGACGGTTTGATTCACTGCTACGAGTAGTAGCGAGGAGCCACTAAATGAAGCGACTAGCAGTGCCGTGATCCATTTTTGGGAAGCTAGAAAACGATGTGCGATCCTGATGAAACTCATGACTCCGATACCTCGCTATGCTGCAAGTCTTGGATATCAACTGATTGAGTGAATGAATCACGGATTGACGGGTCATGACTGGTCAGAATCATTGTGGCGTTATGGTCTTCGCAATATGTACGAAGTGTATTAAGAATCGTGTCGCGGCATTCTGAATCAACGCTCGCGGTAGGTTCATCGGCAAGTATAAATGCAGGTCTCCCAGCTAAGGCTCGACAAATGGCCACTCGCTGCTGTTCACCCCTGGAAAGCGTTGCGGCACGTTGATGCAAGATGCCTGTTATGCCAAATGTCTCTGAAAGCGTTTCGATCCATTCAGGGTTTGTCGAGCTCGAGCCGGACAGATTGTATGGTAATGAAATATTTTCCGCTGCCGTGAGGTAGGAGAATAACCGAAAGTCCTGAAATACCAAGCCAAATGTGGCAAGCCTCATTTCCCGACGTTGTTGTTCAGATAAGTCCGCAGTGCATCCGCCCTGAACGGTAATCATGCCGGCTTTTGGTAAATAGAGGCCTGCGATGAGGTGCAACAGGGTTGTCTTCCCCGACCCACTTGCGCCGGTAAGCACACACAATTCTCCGGAATCTAGATTCCAATTCGGAATCGCGATTTCAAAATCGGAATTGTCGTGTTGAAACGTGAGATTGCTGATCGTAAGTATCACTTCATTTTAATTGGAGCAGACGAGGAACCGAATGCACCAACGATTTATTCCGGTTAACATGGTGAAGAAGCGTCTACATACCTCATCTCCGTACCTAACAACTAATGGTGGTGGTCATGGCCAATCGTCAAACCTTTCATGTTTATATTTTGCTTGTATTCACACTTATATCTGAAGTGGTTGGGATACACGCCAAAGAAAACGAATCCCGGATTTCTGTTAATGAAGGCGCTATCAATAGTGTTGTTTTTGAAAGCGGTGATGCTCGTCTTGTAGTATATGGCGTTGAAAAAGAAATTGACGGTGGCGCTGAACTGGTGCTCTTGAGCCACCATCGTCGAGATGTGCTGTGGGCCGCCCGTGACTTAATCGACGGCGGTGCAGAGGCTGTGGCCCCAAAAGCTGAGCAATCGTTGATTGAGTCTCCAGAGACGTTTTGGACTGAGTTTCAGGAAAAGAGGTTTCATGATTATGCACAACAGCCGACCAAGGTTCTGGCCAACCCCCAGCCAGTCGCCAAAAGCGAGGAAGAAGGCGACATCGTTGAATGGAACGGCCTGAGCTTTGAGGTTCTGGATACTCCTGGGTTTACACGCGGAAGCGTTAGCTATGTTGTCAACGTGGCTGATAAGAACATTGGGTTTACCGGTGATCTGATATACGGCGATGGGCAATTCTTTGATCTATATAGCTTCCAGGATGCGATCCCGGATGCCAATGTCGGTGGTTATCACGGTTATGGTGGCCGCCTCGGACAACTTGTGCAAAGCCTTGAAAAGGTAAAGGCTCTTGATTTGGATATGATCATTCCCCTACGTGGTCCTGTGATCAAACGTCCCAACGAGTCAATCGATAAACTACTGACCAGAGTGAAGTCACTCTACGATAGCTACCTCTCTACGCAGGCACTTCACTGGTACTTTGGCGAGGAGCGTCTCACAATTTGCAAAAGTCGTGTTCTTGGAGAAACACCTCCGCTGCGAACGATGGGACTTGCGTTACACGAAGATACACCTGAGTGGATTTGGGTGAAATCAACCAGCCGATTGGTGATTGCTGATAACGGACATGCTTTTCTAATGGACTGCGGCTCTCAAGCTGTCATCGATGGTATTAATGAGCTAATCGAAATGGGCGTGGTTAAACAAGTTGACGGGATATTTGTGACTCATTATCACGACGACCATACCAATCTTGTACAGGCGGCCTCTGAGGAGTTTGACTGCCCTGTTTATGCCACTAAGACATATAGCGATATTCTGGAAAACCCCGGCAACTACCACATGCCCTGTCTGCATCATGTACCAATCAAAGACGTCGTTGCATTTGATGACGGTTTCGTCATGAAATGGCATGAATTTAAGTTGTCGTTTTTCGATTTCCCAGGCCAAACTTTTTACCATGGTGCCTTGAAGGTAGAGCGGCCTAATGAAACTCCGGTGTTCTTCATAGGCGATGCGTTTTCACCGTCGGGAATGGATGACTATTGCGTTCTGAATCGGAACTTGTTGCATGAAGATGACGGCTTACTTTACTGCATGCGTAAAGTGCGAGAACTCGGGGCCGATTATTGGCTAATTAATGAGCACATTCCTCACGTGTTTAGATTTACTGGTGAGGAGCTTGATTATCTTGAAGGCGGATTCAAGGAACGCGTTAAGGTGCTGTCAGATCTCACTCCGTTTGATGATCCGAATTATGCAGTTGATGAACAGTGGGCGTTTTTCTATCCGTATGCGAGTGAGACACAGAAGTCGGATGTTGTAGAACTTGAGTTTAGGATTATCAATCATTCAAAACAAAAACGCACGTACAAAATTACTCCGCGGTTACCTGATGGTGCGAAACTGCTTTCCAAGGTGCCATCGATCACACTTAAGGGAAGGACAGAAGGAGTGATAACTCTAAAGGTGCAGGTGCCTGATGACGTCGGTGTACACCTTGTCAGAGCGGACGTGCAGTCACAGGGAATCGACCTGCGTGACTGGGTAGAGGCAATGTTAATTGTTAAGTAATGATGAGACGAATTGGTCCTTTTAGTCTGCTGCTTTCGTGCCTAATCTGTGCGGGTGTTCATGCGCACCCAATCTCGATTTCCGATACCGTTATCGACGTGACTCCTACCGAAGTAAAGGTCCGGCTTCGCTTGATGCTAGAGGATCTGGTCTATTACTACTCACTTGAAGCGGATGACCAATTCAAGTATCCCGATGCTGGATTTCGAAAAGCAGCTCGTGATCACGAGAAATTCTTGCTGGAACGTTTTGAGGTCCGTGCTGAGGATGGAAAGCGTCTCACTGGCCGTATTGCAGGCTTGGACTTGTCACAAATCCCCGAGGAAGGTGTAACCCAGTCTGAATTAAAAGCGAGGCGGGTTGAATACGATTTAAGATTTGCTACTGATAAGCCAACATCGTTTATTACCATCATGCAACGGTTTGCTATGGAGCAGCCGGCACAAATGGACTGTTTGATTCTCCAAAACGGATTCTTGTTGGAGAAGTCTAAACAGTTGCAATCCGGCCAGGCTGCAAGCTTTGCTATTGATTGGGATAACCCACCAACAGAAAGAGCAGACTGGAAAGCACTGAGGGCGAGGAAAGAAGAGCAGATTCGTCAAAGGTTGGGAATCACCAGTTACAGCGCACTTTACTCCTTCCTCTATATAACGCCGTCGGAAATCCGCCATGAGATTCTGATACCAGTCCTGACGCTTGAGTCCTGGTTCAAAATTCCCAGATCCGATCCCGACTTTATAGAAATAGAAGAACAGGAAGCGATTCGTGATGAGTTGCAGGCTTTCCTCGCCATGTGCAATATCGTTTCAATCAATGGTCAGGAAGTTGCTCCAAAGCTATCACGACTCAATTTCTTTGGTCTGGATATCAAAGACTTTGCTGAAAATGCACCTCCGCGACGCGTTAGTACGTATCAGTCTCGCGTCGGGGTAATCCTCACGTTTGATGCAGAATCCATGCCTTCTGACCTGGTTTTCAACTGGAGTCAATTCAACGAACACGCCCCGATTTTAAAAACGACCGTTTTTGAGCACGATCAACCACCACAAGTTCAATTATTTCACAAGAGTGATCGCCGTTATCAATGGGAATTGGACTCCTCAGTACTGAAGAAGAAGCGAAGTTTCGCCATTAAGGGATCTCTTAGCAGCGGACGAGCCGGAAAGGTAACCGATGAAGTGGCCGGTGAAGTTATTACAGCAGTGTTGTCGAATATATATGACGCATATGGTTACTTTGACGACAACGATATATACGATGCGTTGGAAACATGTGTATCTGACGAATTAATCAGAACACTGTATCTGGATATGAAGAAGTCGCTGATTGTCGCATCACAGGATAATGCAGTTGCCAGGGTTCATAGCGTTGAACTACAGAAAGTGGAATTTCTTGGCTCTGCTGACCGATCTTTTCAGTACGCCGTCACATGGAATGTGGAGGCAGACGTGGAACATTGGGGACACATCCATCGCCGTCACACGCAATATCAGGCAGAAATGACGATTGCCGCAGAACGCAGTGGCTGGAAACTCTCACAAATCAGCTTTCGCAGCCAAAAGCCAGTCGATAGCGAAGTGCTGTTGCGACGCTAGCTTTCGGTGGTGCGGCGGACGTATGGTCTATCGTGCTTCCTGCAAAAACTTTACCAGATCGGCTAATTGCTGCGGCGTGAATTGCTTGTCCAGTCCGGCCGGCATAATTGATACCTTGCTTTCTGACTGCTCGTCGATCTCATCGTGACGGATATCGATCAATCTTTGAGCGTCTAGTTGCAATTGGATTCGCTGACCATCGTCGTCTTTTATGACACCGTTGTAAACTTTTCCATCTGTCGTGATGACGTTTACCGGCTCGTAGCTTCTTACGAAACTGACGCTTGGGTACATGATGGATTCAAGCAAATCTCGTGGCTGCCGTATTCGTCCGATACCATTTAAGCTTGGCCCGATTTTGCCACCCACATATCCCATGTTGTGGCATGACATGCATGCAGCCTTATTACTGGAAAAAACCTGCTGTCCGCGGCGAGC
>JAKUOW010000259.1 GCA_022451045.1 Pirellulales bacterium | reverse complement strand
TGACCATCGTCATCTGAACGATGTATCGTACCGTCAAGTAAACTGCCCCCCTTGTTCATGTCGTAACACATCCAAAGCAACCCACCGTCAGGCAACTCCAGAATTCGGCTTCGACCTCGTGTGTAATATGTCCCTGAACTCTCCAACTGCTTTGGCTTACTCCATGTTCTTCCATGATCTGTAGACCGTATATACAGCTGCTTTGTATTCAGCTTTTGATGCCCTTCAGGCGCTTCCGGGAAACCGTACCAAGAAGCCTGAACGTTAATGATCTGAATTACCGTACCCTTACTTGTTACACACGTCGCACTTGGGGCAGCATCAATTTCACCGTTAAATACCAATTCCGGTTTTGACCACGTTTTACCGTTGTCCTTCGAGCGGCAAGCCATGATTCGGCCACCGGTAGGTGCTTTATGATTAAGATCCAGCCCCGACTTTTGATACGACTCGACAAGATTCTCATTCAAGACGATGGGCGTGGCGAACGAAACGTGCCAATAGCCCGCTGAATGCACAAACAATAGCTCACCATTCTTCAGCCGAACTACATCTCCAACCCAACCGATAAAGTCCCCCAAGCCGGGAAATGGGTCCGGACGGTTATGGTCGAAACCTGTAACGCAAATCCTTGCGCTTTCGATAGGTTCGCCCGTAACATTTTGCGCATTTACGGCCGTCGTTATAAAGACACACAGGATGAGAAGTATTCGGGATTTGAGATTGAGCATGCGTCTCCTCGTGAAAACAGCTTGGGATACTACGTTAATCGTAACAGCTCTCGTGGCCCGCCGGGCCTGTCGGATGAGCCATGTACACGACCGTTGACTCATTTCGAAACTTCTCCTACGATCTCGGTGTTCAATAAACAATCACTTAACGTTTCTACTTTGATTTAAACGCCATATGCATCGCAGTCTTCAAACTCTCCTACTCCTCTTAACACTCTTTGTAACGCCATACTATGCCGACGCTGCTGACAACGATAAAGATCGTCGGCTTGGTCGGCAAATCCCCAACTTTGTCCTGTCCAATACCAAAGGTAAAGATCTCGCCCTGGCGGACTATCCGGAATACAAGCTGCTAGTGTTTGTTTTCCTCGGGACAGAGTGCCCGATCGGAAACAGTTACATTCCTGACCTCAACACGTTGGCAACAAAATACAAGTCCCAAAAAGTAGGGTTCGTAGCGGTAAACTCCAATCTCTCCGACACTACCGCTGACATAACAAAGCACGCCGAAGAATATGACATCCAATTTCCAGTCGTCATCGACTCGGATCAAATCGCTGCGGACATATTTGGCGCGGAACGGACGCCAGAGGCATTCATCCTCGATCAGCGGCGCACTATTCGCTATGCCGGTCGGATAGATGATCGAATTGGATATCGGTTTAAACGATCAAAAGCACAAAGAGCAGATTTGGATGAGGCCATCAGTGAACTCCTTGAAGGCGAATCACCCACAATCGCATCGACCGAAGTAGATGGGTGCAAAATCACTCGCAAATACGACCTTATTGAAAAAGGGGCAATAACCTATGCGAGCCACATCGCTAAGTTACTCCAAACACGGTGCCAAAACTGCCATCGCCCGAACACCGCCGCGCCATTTGAGCTGCTTACTTATGATGACGCGCGTAATTGGTCAGAAATGATCAAAGAGACGGTTCTGCAGCGGCGAATGCCACCGTGGAATGCGGATCCGAGATTCGGAGATTTCGAAAACGACCTGCACATGCCCCCCAAAGAAATCAGCATGCTCACCGCATGGATCGATGGCGGCATGCCAATGGGTGACGAATCAAAGATTCCGGCAACACCGGAGTATTCAGATGGCTGGCAAATCGGTGAGCCGGATCATGTGTTTGAAATGCCAAGAGAATACAAAGTAAAGGCAAACGGTACCGTAGCGTATCAGTACTTCGTCACACCGACTGATTTCAAGGAAGACGTCTGGGTACAAGCAGCAGAGGCACGCCCAGGCAACTGGAAAGCGGTTCACCACATAATCGTATATTACCGTCCAAAGGGGAGTACTCAATTCCGCCGTTTAAAGAGCCTCGGCGGCTTTGCGCCAGGGGAAGAGCCAACGGTTTTACCGGATGGGATCGGCATGAAACTACCTGCTGGTTCAGAGCTTGTATGGCAACTGCACTACACACCGACTGGTAAACCCGAAGTGGATCGCAGCCAATTTGCAATCAAATTCTGCAAAGAAGAACCCAAGAAAGAGGCGGAGCAGGATCTTGCTATCAATACTCGGTTTAGAATTCCTCCGGGTGCAGACAGCCATAAAGTTGTCGCATCTAAGACGGTAAACCGCGAGTCGACATTGCTGGCACTAATGCCACACATGCACGTACGTGGCAAGAGCTTTACCTATAAAGCGATATTTCCAGATGGCCGTGTCGAAACGCTACTAAGCGTCCCGTTCTATGACTTTAACTGGCAACACGAATATCGTCTTAAGACTCCGATAAAACTGCCCGCTGGTACGGTGATCGAATGCGAAGCGTATTTTGATAACAGCAATGATAATCCAGCAAATCCAGATCCTGCGAAATGGGTAACCTGGGGTGATCAGACCTGGGAAGAAATGATGATTGGATTCTTTACTGTAACCAGATAGTAAACCCTGCAAGGTGAGGTTTTAGTTTCGCGATGGCAGTGCATTTTGAATAATCTTCATGGTATCCGTAGGTTCATCTGATTCACTTGGCTGCACCGCAATGAATCCGCCATCGTCGCCGTAAAGCGCGTAGTTTCGGCCTGGAACCCCAACCCAGTTATGCTCAAACACTTCGACTGGAGCTGGCAATGAGCCTTCCAACTCATCACCTACGTTTACCTCGTAGAATTTATTGTAGTATTCAAAAAACATTTTCTTACCATCTTTAGACCACATCGGGAAATAGCCACCGTCAAATGACACCTGACGAGCATTTGCCGCATCGAACGGCATAGATGCCAGGAAGATTTCATATCTCCCTGTTCTGTCGGATACAAATGCAACCCATTTATCATTCGGAGAAACTGCAGGTCCCCAGTTAACGTCTTCGTTCTCGACACTTACAGCACCTAAATCGGCAACACCGGAAACGTCAGCAATACCGATATTGCTTTCAAGTAACATGACATCTGGAGTCGCACCGAATGTCACCCGTATAAACCATTTGTCAAATTCTGCTAACTTCTCACGTTCGCCGCCAAACATCGACATCTTATAAAGATTCGTCCGACCGTCTTTTTTGGACGCATAATAGATTGCTTGACCATCCGGTGCCCATGTCGGCTCAATATTTGCGCCTTCGTTGGTTACTTTCCTTAACGTCTTTTCGACAAGATCGTAAATCCACACATCATCACTTTCAGCAACCATCGTAAACGCCAGATATCTCTCATCAGGTGACAGCACAAACCGTCCAAACCCTGCCGTCGGACAATTCTCAAGAGGCGTCTTTACTTTGCCTTCCGAATCCATGATCGCTAAAAACCCTTGTTCCAATTGGCGACCGTTTAGAAATATCACTGTACCACTATCGGATACATCGAAATGTGCATTACCGAGATAAGCATTACTTGCAACTCTAGATGCGATGGGAATCTCATCTCCTAATAGAGAATCCGATGCAATATCAAACGGTTTGGCAAACAAGGCTCCTCCACGGCAGTACACTAAGTAGCCTAGATCACAGTATTCCACGTGCATTCCAACGACCCCTAGTGAAGTTAGCGACCTATCTTCGGGATCGAAAATCATCGCCTCAGAATAATCATCATGAATGCTATTCTTCTTTGTCGTAAACAAGAGTCTTCCATCCGGTAACGCTGTTGGATTCTCACATCCTCCCCAATAAGTGTCGTATAGCTTTTCCCGCTCACCGCCCGACTCCCTTATTCGCCAAAGCGCTGATGACTCTGTTGTAGGGAAGTAAATATAGCCGTCTGATTGCCAGGCACCGGCGGACCCCACTTCTGCGTCAGCCAGAGTCTTAACAGTGCCGCCAGCGGAGCTGACAACACATAGTTTTTCGTCTAACACAAAGGCAATTTGCTTATTGTCTGGTGAGAAAAATGGGCTATGCGCACCATTTGAGCCATCCACAACGATATCTGAATATCCGCCCAAATTCCTAATGACCAACGGATCTCTTAGCAGACCCGTTGAGTAAGCTATCGTACGTCCATCCGGAGATATCGCGAACGTCGTTTGAAAATGCGCTAGTGACTCCAATTCCAGGTTAATTGGAGACTGAAGTTCAACCGCCGAGTAAAACGGTTTAGAACGTATTTTTGCTGCTGACTCACCATACTCTGCTATATCATTGTCTTGAAATAAAATACCTGTAAACCATCCGAGGAAGGCAGCAATTATAGCCACAGCAAACAGCATTAATTGATGCTGCTTCGGCTTCTTAAACACAGTTGGCCCGATTGCAGACGTACTGAGGATTGACGATTTACCACCGGTCAATTCTTCCAATTCAATTCGGATCACACCGGCGTCCGGCAAACGTGTATCTACATCCTTTTGCAAGCATCGCTCGATAATCTTCACAAGCGTTGCGGGCGTGTCATCTGGCAACAATGACCAATTCGGTTCCTCCTGCAATATTCCAACCAGCGTGTCCGAGATGTTGTCGCCACCGAACACACGTTCTCCCGCGAGCATCTCGAACAGGATACACCCTACAGCCCAGAGGTCGGCACGTTTATCCACTGTTCGGCCACGAGCCTGCTCTGGACTCATATACGAGGGTGTACCAATCACCTGCCCCGCTGCTGTTTGCGCCACCTGATCAACCGATGATCCGGATCCACCTATCCGAGTGTTCTTAGCGAGTCCGAAGTCCAGCACCTTTACTTTAAAACTGCTGGTTAGA
>JAKUOW010000258.1 GCA_022451045.1 Pirellulales bacterium | reverse complement strand
CTGCTGAAGATGTGCAGCTGGTTGATATGGCTGTAAATAAGAAGAGTGGCACCATCTACATGTCGCTCCATCGAAAATCTGATGGCGTTGGCGCCATTGCGACTGTAAACGGGAATGGTGAACTGGCATTGCTATCGCTGAAAAAAGCTAGCTATGTACGTGTGCCGTTACCAGTAAAAGAAGGCACCGTTATTCGCAATATCACAGGTGTTGAATTTACTAATGGCCGTGTCCTTGCAGCCGGTCAATGTAACGAGGAATTTGCCAGCAAGATCTACTCACTTCCTCTGCCGCTAACGCATGGTAAGTCTGCGGCGATCTACAGCACCGAGACTTATCACGTCGCACACGGTCGTTGGGAAACACGTGCACCCATCCAGTCATTCGTGCCATATGTTGAAGCTGGTAAAAACTTTATCGTAGGTTCATTCTCTTGTACTCCAATTGCAAAGTTCCCTATTGATGACATCGATTCCGGTGCACAAATCAAGGGCACAAGTGTCGTTGAATTGGGTAGTGGCAATCGTCCGGTCGATATGTTTACTTACGAGAAGGATGGCAAGCAATGGTTGGTAACCAATACCGATCGTTTTCATCACTCTCGTCGTCCGCTTGGCCCGAGCCAGTATTGGGGCGTGCGAGTCGATATGTCGTACCTCGGCGCGAAAGATATCAATGAGGATGCAGCCAGACGAGATGTTTCTAAGCAAGCGGGTCCTGATGGTATCGAAGTCGTCGAGTCGCTGTTCTTTGCAAAGCATGTAGCGAAGCTCAGCAACAAGGAGATGGTGGTTCTGCGAGATGATGAAGGTACCTTGGACCTTGAAATCGCACCGCTCCCATAATTGGCTTCCAATCCTGCTACTGTGTTGTGGCCAATACGGTTGCTCTCAGGAATCGACGTCAGCTGATGCGCAAGCTGAAACAGCCGGCCTGAGTGAGCAACGCAAGTCAGTTGATAAGGTTGAAAATGGTGAGGATGATGATGCGCCGTTATCAATCACAATGATCGATGGTGACCATTCGGATGTGGAGGTACACGCCAAGCTTCCAAGTGGCCTGAAGGACTCGGCAATGGAAGTTAGTCCTTCTCTTCTTAAGTTTGGCCTGATGGATGAAGCTGGTGGCATGATAGGCGCCATGGGTGGCGAATATGCAGTGGATGACCAATCAACTGTGTTTACTCCGGCTTTTTCACTAGCACCGGGCAACACCTATTTGGCAGTGTTGGACTTGGAAAGCTTTGGCGGTGGTGTGCACAAAGTAGAGTGGAATGTTCCGACAATCGATATGAAGCAGCCAAAGCTCACGCAGATATTTCCGACAGGTAACGAATTGCCGGCCAATCATCTGAAGTTTTACTTGCTCTTTGATCAACCAATGCGACAAGGCGACATATTTCAGTTCTTTAGCTTGTGGTGTATCGACAAGGAGGAAAATGTCGGCAGGCCATTTCGGCACACAGAGCTTTGGTCCGAAGATGGTAGACAGTTGACTCTGTGGTTTCATCCTGGAAGGCAGAAGTCAGGGGTGAATCTCAATGTAGAGTTGGGTGCTATTCTTGAAGAGGGTCTCGAATACGAATTACGAGTTGACAGTAATTGGTCGTCCGTTGACGGGGGGGCTTTAGGGGAAACGTATAAGAAACGGTTTCGTGCTGTTGCTAAAGACTATACCCAGCCTGACCCTGAAGATTGGCATTTCGAGTTACCACATTCAAATAGCAGTGACCCATTAATCATGAGGGCAAATGAACCCTTGGACTATGCACTGTTAAAGAGAGGTTTAACGGTAAAGCAAGATGGAAGTGAAGTAGTGGGTCGTATTGAAATTTTGGCAGGGGAACGTGGTATTCGATTCCAACGAGACGTTGACCAATGGTCTGAAAGTGCGATGGAAGTGCGGATAAACCCGCTGATTGAAGATCTAGCAGGAAACAGTCCGAGCCGGCCTTTTGAGGTCGATGTTAACGAAGTGGCAGAAGATACCAAAAAGCTCATATTTTCGTTTGAGCTTCCGAGTCGATAAGCAGTCTTTTGTTATTGAAGTGAAAAGACGATGTTGCGAAAATTAAGGTGCGGAGAGAGAGTGTCCACAGCGACAGGTATGTTAAGTAGATGAGTATCCAAAACCACAATTTGACGCGACGCAGCGTGCTGCAAATCGGTGGCGCATCAACCTTAGGATTAACGTTGCCACAGCTATTGGCAGCTCGCAAGGCTACTGCCGCAGACCCTCAGGGATTTGGTAAAGCAAAGCAAGTAATCATCCTCTTTTTGCACGGTGGGCATCCCCAGCAAGAGACTTTTGACCCAAAACCGGACGGGCCTATTGAAACTCGGGGTGAATTTGGCGCGATCTCCACAGCAATACCCGGCATACAGTTTTCCGAGTTACTGCCTAAGTGTGCAACTCTAGCTGACCAATTTGCGGTAGTCAGAAGCATGTCACACGAAAATACAAATCATGTGCAGGCATGCCTGCCAGCTCAGACTGGGCACAAACATCCTGCGAGTTTTCGATCTATGGGCGACTTTCCACCGTCGGATACTGATTTTCCACCGGTCGGAGCAGTCGTGGATCATCTCTATGATGGTAAGAATCGACTACCGAATTGGGTGCGAATTGGCCCTCTGATGAGCCGCAATAACGGCACGACTGTGCATGGCCAGACTCCAGGATTTTTAGGTGCAAAACATTCCAGCTTTGCGGTTGATCAACCACTCGTTGGGGAAGACGTCGAAATTCAAGCTGTGCAAGGGCGGTCAGGCCTTAATGACATTCGGTTGAGCGGTCGCAATAACCTGCGAGAAGAATTCAACAAACTGAGTGACCGGGTACAGCGTGAGACCGCGAGCCAACAATTGGACGATTTTTACGGTCGTGCTGCAGATTTGCTGGGTAGCTCTATAACTCGCCGCGCGTTTGATATTAGTGCTGAGTCAGTTGAAACACGTGAGATGTACGGCAGTACGGAATTTGGGCAGCGATGTTTGCTGGCACGGCGTTTGGCGGAAGCGGGCGTGCCTGTTGTAAATATCAGTTACTGCTACAAGCCTGGTGATTCGTGGGATACTCACAGCCGTCATTTTTCGAAAACCAAAGAGAAGCTTGCGCCGGATCTTGATCAGGCATTTTCTGCATTGATTAAGGATCTTGATCAACGCGGTATGGCTGATGATACGCTTGTGATCGTGAACGCTGAATTCGGGCGCACGCCTAAAGTGAATAAGAATGCGGGACGTGACCACTGGCCGTTTGTATATTCACTTGCTTTGTTTGGGGCAGGTATCAAACGCGGTGCTGTGCATGGTGCGTCAGATAAAAATGCGGCCTATCCACAGTCAACTCCCATCGATCCAGCAGATATGGCTGCAACGCTGTACCACTTAATTGGGGTCGCAACTGATACACGCATTCTTGATAACAGCGGTAGGCCGCACTCTCTCATTGTTGGAAAACCCATTGAGCCGGTTCTTGCGTAGTGCGGCGCGGATCTCGAATTGCTATTGTAAAGGAATATTAGTATGAACCCAGCGGCCATTACAGGTGTACGCGCTAAACTCAAAGCCGGTGAGCCGGTTGTCGGAATGTGGGTGACGTTTGACGCTCCCGCTGTTACCGAAATTGCTGTGTCGATCGGATTGGATTGGGTAATTATTGATAAGGAACACGGCTATCTGGATTGGGGTGATGTGGCAAACCACCTGCGATGCGTTAGTCGCAGTTCAACGATGGCTTTGGTCAGAATTCCGGAGCTAAGTGAAGAGAACGTAAAACGTGCGTTGGATATTGGTGCCGATGGTATAGTCGTACCGGGTTGTGATTCGGCAGAGAAATTACTCGAGGCAGTAGAGTACGGGAGATATGCTCCGTATGGTAAACGCGGCCTCGGTGGTGATCGCGCTACAGGTTGGGGAACGCGGACCGCAGATCATGTGCAGATTGCAAATGAGCATACCGTAATAATGCCACTTTTTGAATCGGTAGATGTGATAAAGAATCTCAATGGCATTCTTGAGGTTGCTGCTGAGCACAATGTGGATATGTTCTACTTCGGTCCTGCTGACCACTGTGCTTCGGCGGGCGAGGCGGGGCAATGGGATGTGCCTCAGGTTGCAGATGAGATCCGGGAAATCGTCAGCCGTTTACGTGCCGATGGTCGTTATGCCGGTGTGATTACAAAGGACAACGCGGATTTAGATCGTCGAGTCGGCGAAGGTTTTCAAATTATTGGCCTGGGTATGGAATCGTCGTTGTTGATTTCACAAGTGCGTAACCGTCTGGATCATATTGGTCGTGGTAGCGAAGTTGAATTGCCGTAACTCTCAAATATGTTTGCGTTATGCGCTTCTTCGTTGTTTTAATTATTTTTATATAAAACAATCGTTAATAGCGAGTGTTAAGTAAAAGTTGGAAGCGAAGGTATAAGCTCAGAGAAGGAATAAATAATGAATGATGCGGCGCACGACCAAAGCCCAGAGGAACAAGTTTCTGCGAACGAGACGGATGGTGCGATTGAGGCAAACCCCTTTTCAGCGCCTGAGGCACCGGTAGCGGCCGTAATGCCTCCGTTGATTGAAGGGTTTGACCCAATCGAGCTTTCAGCGCTTAAAACTTGTAAGACGGGCTTCAATTTATTGTTTTACTCGTTTCTTCTTTTTATTTTGGCATGTTTAATACCCTTGTTTTTGCTGATTGCAGATGCTACTCCTCAAGATCTAGGTGTAGTTATATTAGCGCCCATTGGTTGTGCCATTATTGGCGTGCCGTTATTCGTTATCGGAAACGGTATGTTGATTACCGCGCCAGCTCGCTCAAATGCAAAGAAGCTTTATCAGGTTTCATTCGGATGTTTGTTGGCTGTAATTCTACTGCCGATTGTCGTCTCTTACACGTTAACGAGTAGTGTAATGGAAACCGTTCAGGAATTGGAATCCGTTGAAGAGGCGAATGGTAGTTTTGAA
>JAKUOW010000257.1 GCA_022451045.1 Pirellulales bacterium | reverse complement strand
CGTCCCGGTCAACATCATCACCAACGAATGAAGCGGTAATCGTATTACCGTCTTCGTTTACTGCAAGTGCAATATCTTCAGATGTTGGCTGATCATTTACACCGGTAAGCGTGATAGCAACAATCGCACGCGTTTGAGATTCAAATCCGTGTGCCGATCCTGGATCTCCAGGTGGAGCCACTGTTTCCTCGATAAGTGAATAACTAAAGGTATCCGTAACGATATCCCCTTCAGCCAATACCTGAATCAGCTTATCAATCCCGACATTCGGATCATCAAATGCCGGATCATATGTGAAGCTACCTGCAGTTGCACCATCAGCAATCTTCCATCCTGTGTTTACCGTGATTTCGGCACCAAGAGCACTAAACGCGTCAAAAACACTGACGCGGAAATCATTACCATCCGCATCCAGATCATTGGTTAGCAAGCTCGGGTTATTTCCACCTGTTGGAAGCGGGGTGTCTTCATCAGTGTCAAAACCATCTGCACCAACAGCCGGATCAGTCTTGGCTTCAGGTGGATGCCCGGGAACGATGGTAAGTACGTAGTCTTCTACTTCCCCATCTTTGGCAAGTCCGGTAGGTGCCAGACCACCTTCACTACTGATTCGGAATCGAGCAAAAGTTTCCCCTGCTTTTGAATCCGGCTCAAGTGGTGTACTAAATGACAGCGAGTTAACTCCTGCGGAAACCTGTTGGCTCGTAAAGATTTGTTCACCAAGGTCATCCCAGTCGCCGTCACGGTTAAAGTCAACCCATGCATCAAGTAAACCATCACTAGAAGCGGATACTTCGATTTCAGTCAATACAAAAGCATTCAACGCCATAATCGCGGCGCCTCCAACTCCTGTAACACCATCCTCGTCATCACCGGTTAACTCAACGACACCACCAGATTTAACGATGGGATTAAGATTCAACGGCAAATCGGCCTGGACGATCGCATCAGCAATATTCTGTGCAACCACGTCTTCACTTGCACCAGGTGTAAACGGAACGGTAATATTGCCGCTAGCTACACCAACTGCCAATAGATCATTATCAAATTCAAATGTATAAACATCCGCACCATTCGTGATCGTGAAACTTTCCCCATCTTGAATATTCTGATTCGCAGCTACTGTGATTTCATTTGGAGTTGAAACCGTTGATGTGGTTACATCAGTCACACCAGATGTGTCGATGTCGTAATTATCGCCATCACGGTCATCACCAAATGACAACACTGTGGATAAGCTGTCAGCAGCAGATAAATCCAACGTCTGATTCGTTTCGAACAGCACAGCTCCATTTCCAACGTGCCTTGGATTTGCAGCCAATCCTTCGGCTACTACAACTGCAACAACTGAATCCGCTACTTGTTCAGCTGTATCACTATTGGTGAATGTAATAGCAACTGAACCAGGTTCCGTCGTACCATTACTATCAAATTCAAATACCTCCGTACGAGCACCTGCTGTAACTGCAAAGTTCTCTCCGTCGTTCAAATCTGCACCTGTTGGCATTTGAACTAATAGTGATTGTCCCTCTCGATCTAAATCTCTTCTCTCACCTAGGAATAGCCCGGCTGGTGTTACCATGTGCATGGCAGCATCATGACCGGTAAGGGTTGGATAGTCATTCTGCGGTGCAGCTCCAATACCATCCGGTGCATCACCAAGATCGTAATCAGCTCTATCTAATTGGATGGTAAACAGTGTTTGACCGGATAGTTGATTTGGCTTTAAAGGATTTGTCGCTAAATCTTCAATAGCAAAACGACGATACGGAGTTTGTTCACCAAACTGGTCTACCAGGAACTCATTATTATGATCTATTACCGCTAACGCACCATTCACGATCAATGAACTACCGCCGGCCGGATCAACAGTTACTCCAGTTAGAAGATCATCAGATTCAATGGCATTTCTTATGGCAACAGCCGTCTGCGTTCCATCAAATTCTTCCCAGGGAAGAATGTTCACAGCTACCGCATTATCAACTCCAGGTGCACCGACCTGTTGAAGATTAGTATTGGCTACATTTAGTGTATGGGTACCGTCACTACCAAAATCAATAACTGAAGTGCCAGAGACAATCTTGGGATCCAAGTCCAACCCGGAACCCTGAAGGGCAATAACAATGGAACTGGCGAGTTGTTCCACACTCGTAGTATCTGTGAAATCGATATTCGTGTTCTGCAAGCTGTAGGCAGAATCTTGTGACAAATTATTCAGTTCAAATGTTACAGGTATTCCACCACCCTTCTGAATAACAAACGTTTCCGCATCCTGAACATTAAAGATCTGACCATCACGAGTTGGAATCTTTAGGCCGAATTCTCCTCGCACGTTCGGAGTACCAAATTGCGACAGATTACTATTGGTCGTAAATAATTGATGAGCCGAAGTACCACCTAGATAAACAAACCCATCTCCAAGATTCCGTGGTTCCAGACCAAGCCCTGCGTTACTAATTTCATTCACTAACGTGTTAGCTATATCGTCGTAAGTGTCGCTCGCATCAAAATTAACAGGTATATTTCCAATCTCAACACCATTGTTATTGGGGTCATTATCGCCGGTGTCTTCAAACTCAAAGGTCTTCAAAGTCAGGCTGTCGTCAATACTGAATGTACCAGCATCCTCTACACCACCAGCAACTCCATCAAGCGTCAGATTTGAGTTGTTAACGTCAATGATGTGACTGCTATTACTACCAACGTGTATTCGACCATCACCTAAAAGTTTAGGTTGAAAATCCAAATTAACGGCTTCAAGCGCCAGTTTAATACTCTCTGCGATACTCTCAGCCTCAGCGTTCACCTGGAAATTTATAGGGGTCCGGCTTTGGACATAACTGTTATCACTATCAAATTCAAAGGCCACGGGCTGATCATTGCCACGACGCACCGTGAAAAATTCCCCATCAGTGATTCCACCAAGACCGCCTCCTTCAGGTGGGACTGTAATCTCATATGTCTTTGGGACGACAACGGTGTAACCCCGGTCGAATTCAAAATCAACCGTTTTGCCAGTTTCATCTGTAATACTAAACATCGAACCGTCAGCAATATCGAAGCCGCTATCGGCTTCCAGGCGCCAATGATCCCGATTTACTAATTCAACGGTATAAATACGATCTGGTATCCAGATTCCTGAGAGCGGTGTCAGTCTGATCGTGTCACTTGTACTGTTATATGAGAATGAGTAATCAACATTATCCTGTAACAATTCACCATTACGACGTACGATGACCGATTCCGTAGTTACAGAATTATCAGCAATACCAACTCCTTCATTCGGATCAGTTGGTTCAAGTCCATCAAACAGACGAATCTGAAAACTTCCTACAACTTCGTTTGGACCTAGATGCACAATGCTGATTCCATTGTTTAAATCAATGTTTTCAGAATCATTATCCATCGGTTGAATTAACGATGCGCTTGGGCCGGAAAAGTCTGATCGATCCAAGGCACCACGATCGATATAAACATTTTGTCCAATACCATTAGGCGGTTCCACATCCGGATCATCCACACGCAATTGACCGGTCACATCGCGAGACGGCGCAATGATCGGGGATGATGGGATGCCGAGCGGATCCTTAAGCAGCTCAAAAGTAAAACGATCTTCCAATGATGCAATAGAACTATCAATCGCAAGATTTGGCCGTTCATTGGTGCTTGGTGCGAGGTAGAAATTTTCAATACCAAGTGATGGGTCGACAAATAGCGGGTCATTCGGCGCCGCAACCACCTGGAACATTTCACCATTGTAGTTCGTGTTCGCACCATTATTCTGATACAGCGAACCACCAACAATGGTGCCACTGAACAATGAGCTGGCGTCGACAATAATTCCTTGACTTGCGTTCGCAACGATATTATTTAACAAAGTCGGACTGGCAAAGTTATCCACCAGAATACCAGTATCTGCACTATCACTACCGTAAACCGTATTGTTTACGATACGCCCAAATGGAACTGCGCTTAGTGGTTCGCCAGGCTGTGTTGTGTCACCGCTAAAGTGTATACCACCACTGCCACCGTATGTTAACAAGTTGTTCGTGACAACGACGCCAGGCACAAGCCGTTCACTATTGATTTCATCTAGGTGTCGGACGGAACCTGGGTGTGGTTGATTACCATCGCCGGCATCACGATTTCCAGGAAGGATTTCAATCCCAAAACCACGTGAATGAGCAATACGGTTTGAATCAATAATAAGCTGACCTTGATCACGGAAGTGATTTTGGTCACCGAACATCTTCTCTTTATCAGAATTGTTTTGATTATCGTAAATCGTAAATTGAGCAGGCGGACTTTGGCCAAAATGCATTGAGACCCGATACGAGCCAGTACTGCCTTCCGTTAGACTGCCCACCGTTGTAGCCGGATCATATACAGTCGGATCATAAGGCGTTGCCGCGCCATTTGCCTGACCGCTGACACCTAAATAGAACGTGGAATTAAAACTGTTTGGATTTGTAAATACAATGCTCGGATCTGGGCTAATATCTGCTTGGAGTTCGGTTCCGCTGGAATCAAATATTTTGGCTACTGGAGCTAGGCCTGTTCCTAGCGAACTTGCTTCCACCAAAATATTGATCTCCTCGCCTGGCCCGAGTTGAAATTCGAATAAATCAACATCATGTCCTGGAGCACTAGGATAGTCGGAATTATCACCAATAAATCCGGTGCTGACGAAACGGGGCGAGTTAAAGCCGGCAATACCAGTCTGTGTAGCCAAGAAAATCGAATCATTAAGTTCGGCTGCAATGGTGGATGGCCGATCAAAGTTGTTAGGTCCGGCAGTAAGTACATATACTTCACCAAACAAATCAACAATATTGGATGTGTTTATCGGACCGTTTCGCAAATCTGGAAATCCGTCGTTATCCAGGCTATCAGGGAACCTACTACCTTCTCTTCCATCGGAGGTTGCTGCAACAACATCGAGAGTGGCCTGAACCGATGGATGATTTATGGCAT
>JAKUOW010000256.1 GCA_022451045.1 Pirellulales bacterium | reverse complement strand
GGTCAATTTTGCGATTCCAGCTACACTTCTACCGACCCATTCTTGCTTGAAACAGCGAGCGATTTTAATCGTCTCGCCGCCATCTCGTCTTTCTAGTCCTTCGCGGATGATTTGGCGTAACTTGTCGCCGTATTCATCTGAATCCAGCCGTTTTAGCATTTCAGCTCGTCCTCCTGCCCGTGCCCAGGTCGGGATTAGGGTTGCACTTAAAGATGTGCTTGAAGCTCGATAAGGATATTGGTCGGCAGTCACGATTTGACCATTCTTACGTGCTTCTTCAATGACCTTTACGGCGACACGCACGAGCCCCCAATTACTTTGGCCACTTGATTTAAAGTGGGAAATGTGAACTGGGAGGTTTGCTTGTTTTCCGATATCCATGGCTTCCTGAACGGAATCAAGAAGCCCACTTCCTTCACCGCGAATGTGACTCGCATAGATTCCGTGATGCTTACTAACGACTTCGGCAATTTTCACCAGTTCTGTAGTGTCCGCATACGAGCTTGGTACGTAGATAAGGCCAGTTGACATTCCCCATGCTCCGTCATGCATGGCCTTGTGAGCAAGCTCGAGCATTTTCGTAAGTTCAGCGGCAGTTGGCTTGCGGCGCTCGCTGCCCATAACTTCTAGTCGTAAACCGCCCTGTGGTAACAAGTGAGCGATGTTTGTTCCAGCGCCAGCACTATCGATTTGCTTGTAGTACTTGGCGACATCAACGGGTCCTGAGCCACAATTACCAGTGACGACTGTTGTGCAACCTTGTAGTAGGTAATTTACATTTGCACGCGTGGCGCCGCTAACAATCTGTCTGTCACTGTGATTATGTAAGTCAATAAACCCTGGGCAGATTACTTTGTCTGTGCAATCGATCTTAAGATTGGCAGTGTATGCCAGCGCTTTACCGACAGTAAGGATCTTTCCGTCCTTTATGGCCACGTCGCCCATTGAAGGTTTAATCGAGACTCCATCGTAGATGATGGCATTTGTCAACAGCACATCTGCTGTTTGTCCGTGCACTGCTGATGAAAGAATGAGAAACAGAATTGGAATTCGGAAAATGGTCATAAAATTCTCAGAATGGCATATATCCAAGTGATTTGAGCAAACCTATTAGAGCACGTTCAAAACGCGGGTGCAGTAGTACACGCATTCATGTATTATGTATTATGTTTTGTGTTTTGTGTTTTGTGTTTTATTGAGTTTGAAGAGCAGCATAAATGCGACACCACTACACATGTTGCAATTTTGGTGCCTTCCGTGCCCATAAAGATGATCCCAAGGTAGGCTGCCCCCGTTACAATCTCTGGTCATTAGCCCCAAATGATTTCTGCCAACAAAATGCAACGATATTTGAGATCGCCAAACAAATTGACCGTTTTGGAGAATAACGGTTGGCAATTCAGTTTAGAATGGTAGAAAATCCTATGAACGTTCTACATCACTAATTAGTTGTTTTCAGGTGAAATCGGAATGCAGAAAACTAGATTCCCTCGGTTAATAGTGCCTCTGTTAACGTCGCTTACTGTATTGGCCAGTAGTTCTGCGTATGCTCAACTGCCACTTGTGGACCTCACTAAGAAGGTCAAGAATTCCGTTGTCCAAATTGAATCCGATATTCCGAATGGAAAGAGTTATGGCACGGGGTTTGTAGTAAGCGACAAAATGGTCGTAACCAATCACCACGTGATTGATAGTGCATCTAAAGTTGTACTCATTTTTCAGGACGGCTCACGGGTTGTTGTTGATGGGATGTTGCACGATGACGAGGATCGGGATATCGCTGTACTATCTGTTTCCGTTGATGCCAAAAAAATGATCCCGTTGAAATTGGCTAAAGCATATCCCGACCAAGGTTTAGAGGTCGCGGCCTATGGTAATCCAGGTAATGGCGGATTCAGTGTCTCCAAAGGGATTGTGAGTGCATTAAAAGATACTAAGGCACTAGCGGCAATTGACCCAGCATTAGCAGTATATGAAGGAGTTTGGGTTCAAACAGATGCCGCTATTTCACCCGGTAACAGCGGTGGGCCATTAGTAGATTATTCCGGCACTGTAATTGGAATGAATACATGGTCCTATGAACCCAAAGGTTTTCAGCTCATGAATTTTGCGCTTTCTTGCGTAAATATCGGTGAGGCTATTGAGAAGGCCAAGACAGCGAAGCTAGCTAAGTTTGAAAATTTGACACCATCGAAGCCTCAAAAACCAACCTCCCGAGCACCTGATAAGAGCAGTTTACTAGGTCAGATCATTACACAAATAGAATTTGCTGTAAAACAACTTCCTGACGAAGCTTTGCCCCATATAGAAAATGGTGATATCGAATTTGCATTTCCTACAGCAAGCGTCACTTCAATTAAGGCTGGCCAAATCGCAAGGCTGCGAGGTCTAACGACGATCATTCAAGTGCTAGATGATGGTATCTTGATGAAACTCGGGACCACAAAGTTCAAGGCGATTCATCCGAATCTAAATGCCGCCGAGTTTAGAGCTAAGTTTGGGGATCGGCCAATTTTTGATGTTCCAACGGACAATGTTTACTTGATTGGCAATCCTACCGCGTATACCACGGTCATTGGTACGACCAGTTATTACTTTGAGATTTTTCCTTTAAATGGAGTTGTCCCTGAATCAGAGCTCAAGAGTATCGTGCAGGAAGAATATGCACGGCGTAAAATCGCAGCTGCCAAAGCAGCTGAGTTACGGCGACTGGCCGAGGCTAAAAAGCAAGCTACTCTAAAGAAGAATCGATATCGCGATGCTGCTCAAAAATTACAGCGGACATTCGTCGATTCGACAGGGGAATTTAAGATTGATGCGTTTGCCATCAAGATGACGGTGTTTTCAGTTACTCTCATGACCGCGGATGATAAGAGAGAAATTGAAGTTCCGTTGAACAAGCTCAGTCGCATAGATCGTGATTGGTTGAGCGGAAAGGCATTATTGATCAAATCAGGCGGCGACAAGATCAAAGAGTATTTGCTAGATCCGGAATAAACAGGCAGAAGATAGGCATAGAATTGACCGAGTCTCGGGATTGGTGGGGTCTGTTTTCCATTTTCTTCGCGTGTTGAGATTCTAATCGTTGAACCTTTGGGACTATGGTGACATACAGACTACCGGATACATATATAAGGTACGGTCATGAATCAATTATCGCTTAATCGACGTGAAGCACTTATCGCTGCCGGCATGGGAGCGATGTCTCTTGGTATGCCTGGCATGGTGATGGGCACAGATGAACGGGACGCCAGTGGTACTGCAGTTGCCGCTGAAAAGTCCTGCATTTTTGTGCTCTTATGCGGCGGTCCAAGTCACGTTGATACTTGGGATATGAAACCAGAAGCACCGGACACGATTCGGGGACCCTATAAACCGATCGCCACGACCGTTCCCGGCATGCGCATCAACGAGATGCATACTGAACTGTCAAAGTATGCCAACGACTTTACCCTGATTAATTCAATGCAGCATCCAGGTGCGATTAATAACCACTTTGATGCGATGCATAATCTGTTGTCCGGCCAGTCAGTTAAACGTGTGCAACAAGGCGTGCCTGATGATCAGCCGTACCTCGGGTCGTTTGTTGCCAAGCATGCTCCGAGTACGCGAAATATTGTTTCTAACGCATGGTTAATTAAGTGCGTTGGGCCAGCAGTATTCTGTGCGCCAAATATCGGCATCGGTGGTTATCTAGGCTCAGCATATGCACCGGTCTTCGTTGGGTCAGCTCAGAATCATCCGGCCATGGAAGACTTCACGCCCCCTCAAATCTATGATCTTGGTGATGAGAAGCGGCTGGCAACACGACGAACTCTGCTTGGCAGTCTCGAAAGTGACATTCTTAATCGCGAACCGGTTGGTGAAGACTGGGCGGACTTGCGTGAAAAAGGATATGACGCGATGACCCGGCCAGAAGGTCGCGATGCGTTCATAATGAGTCAGGAGCCGGATAGCGTCCGAGATCGATACGGTCGTCATCCACTTGGTCAAAACCTATTGCTTGCTCGTCGTATGGTCGAAGCGGGAGTGCGATTTGTCACTGTAAACGGCTGGACGGGGCAGGCACCTCATGACACCAAGGGACCGCCTAGCAGTAGTTGGGATATGCACGGCGGAAATATGGGTATGGGCAATGCCTTCGGCGACGGATCGTATGGAATGAACTTCTGTTTGCCACGGATGGATCAGGCGGTCGCAGCCTTGCTCGGTGATCTTAAAGAACGCGGAATGCTTGAAAATACGCTCGTGGTAGTTACCGGTGAATTTGGAAGGACGCCAAAGATTCTTTACCAGAATCCACCAGGTCGTCAGCATTGGCCTAAATGCTTCTCGTCCATTGTTGCCGGCGCCGGAATTGCGGGCGGCCAAGTTTATGGGAAAACGGATCGTACCGGTTCGTATGTTTCCAATAATCCAGTGCGGCCAGAAGAGTTTTCAGCCTCTATCTACCATGCGTTGGATATACCACTGAACGAGCCACAGAATAATTCCGGTTTGTCCAGACCGATCACAACGGGCAAGCCAATCATGGAGTTGTTTGGGTAAAGCAAGTCTGGGGGGCGTGTTACTTTGACAGCAGCTCAAGGTGGTTAATGAGTTCCACGTGAGCCCGTTCAGACCATGAGTGGTCATTTCTAAGCATGTCCAGGTTTTCTAGATAGTGCTGCAGCTTTTCTTCGGCATCAATAACGGTATTGGAGTCACCCTTTCCGGAATCTTTGGCTCTCTGAATTGCCTGCTTTAGCATGTGGCATAATTCATAATCTTCGATGCCCGCTCTGTATGCTTCCCATCGCTTGCCTGTCGCGATCTTTCCTTGCGGAGTGTCGTATACAACTCCATAACTTGGGCTGCCAGCATAGTCGTCCCATGGATCGGATCCATCCATGTAAGTCCAAAACGCATTGCCTGTAGCGCCGGCAGCGAATGCCTTCCAGAGCTTATGGCGATAGTGTGCTGTGGGCGCCTTTGATTTATCACTGGCCGAGTCGTAATACCAGGAATTC
>JAKUOW010000255.1 GCA_022451045.1 Pirellulales bacterium | reverse complement strand
GACTTTCTGGCCAGGATTGGCGAACGAGTCGTATCCTCAATCGTCTCTGTCAATCGATCAATTCAAAAAAAGCCCTCCGTCGCGATCACGTTTATTTTTATTATGCTTATCGCCGTTGCTGGACTGTCCTACGTACTTTGGCCCAAAGTCGAATAGTTACCATCAGGCAACCGAAATTTCGTGTTCATGAGAATCTCCCCACCGCCTGGGTACAACATGGCGGAATTGACAAAAATGGGCGACATCATATCTGACGATCTTAAGCCCTATTGGAACACTGATCCGAATAGTCCAGAAGCAAACCAGTTGGACGCGCCCATCATTAGCTATTACTTTTTCTTTGCCGACACACGAGGGGTTTTTGTAGGCTGCCAATCGATCGATCCGATGCGGGTCAGCGAGTTCATTCCCATAATGAAAAGGGTTGGAACGCGTTTCCCAGGGACCAACGCAATGGCGTCGCAGTCGAGCCTCTTTGAACGAGGAATTAGCGCTGGAAGATCGATTGATATTGAGATTACCGGTGGTGAATTAGAAGATCTTGTAATGATCGGCAGGCGGGTCATGTCAATTCTAAATACCGCTGGTGATGGAGGCGGAGAGTTGCTGCCAGGCGCACAAGCAATGCCATCTCCGAGTCTTGATCTCTCTAGTCCAGAAATCCATGTACTGCCTAAAACAATTGAGGCGTCGCAACTCGGAATGAACTCGCTCGACCTTGGGTACACTGCTGATGTATTTGTTGACGGAGGATACGCCGGTGACTTCTACATTGGTGGTGACAAGCTTGACATTACCATCAAAGGCGACCGCTCGGTCGGCTTAAAAACGCAAGATCTCGAATCGCTGCCTGT
This sequence comes from Pirellulales bacterium, assembly GCA_022451045.1. Lineage (GTDB taxonomy): Bacteria > Planctomycetota > Planctomycetia > Pirellulales > Pirellulaceae > UBA11883. Next base: position 4,179 of record JAKUOW010000255.1, on the reverse strand, counting down.
CGCCACACGTGATGGTCAACTGGTTCCCTTTTCCGCTCTGGCAGATATTAATTACAGTAGTGGGCCGGAACGCATTAACAGAAGGGAGCGACTGCGAGCGATTACAGTTCAGGTGCGTCCCCCACCGGAAATTGCAATGGAAGTAGCCATGGAACGAATTGAAAACAAAGTTATTCAACCGTTGCAAACTGATGGCACACTTGGTGAAGGCTACAAGATTCACCTATCTGGTGCCGCCGACAAATTGCGTCAAACATGGCGTGCATTGCGATCTAATTTCCTGCTCGCGTTGCTAATCACCTATCTATTAATGGCAGCGTTGTTCGAATCCTGGCTATATCCGCTTGTGATCATCATGACTGTTCCGCTCGGGGCAGTAGGAGGACTGATCGGTCTAGCCATATTGAATCTCTTTGTACTGCAACCTTTAGACGTATTAACCATGCTCGGGTTTGTCATCTTAATTGGTACGGTCGTAAATAATGCAATCCTAATTGTGCACCAGTCTCTTAATCACATTCGCCTGGAAGGCATGCCACATCGGGATGCCATACCAGCCGCGGTAAGATCTCGTGTTCGCCCGATTTGCATCACAACCTTAACTACTGTCTTGGGACTCCTCCCGCTCGTGCTATTTCCGGGAGCGGGTAGTGAACTATACCGAGGCCTCGGCAGTGTCGTTCTCGGTGGGCTCGTGATTTCCACGATTCTCACGCTAGTCTTGGTTCCTACAGTTTTTACCGTAACGATGGACGCTAGGCTCGCAGTTAGCCGATGGCTTGAGAATCGACGCCAACCAGGCGTCTAAACGCTGACGAAACGTGTCGTTTCGGGTAAATTCGTGTTTAGGCACACTGTTTTCCATGCACACTCAAGGATATGCAATGAACGTATGGCGCATCGTTTTACTACTCTTAATATTGACCAACCTGCAACCGGCTCATGCCCAGCCATCTTCTGCTGAAGGACCTCTTGGCCCGTTTCTTTCTGAACCGTCCCTTGAGATAACACAGGCGTTTGAGCGAGAACGCATGCCAAATATCGTCGTTTCTACCAAAGGTACTGTTGTCGCCACCTTTGGCACGGGCTCTGTCGTTGCGCGCAGGAGCGAAGATGGTGGTAAGACGTGGGGAGAAATAATTACGATAGCTAAACCCGGATTTCAAGGCGGTGGTACCACGGTGGATGAAACGACCGGCCATTTACTCGCTTTTGTTGAAGACCGTCATCCACCGGCACCTTTAACGGTTTATCGCAGCAAGGATGATGGGAAAACGTGGGTGGAAGACAATGTGACAATTAAACCCGATGCAGAAGGTCGAATGCCTTCGATGCATATGAATGAACACGGCATCACACTTCGTCATGGCGGGCATAAAGGGCGTCTCCTGAGACCTTCCCGATGGTATGCCGGCAAGAATGAGCGAGCCCGATGGCCAGATCATTTCACCAATGCAGTCTATTCGGATGATGGCGGCAAATCGTGGCACACCAGCGCACCATTCCCTGCGAACGGTACTGGTGAAGCTACCATCGCTGAGTTATCCGATGGCACCATCTATTACAATACCCGGCGTCATTGGGCTCCTGACGGCGAAAGTCCGCTTCGACGATGGAGCGCCATGAGCAAGGATGGTGGCGAGACATGGGAGGATCTTACCTTTGTGAAAGTCCTGCCTGACGGACCCCAAAACACAAATTACGGCTGCATGGGTGGGCTAGTTCGATTGCCGGTCGTAGGACAAGATATTCTTGTGTACACCAACTGTGACAGTCCAAATGGTCGGGACCATGGAACCGCTTGGGTGAGCTTTGATGGGGGAAAATGCTGGCCTGTTAAACGGCAGATATTCGAGGGCCGCTTTGCATATTCATCCGTGACAGCAGGTTTTAACGGCACACCCAGTGAAGGCAACATCTATTGCCATTTTGAAGGGGGGCCGTCCGGCGCTTCCAGCGTTGCTGTCTTTAACTTGAGCTGGCTTCTTGATGGCCAGAAAACCGGAAACGGCAGCGTCCCGAAACTAAAAATAGACTAAGTGCATACAACGGCGACCTAACACAAAAAGACGCTATGTCAAATAGCCCATTAAAACAATTGATAATTGTTTTGCTCTTTACCGTTGCACACGGAATAAGTTCTCTGGCAAATCCGTCTGCACTCACGGTCTCGTCGCAGGTCAGATCCGTAATCGAGAGTAGTTGTACCGAATGCCATAACAAGATTGATCTCAATGGCGGTCTGGATCTAAACAATCTTTCCACAGACATGCTTGATGTAGAGACAGTCCGCGTTTGGACACGAGTTCTTGATCGCGTCCGATCTGGTGAAATGCCTCCGGCTGGCAGTGAATTATCCGAAGGTAGAAAGCATTCGCTGCTCGCCTCACTTCAAAAGACGCTGCAGATAGCCGATTTAAAGTTAATTAAATCCGAAGGACGTAGTGGTCCGCGACGCATGACGCGACCGGAATACGAACAGTATTTACGTGACGTTCTTCATTTACCCAGACTCGATATCCAGGATGCACTTCCCATTGTGCAGCGAACATCTCGATACGAACAAGTGAACTCACAAACTCCAGTATCCGTGCAGGAGTTGCAAGGTTATATCACCGTTACGGAGCAGGCATTGTTGCAATCGGTAAACATTGGGGACCCGCCTAAGGAACCTGCTACGATCCACATGCGTGCTACACAGATGTTTGCGGCAGCTTCGACCTACGGTGGACCGGAGGCAATGTTTTACGTAAAAGAAAACCAACGGCTGCCGCTTGGTTATCAGGAACTCAACCAGTTGCGAGCCGATTCATCTCATGATCCGGCTGTGGAAATGGCTATCTTTCGGTCACCATCATGGCCGTATTACGCATATCCATATAATTTCTCATCACCCAACGGTGGTACTTACCGAGTTCGATTCTCGGCTCGAACCGTCCTGCAACAGGCAGATTTCAAACTCGCTACTGCTTCCCATTCAATTCCGATGACCTTCCGAGCAAGAAAGGTATCTGGACCAGACGTTTCGGGAGATGTGCGCGCGACAGGGGGATTGATCGACATTCGTCCCGAGCCACATGTGTATGAGACCACCGTCTATCTCAAACCAACCGAAACATTTGAATACGGGATTTTCGGTTTACCTGTGCCTAGGCCAATCAATCCTCCAGACGCACCACTCTATTACAAATTCCCCCCTATGCCTAAAGGTGGCCACCCGGGGGTAGCATTTCAATGGATTGAAATCACAGGCCCATTGGCGCCGGAAAACTGGCCAACTGCTTCTCACCAATGTCTCTTTGCAGATATTCCAGCGATCGCCTCGCCTGACTCACCATACCAGTTCCGACTAGTCACCGATGACGCACATGGTGTGATCAAAACCCTAATACCTCGCTTCCTAAGTGAAGTGTCTGTCACCAAACCCTCGACAGATGAAGTGCAGTTCAACATCCAGCGGTGCCGTGACAAGTTTTTGGATGGCATGACGCTTGAGGAAGCTTTAGTAGTTACCTACGCTTCGATTCTCGTTAAAAATCGTTTTATCTCATCGCCAATCCTGGATTCACCGCGATCTGAGCAACATGACGCCATTCAAACGCGGCTTGGTTTCTTTTTGACTGGGCGTCACCTTTCAGATCCTCTTGCTCACGCACTGCAGTTGCCACGTGCCACCCCCGGCAATTTGCGGACGGCGGTAGCGAGGTTAGTTGCGACTCCGGATTTTAAGTCATTCACAAAAACACTTGCCGACAATTGGCTTGACCTCGATTCCATTCGGCGTGACTCACCAGATATAAGGATCTACCCGGAATATCGATTTGATGACTATTTGATTGATTCCCTCTATCGGGAGACGCAATATTATGTGTTACACATGTTCCGCGAAAATCTCCCTATCTCTTCGCTTGTTGATTCCGACTTCGTCTTGGTTAATGACAAACTCGCCAGCCACTACGGCTTACCACCAATTGACGGATCAGATCTTCGCAAAGTAAAGTTGCCCAAGAACAGTCCATACGGTGGTCTCATTACACAGGGCGCCATTGCCAAGGTTACCTCCAATGGCGTTACCACCTCACCAATAATCCGTGGTGCTTGGATCGCAGATCGACTGTTGGGCACGCCTCCGCCCCCGCCACCTCCATCGATTCCAGCGGTGGAACCTGAGTTAAGGGG
>JAKUOW010000254.1 GCA_022451045.1 Pirellulales bacterium | reverse complement strand
CAGGCCAGATCCGGAAACAAGCGGGCATCGTTTCATTCACTTTCCGGGCTGTCCGGCGGCTCCGGCTTCCAATCCGGTTCAACTGCTTCGCTTCCGGGACTCAGCGATGGGATACTTGGTGGACAAGGTGGCGCGGCGATGGCTGATTTCCAGTCACTTATTGATCTGATCACAACAACCATCGCACTGGACTCCTGGGAAGATAACGGTGGCAACGGAGTTATCAAGGAATTTCGAAGTGGTGTTCACGTAGACGCAAATGGTCTGTTGACCCAAATAGACTTTAGTAACGCTCAGGGACTTACTCAATTCCGACAACAACATATGGTCGGTACCTTCTCCGCAGATGGTCAGGACATTCGAAAAGACACGGCCATTAGAAAAGTCTCGCTAAACCGCCTAGAGCGAGCACTTCAAATGCAGAGAGCACAAGGGAAAGTCCCTGACGCCAGCATGCTAAATCTAGCCGGTATTTACCGTATCGAATACGTGCTCGTATACCCAGAGACCGGTGATGTTGTAATCGCGGGCCCTGCAGGACCTTGGCAACAGGACGCCGAAGGCAGAAATGTAAACATCGGCACCAGTCAACCAACACTACAGCTTGATGATCTGGTAAGCGTACTGCGAAATGCATACTCCAAGACTCCAAGTCATTTTGGCTGTTCCATTGACCCTACCAAGACGAACCTGCAACGCGTCCAACAGTATCTGGCTGCAAGTAAAGCCAAACCGCTAAAGCCGGGCGAAGACGCCCAATGGCTGGAAGGTCTTAGAAGCTCACTAGGCCGACAAGTCATCTCGGTTGATGGCATCGATGCACGCAGTCACGTGGCTCGCGTCATTGTCGAAGCTGACTATCACATGAAGTTGATTGGTATGGGTATTGAACCGGGTACACCAAACGTGATTAGCTACTTGGATCAGGTTGCCGGAAACGGTGGCAAACAGCAATCCATGGGAGTTTTGCGATGGTGGTTTGCAGCAAATTACCGAGCTGTCGAAGCAACGCCGACTGGCGACGCATTCAGAATCAAGGGGCCAGGCGTCAAACTGATGAGCGAGAATGAATTCCTTGACGCACAAGGAAACCGTAAGCAGACAGGGCAGGCTCGTGGACCAGCAGCAGTGTTTGCACACATGTTCACCCAAAACTACAACGACCTGGCCACCAAGTATCCGATCTACTCTGACTTACGTAACGTTTTTGATTTATCGCTCGCAGCAATGATCATCCGATCAAAAGGGATGCCCTCAAAAGTTGGGTGGGACATGCAGTACTTGCTTCATCCGCAAGGTTATCAACTTACGCTTGCAAACGCCCCCAAAGAAGTCGAATCAGTCGTCGGTCATCGTAGTCTTAAGAACGGCATGTTAATCGCTGGTGTCAGCGGTGGAGTGGAGATGGACCTACAACCCTTGTTGGCAAGTAAATGGGAAGCAACGGACGACTACGATGCAATTAGTGCTGTCCGTGTGAATTCTGAACTTGCACCACGTGAGCTGGAAACGTGGTGGTGGGACTGAGTTTAAGTCACCTGATACCCTCTCCGATTCTATCCCGGCCGGTGGTATAAGACGCTAGCTAGAAACTCGTGACCAAATGCTTCGTCCATCCCCTCGCGCTCGTAGTGCCACTGCCTCGTTTTCGGCAACCACTGCTCACTTAACGGCCATGGTGAAACCGGCTGATAGCCCAACTCTGTGCACAGCTTCGTCGTATCGAGGGTGACAATCGCTGCTCGTGGCGGCATCGGGCCAGCTTCGATCCTCGGACACCCCTGAAGATTGTCCGGGTTATAACCGCCAAGGCGATTTACGACCTGCGCAATTTCATACAAGCTCATCTTTGTCTGACCACCGCCGTGATAAAGCCCTGACATATTGTTCGTTAACAGCACTTCAAAGAGCTCATTCATGCAGTCGGTGTATTGTGGAGTCCGTACTTCATCGAAATACAGAGTCGCCGGCTTATACTGCTTGAACCGAGACTGAATCCAGTCGATGGCGCCAGCATGACCGCTGTAACTAATTCCCATTGGCAGTGAAATACGCATAACGAAAATATCACTTCGCCTTGTAAGTATCTCCTGTTCTGCTTCGACCATCGTCTTTCCATAAACGGTTACCGGATCCGGAGTGTCCGTTTCGACATAGCCGCCATCACCATCTCCGGAAAACACCAGATCAATCGAAAGATGGATCATTCTTACGTCGGTCTGGCCTATAGCATCGAGTAAGTTACGCACACCACCGACGTTCACTCGTTGTGCCATCGGAGGATCCATCTCACATGACTTAAGTGCACATGTACCTTCACAGCTCAACACTGACTTGAAGTGGTGCTCCTCGAATAGTCGTTTTAGCTGATCACCGTTTGTAATATCACAACCGATGATCCCATTACCATGAAGTGGCCATAGATCCTCACGGCAAACACCAATTACCTGCCCGGGAAACAGGTTATGAAAGTGCCGAAATGCATTTAGACCAGCAACACCTGCAACACCTGTTACAAGCATCGGAAGTTGGATTTCTCTTTCGCTCATTTACAATTTGGCTGGTCGGCAATTACGACAGGTATCCCAATCAGATTAAGGGCCGCGATGATTTCAGTCACAACATCATCTTCCACTGGGACACACTCATTTACTTGGAAACTCCCATCAGACAAGCTCTGATGAAGTTGATCAAGATGACAATGCAACTGACTAATGAAGTCCGCGTGTTCAGCTTCGTCCAGATCGTGACGCATCAATACAACCTGATCATCCAGATGTTTCCGAGTAAGTGATGCCAGTTTGCCTTGTTCGGCCTTGATTAACTTTCCGTCTAGATAACTGCGGCGAAGTTCTCCCGCAGAATTAAACTGATACACCGGATCCTGATCTATAAAGATAGACATTGCCGAATTCCGTCTAAAACCGACGATGACGGCTTCCGGAAAACAGCTGACATTTAATGACACGCGGCGCGTAAGAGCTTTCGCCTCTCGCATAATGTCTTCGCGGTCACTCTGCTCTTTGGCCATGGTGTTAATTCTGGTTTTCACCTCTGCATGATAGACGCTTGTCAGCACCACATTATAATCGTGCCATGCCATTCTGTACTTACAGTAATGTATCTGACTGTCATTCCTTTCATGTGTTTCCAATTCAATGTCCAAAGAAGAACAACTGCTGGAAACTTCACGGTTTAAGGTTGTTGAAATCCCTGCTTCGCCTGATAAGCCAGACGGTAAGAAACGCCAGGTCGTGCGTCATCCGGGTGCAGTAGCGATTTTACCGATGGTGGATGATGACAATGTCTGCCTGATACGCAACTTCAGAGTGAGCGTAAATCAAGCTCTAGTCGAGATTCCCGCCGGGACGCTTGAGCCGAATGAACCACCTATCGACACCGCATATCGGGAATTGATTGAGGAGACTGGATTTCATGCCTCAAGCATGGAGCAGATCCATCGATTTCTCCTATCACCTGGCATTCTTGATGAATGGATGCACCTGTATGTTGCTACGGGACTAACCGAAGGTGCTCCTTGTCGGGAAGAGGGGGAGGATATCGAAAACATGGTTGTTAGCTGGAGTGAAGCTGTGCAAATGGTGATGGACCAGACAATTACAGATTCCAAATCGATCGTTGGCATTTTGCTATACGATCAAATAAGAAAAGTGAGAGCTGAAAATGCGTGATCCACGTTATCAAAAACTTGCAGATGTTGTCGTGAACTACTGCACCGGTGTTAAAGAAGGCGACCTGGTGAGGCTTACAGGCTCAGCCATCACCGAACCGCTACTTGTCCAGCTATATGAAACCGTGCTTGCGGCCGGTGGAAATCCGTTTATCCAAATGGCACCAGATGAATGCGCGGAATTACTGCTATCTGAAGGCACGGATGAACAGGTGCGATTTGAAAACCCGATCACCCAATTTGAAATCGAGAACATCGACGTTTCGATTTCGCTCTTTGGCAGTTCTAACACAAAAATCCTCAGTGGAATCGACCCTGATCGCCAGGCTCTTCGAAGTCAGGGCAGAAAGAAGTACTTCGATACGTTTCTCAAGCGTGCTGCCAATCATGAATTAAGGTGGTGTGGTACACAGTTCCCATGTCTGTCCAATGCTCAGGATGCTGAGATGTCGTTGAAAGACTATGAAGATTTTGTGTTTAAAGCCGGCCTGCTGCATCTGGATGATCCGGTTGCGGCATGGAAGGAACTGAGTATCCGCCAACAGCGACTAACTGACTACCTAAATGGCAAAAGTGAAATAAGATTCGTAACACCACAAGGTACTGATTTGACACTCGCAGTAGAGGACAGAATCTGGATCAATTGCGATGGTCGTGAGAACTTTCCCGACGGTGAGGTGTTCACAGGACCAATTGAAACGGCTACTCAGGGTATTGTGAACTACAGTTTTCCGGCAGTACACGGCGGTCGGGAGGTCGATGGAATCAGATTGGAATTCAAGGACGGTAAAGTCGTTGATGCGTCAGCAACTCGTGGTGAAGAGTTTCTAATGTCGATGCTCGATCAGGACGCTGGCGGCCGAATCCTCGGCGAAATCGCAATTGGCACGAATTACCACATTACAAAGTACACGAAAAATGTTTTGTTCGACGAGAAGATAGGTGGCACATTTCATGCTGCAGTGGGTGCTTCCTATCCGGAGTCCGGCGGAAAGAATGAATCCGGCCTGCATTGGGACATGGTGTGCGATCTGCGACAAGGTGGACAGATTTTTGTAGACGGTGAGCTCATTAGCGAAAACGGGCTATTTCTGGATGAGACGTGGCCGGTGCAACCTTAATCCCTCCGTTTTACTCCTCCCTCTGTACATGCAAAGAGATCTGTCCAGCAAACAAATCATGACATCTGGCATCTGAGCATCGTATAATTACCTGACACACAAACTAACCACCACCATCGAGATTCACCTGCAGCTATGGGTATCGGTTTTCTCTGTCCAATATGCGAAAAAAAGCTGAATGTCAATCTCAGTCAGGCAGGCAAACGCGGTATCTGCCCCCG
>JAKUOW010000253.1 GCA_022451045.1 Pirellulales bacterium | reverse complement strand
AACCGACGAGCCTGTTGACGAGAATACCGAGTTGACAGCTGCTGGTATTGCCAGCCTAAGACCAAATCCATGGGGAATATTTGACCTGTATGGAAATGTTGCTGAATGGTGTAGCGACAACTACAACGCCAGTTACTACCAAGACAATCCAGAAATGGAGGATCCTCTCGGTCCGACAGACGGCGAAAAGAAAGTCGTGCGCGGAGGCAGCTTTATTCACTCAGCGTCAAGCTGTCGCAGTAGTACACGTGCCGCTGCACCGCCAAGTCTAAAGAGTCAGTTCATAGGATTTCGCGTCGTTTGCACGAAGGCGCCATAATGCAAACGGTGATCGTTGGGTAGATTCGCGAATGAGAAGGCCCTTGATGGGAAAGTAAAAGATGGAACCTCTCACTCTCATCATCATTCTGTTTGTTTACACGGCGCTAACATGTCTACCGCTGGTATTCTCTCCTGTTACGGCAAAGCAGGGGCTCAAAGCACTATGGTCTTCCCCGGAACGCATGCAACTCGTTGGCGGGATTGCCGCGATACTTTGCATTCTCACATTGATGGACAATATCGTTCCGGACTGGACCCCCGAAGGGATTGCGAGAGCCATTGCTTGGCTGGGACTCATTAAGGGCATCGCTCTTTGCTGGTGGCCTTCTTATTTCGTCACAACAATCGAGCGTATCACCAAACGCGTCATTGGCTGTTGGTTCATGGGAGTCTGTGGGATCGCTGTGTGTGTTGGTTATGGCTACCTAATCAGCCTGTTGTGGGTATAATCCGTCAAAACGATCCTTCAAGAAACTCCAGCCAATCTCAAATATCAGACACAAACCACCGTGGGTATTTTTCGTCAATTCCTAAGTCAGCCTTCACGTGTTGGCGCCGTGGCCGCCAGTTCATCGGTGCTGGCAAATGCCATGATCGACTCACTCGATTGGGAACGCATTTCCGTTCTCGTGGAATATGGTCCGGGAACCGGTGCGATCACTCGTCAAATCTTCAGCCGCATCCAGCAGAACGAGAATGACCAAAAGGACTTCTTTGCAATTGAAGTCAACGACACATTTGCTGAAAATCTTGCCACAACCTTTCCGGATCTGGACCTCGCACACGACAGCGTCGCGAATATTGAGCAACTACTTCATGAACGAGGCCACGACCAAATGCACGCCGTGGTTTCCGGCCTACCGTGGACAGCATTTAATGAAGCGCTTCAGGACGAGTTGCTTTTACCCATGATCGAACACCTCTCTGATGGTGGTGAATTTGTTACCTTTGCCTACGTGCACGGGCTCCCGTTAAAGAGTGCAAAGCGGTTTCGACAGAAACTCCGTGACCACTTCAGCTCAGTTATAATCAGCCGCACAATCTGGCGTAATATTCCACCTGCGATTTTCTATACGTGTCGCAAGTAATCCCTGAAGTTCTCATCCCCCTGGCTCCGCTCCGCCCGACGACGCCAGAATAATACGAGCCTGACGGCTCCTCGGAATATAGTGCGTTTAGGATACTACCCTACCGGTATCGTTACACTTTTCCATGCAAAAAAAGCCGGCTGTCGCGATTACTCACGACAACCGGCTTATATTCGATTCCTCTTAGAACGGAGCAGTGGGACTGGTTAGTCCTTGAACTGCTGCGAAATAATCTGCTTGATCTGCAGTGAGATTCGTGAATCCGGGTCAGCTGCAACAGCCTTTTCCATCAACACTTTGGCCTTCTCTTTATCACCAGCTCGCATGGTAAAGAAACCTTGATAATAGAGGGCCATCTGTAGAGGCTCACCACTTGGCTTGTACTTAGCGACTAGTTCACCAAGCTTGCCAGCGGTCTCTTCGGGGGCTGCGCCTCGTGAAGCCTGCATGACGCCTTGCATTTCCTCGTCGAACTTCACGTTGTTCTGCAGCCCAACGTACTTGGCCTTCAGTCCAGCTTCGTTTTCTTCATCCAATTCGATGATTTGAGCGACAACGTCACCGTAAGTAGCGACTGCCAACTTTTCATCAATCAGATTGATTGCTTCGTCAAGCAGTTTTGCTTTTTCAACACCACTTGCTGCAGCTGCTTTTTCAAGAGCCGAGTCTCGTTTAGCGCGAATTTCACTTTTCGCTACGATGTCTGCAACCCATTTTTCAGCTTTGTCACCACCGAATCCAACCTGTTGATGGAATGGTTTACCTTCGTCGTCGACGAGCATAACCGTTGGTACGCCACGAACACCATACTTCTTCGCCAAAACAGGGTATTGCTTCTTTTCAGCTTCTGTTTGGTGAGACTTATCGCGAGGGTTATCTAGCTTTAGGAGAATGTAGCTCTTTGGCACTTCCGTCTTAAACACATCCTGCGAAAGAACTTCTTTATGAAGCGCTTTACATGGCGGGCACCAGTCTGAACCAGTGAATTCCATTAGGATCGGCTTTCCTGTTTCTTTTGATAGCTTTTTGGCTTCTTCAAAGTCAACCAACCAACCTTCTTCGGCTGCCTGCACAGCGGTTGTTTGAACGCCAAGCAGAGCAACTACACCAAGCAGTGCTGCTGTGAACGCTTTGCTAAAACTTTTCATCTTTACTTCTCACTTTTAGAGAGAGGATTACCATGCGGCTCAATTACAGTTTCAACCGCTGTTAATGTCTAATGTACTTACTACGCAGCAAATCAAAAAGCGTTTGCGTACTAGTTTCAACCATTGTTATAGAGGTTTGATTCGCGGAATTGGGAAAATGTCGAAAAAAATGCGATTCGCCCTCTCCCCAATTCGTACATACTACCGGTCAGTCCTGAATGGGGATGCGGGTAGTCCCGCAGCGTTCACCAGATTAGGCTCAGCAAGTTCATTCCAGCCAAGTCTCACAGCAACAGGTTCTTCTACCTCATCACTGCTCACTAGCACCGTCTGGCCATCAATGACAGCTTTCGCTTCTACAAACTCACCGTCTTTCCCTTTGATCGTAAACCAACTTAGATCTTTACCATCGTTGGCTGCCAATCGCCCGTCAGTGTAGTCAAAAGAGATTCGAACCTTGTTGCCTTCAATCTTCATCGATTTATAGAGTGGGCCGGACACGATACCAACTTCTCGACTGTACGTATGCGTCAACGCCCAAAGTGAAAGCCGTCGACCAACTTCCTGTTTGTTCTTTGGGTGAATATCTCCAACATTCCCAATATCAGTTGTCACAGCCATACCTGTGCCTTCAACAGAAAGCGTCGCCAATTGGGCTTCCCAGATCCCTGGTAAGGCCTCTGGCCGGTTATAGCGATACGGAGCAAGCTGAACAAAATAAAACGGCATATCAGGATTATTAAAAACCTTTCGCCATCCATAGATCAGTGCTTTCATCTTTTCGTGATACAGCATTCCTTCGCCGTTGTTTGATTCGCCCTGGTACCAAATTGCTCCCTTAAAGCGAAACTTGAGGATCGGATGTACCATGGCGTTGTAATTAGCGAGGGGGGTTTGAACTTGAACTTGGCCTTTGTCGTTCTTGAGTGGGTAATTGGCTAAGTCGTCGGCTATATCCTTGAGTGCTTCAACGGATTGGAACCCAACCGGTGGTGTCCAGGGCTCAATCCGTGTGCCACCCCAGTTACAACCAATGATTCCCACAGGGACGTCCAGTTCCTTCTGTAGAAACCGTGCATATGCATACCCGACCGCCGTATAACCGGCGACCGTTTGTGGAGTCGTCTCTGTCCAACCATTCGTTCTGGCATTGTCGATAGGCTTATCAGAGACAACGTGCGGAAACTTAATATGACGAATTCGAGGATGCGTTCCTGCCTTAATCTCTTCTTGCGGATTCAATGACTGTGCTACTGTCCACTCCATATTTGATTGCCCGGAACACAACCACACCTCTCCGACGAGCACGTTCTTTATCGTCACATCACTCGATCCGTTAAATGTGATTTCATGAGGACCACCTGCTGCAAGTGCTGGTAACGACACGCTCCAGGATCCATCATCTGCTGCCTTAGAAGTCGCCTTCGCATCTCCCATCGAGACCGATATATCCTGACCGGCTTCATCCCATCCCCACAATACAACTGGTTGATCACGTTGAATGACCATATTGTCGCCAATGATGGATGAGATCGTGAGATCCGCCTGCACAGCGGAGGTTACAAACAGTAGCAATGCCAGCGATCTCATGAGAGTCTTCATAAAAATCTTTTCCCTTTTGTTAAGCGAAGCTAAAACCGACTGCAGTCCCAAATCACAACGGTCCACTAATAAAAACAAACCGCCCCGAGAATCCAATCATCCGCAAATATATTCATATCTATGCGTATGGATATGTTTATATGTATTGGGAAAAGAAAAGGGAATTGGCAAAAAAGAAAAATATGGAATAGAAAACATCGAGGCTACTCAGCTGATTCTTCCAATCGCTGACGAGTTACCCAGCCAGGAGTACCTCCACCATTCATTGCTAGGTTACCACCATCAAATGGAATCAGTGCACCAGTGGTAAACGAGGATGCGCCGGATGCCAGCCAAACTGCAATCCCTTTAATTTCCTGCGGGCTACCCATTCGGCCGATTGGAATACCTGAAATGAATTGGTGGTGCAGGTTTGGATCCTCGTCCATACGTTTTATCAATCCGGGGTTGGTTACTTGAGCCGGCAGAATCGCATTGACTCGAATACCATACGTTGCCCATTCTGTACTAAGCTCACGAGTCATTTGTGCTACCGCTCCCATTGCCATACTGTAGGCAACATGACCGCGTCCCAACGCCGAGATACTTGCTAGTGATCCGATAGAGACAATACTACCGCCATCATCACGAATCATCCGTTGTCCGGCATTTCGCGACATGGCATAGCGGCCAATCACCAGATTCTGTAGTACTTGCGTTAGCTGCTCATCGGTGAGATCTTCCGGCCTGGAAAGTACACCTTCACCCGCGACGTTCCCAAGAAAGTCGACCTTGCCATATTCGCTATCAAGCACATCCCATAGGGATTCGATGTCTTCAAAGCAGGAAACATCACAATGCACCGGAACGGATCGGCGTCCAAGTGAAGTGAGTTCATAGGAGGTCGGCTG
>JAKUOW010000252.1 GCA_022451045.1 Pirellulales bacterium | reverse complement strand
CTGGCTCAGGTCAAAAAACTCATTTGTCTTTGGGAGCCTCGTCGGTGCTCGAACTTAGTTCACTCAGATTAAATGTATGCGAGAGCGGTTTTTGGCCATTAAGATCTACGATGGATACGCTGATTTGGGGATCTGCTCCTGACCAATCGATATCAATCGTAGCGAAGTTCTCCTCGTGAAATGTTCGGTCTAATAAACGATGCGGGTTTTCTGTAGGCGTGCCGCGTGCATGACGTTGATTGATACTGCTACTGGTAAAATCGTACAATGCCGGTCGCCCGAAATCACAAATACACCATCAGCTTTTGTTTTCGTGATCAGTTTCATAAAGCGTGCTCGTTCTAACGGCAGATTGGCCCATGTCTCCTGACCAGCCGCTGCGGGCACTAGCTGTATGCTTGACGCCACAAGGCGAATTTCAGCTGGTACCTGTAGTTGCTTTTCAAGCCAATCCCACTGTGCCTCACCGAGCATTGTTGCCTGCGGATCGTCGCTCGGATAATAAGGCCCACCTACACGACGTTCACCTTTTTTTAGGTCTGAACGAAAGTAACGGGTATCCAACAAAATGATTTGCACACGTTGTCCCGGTGGTCCGAATACATGAGCATCATACACCCCTTCTCGCATCCTCCGTGGTGAGTCCGGAGCGTCGTCCCAGAATTGTGCAAACAGTTGTTGCGATGCCTTCCGCTGTTTATAGCCTGCTCCCCCGTCATTCACGCCATAGTCATGATCATCCCAAGTCGCCAAAGTGATAGCGGACTTTTGTAACTTGCGGAAACCGTCTTTCTCTCCAAGCACCTTATACTTTGCCCGCAAGACAGCCATATCGTCTGTGTCACCGTAAATGTTGTCACCAATGTAAAGAAACAATTCCGGGTCATAATCGAGAATATTTGAAAACAACGGTGCGGGGTTTTGTTGCTTGATGCATGATCCAAATCCGATTCGTCTTATGGGTTGCGAAACTTGTTTACCAAGCAATGCGTGCGTCAACCGGTGGCGTACGGCGCCACTGCAGCCGGCATCATCTGAACAATCGCCGCTAGCTGTTAATAGCCCACCACCTCGTGCCTGTTCGATTCCGTAGCCACAATCAAATTGATAACGACCGAGTACTTCATATTCCTTGGATACTTTGAGCAAGGTGTTGCCATAACAGCCGAACCACCACGCGCCGTCTGCAAATGTCGCTGCTTGGATGCCCAGTCGTGTCCAACCGCTATTGATGACATGGCGTTTCTGATACTTAAAATCCGTGTCGTACTCGTACAAATAGTTTTCCTGCACGCCTTCAGGTAAGCCTCCTACCACTAAGAACTTGCCAGCGTGAAACGCGATACCGCCAGCGCCATGAGTTACTTCAGGGGTTTTGTAACGGCCAGATTCTTCGAGTGATGCGGCATCGTAGACAATTACTTCGTTGTTTGCATTTCCGGCTGGGTCATTAAAACGGCCATAATTCACTGCAACATAAATCTTCCCGTCGAGGTGGCATAAATCACCGTGGTGACTTGCAACCTCAATTTTCATCATTAGCCGACCTTGGGCATCTGATTTCACGAGAGTTGTGGTGAAAGACCAGTACAGATCTCCTTTTTCATCACGACAAACACCTTGCAAGTGGTGTTTGTATCGTCCTTCACAGACGATCGTTTCGAGGGTATCCGCTGCTGTTGCATCATCGATGGCAAAAAGCTGCATCATTAAGGTGCACAGTGTACTAATAATCAAACAACGCATCGTTTTCATATAAATTGCTTTCACTTAAGTCTTGTGGGTGCACAACCTTAATGGAGGTGTTAGGAGTTTTTTCTGCGTAACCTGAATTCTCTGATCCTCTAACCCCAGCCAAATTCAATGCTTTGATTGTGAGCTGTGTTTGCAACAATCTTCACTCACCAAAATTACTTCTTGATGATGTGTAAAACTCTCAACGTTCTCATCGTACCTGCCGTTGTAATCGCGTTCAAATCGTCGTTGTCCGGATCAGGAAGGACTGGCTATTGAGTACGGCGATGTTTTAAACTCTGTAGTCTTAGGTTGGAATGGCTATACCCGGATAGAAAGAGGGTTAATCTCTAAGCGTATATAGGCAGATTCTAAGAACGATGAAGGTATCAACTGTGACCTTAACTGGGATTGATATTCTAGATGTGTTAAGGTCAAAAAGGTGATCATCTGACAGCACGGTCGTTTAGAAAGTTGAATATGAACTCGATCCAGAAATCTTGGAATCACTTGCTTCCAGTCATGATTTTATTAGTGTGTTGCAACACAGGTTTCACAGATGAAACTAATTCTTTTCGGGCGATGACTTGGAATATCTGGCATGGTGGTCGTGAGGATGGCGACAAGGTCGGTCCACAGCGGGTTGTTGAAATCATCAAGCAAAGCAAGGCAGATGTCATTGCTATGCAGGAAACGTACGGTTCTGGAGAGTGGATTAGCGAACAGCTCGGTTTTCATTTTCATCCTCGCGGCACGAACGTCTCAATTTTTAGTCGTTATCCTGTGCTTGAAGATGTTTCGGTATTCGAAGAGTTCAAGTGCGTTGGTGCGATACTAGGTTTGCCAGGCGGTCGTAAACTGGCTTTCTATTCGATTTGGCTGCCTTATAACAAGGAAATATGGGAGGAAGGTACTCGAAACGTTAAGGATTTAGAGTCTATGAAATCTGCTTGCGAGGCGTCACGTAAAGACCTTGCAACAATGTGGGCGTTAATTAAACAACGGCTGAGTGATTCTAAGTATGACGAGATTCCTATCGTCATTGCTGGTGACTTCAACAGTATGTCACACCTCGATTATATAGAACCGTTTCAAGAACAATTCGATGGTGTCGTCTTAGATTGGCCGACGAGTCGTATCCTGACCGACGCGAAGTTTCGAGATTCCTGGCGGGAAACTCATCCGGAAGTGGAACGGAAAAAGGATCGCACCTGGACTCCTCGTTTTCCTAAGCAGCAGCAAGATCGGATCGATTTTATCTATTACCGCGGTGATTGTTTGGAAGCTCGAGATTCAGTCATCATTGATGAACATCCCCAGGGTTTTCCATCGGACCATGCTGCGGTCGTTACCGAGTTCTCGTGTAACAAAGAGTCAGAAACGCCAAAGCTGCGAGTGGTTTCCTATAACATTAAACATGGTTTAGGCAATGACGGTCGTCTCGATCTCAAACGTACTGCATCATTGCTAAACAACCTCAGCGCAGACTTCATTGGTATACAAGAAGTCGATAATAAAGTGCAACGTAGCGGTGGAGTCGATCAGGCTCAGACACTTGGCAAGTCCTTGCAGATGCACTCTGCGTTCGGCTCCTTTATGGACTATCAAGGCGGCGAATATGGGCTGGGAATTTTATCTAAATACCCGATCTTAAGGTCCCATGAGATTAGATTACCGACTGGGAATGAACCGCGGGTGGCTCTTGCGTGTAAGGTTCAGCTGCCAAACCAACGTAAAGTTGTCGTGGTGAATTTGCATTTTGACTGGGTTGAAGATGACAAGTTTCGTTTTATGCAAGCAGAAACGCTGGCTAAGTATCTGGACACATTGACACTGCCTTATTTGCTGATCGGCGATTTTAATGACCAACCGAACTCGCGCACGTTGGAGTTGCTTTCGCGAAACAGTCTGTCTGCTGTTAAACCCAACAATGACCGGTTCACCTTTCCAGCCACGAAGCCGGTAATCGAAATAGACTTCATCTTTGCTGCTCCTTCGAGTGCATGGCAGTTGAAATTTACGCGTGTGTTTGATGGTAAAATGACATCCGATCATCGGCCAGTAATCGCCGTCTTTGCGTTGAATCCGTGATTGGTTACGGCGACGCATTTGATTCGATATTGGCGCAGCCCTTAATTGTTTTGGTGGAAACTACGTTCGAGAGTCAAACGGTTTGCAAGATGGAAACAAGCAATCTCGGCAGTGCCTGTTTATGGTGGTATCGAATGTGCAAAAAAAGTAGATGGAGAGAAATATCTAACACCAGATCAGTATCGTTATGCTGCTACTGAACTAATAAAAGCAAAGTCCGACGGCATCTACCTTTTCAAAAAGTTTACTAGCCGAGAAGAAGGAGAGGCTGCATACGAACCACCTTTCGGGGTTCTACGAGATTTGGGAGCCTCCTCGCAATAGACTCAACAACGTCCTTTATCGCAATTTAATTGGCTTGTTTCGTGAGTTAGACATGGTGCTGTCCCGTTAAATGGATGTTTAGCCCAGATGTAATTCATGACCTAACAAAAGCCTTTTACGCGATACCTATTATTAATCACAGATTTGGATTTATTTATGAACCGTATCGCAAGCAAGCTCATCAGTGTGCTTATCGTCATCACTCTCAGTCTATTCATACTTAAACAGGACATCCCGTTTTCGAGTTTAAACGGCGAGGAAAAACAAGAATCTACTGACACTACGCTAGCTCTGAATTACCACCTAATGCACCCCGGCGGTGACAGCGCTCCCGGAGATCCCAATGTTGCCTTTCATTTGGACGGGGTCTACCATCTACATTACATCGTCTCCCACCCTTGGCAGGACGGTCGCTCCTTCAGCTATATGCATGTGACCAGCAATGATATGTTGCACTGGAAGTGGGAAAGCACTAAGCTTCAACCAGCTTTTACCGGACACGGCATGTACAGTGGTACCGGATTCATTACAAAAGATGGAAAACCGGCAGCAATTTACCATGGTGCTGGTTCTGGTCTGAATCAGATTGCGGTGGCTCGCGATAATGCCCTATCTCAATGGGACAAACCCTATCCAGTAGATGTTCGCGATCAGAATGGGAAAGCGATCCGCATTAAGCACTGGGACCCCGATTGTTTCATCATCGACAACACATATTACGCTATTTCCGGTGATGAGAACCCACCTCTACTAAAGTCTCAGGATCTTAAAACATGGGAATATGTTGGCGATTTCATGCGTCATCAATTGCCGGGGGTCACAAAAGGCGAAGATATATCGTGTGCCAACTTCTTTCCACTTGGTGACAAGTGGGTGCTCTTGTGCATTAGTCACATGGTCG
>JAKUOW010000251.1 GCA_022451045.1 Pirellulales bacterium | reverse complement strand
CCCAGCAGAAGCGCAGGCGGCTGCAATGCGATGGTGTGCGGGCGCTGCCGCCTGCGCTTCTGCTGGGCGTGCATGCAGCCCTCGGCCGCCTGCTCGCACTTTCGGTGCGCCAACGGCGCCCCCAACGGCAACGCCGATTGAATCGTACTACTGAACTTCGAATTGCCTCCACTGCCTTCCAGTTCTTCCACTCCACCAGACGTTGCAAGCAGCGCTGTCAAATGGCCACCTGCTGATAAACCAATTGCACCAATATAATCGGCATCAATTCCAAACTCACGGGCATGCGCACGCAGGTATCGCACAGCAGCCTTGCAATCATGAATTTGCGCTGGGAAAGGATTCTCGCCACTCAGACGATACGAAATCGTAACCGCCACATATCCTCTCGAGGCGATTGCCTTGGCGAGATTAGCGTGGCTCGTACGATCACCTTTATGCCAACCGCCGCCGTGTATACAAACGACCGCCGGCAACGTTCCCCATTTTCCTTTGGGTCTATATATATCCATTTCCAGCGTACGATCGCCATACTTTGCATAAGTCACGTCCATTTTTGAATCGACTTGCGAAAGCAATTCTGGTGCGAGCTTGGTCCTGCCTTGTGGATCTGGCACAGGTGACGCAAGGCCGGCATCACGCGCATCGAGCCGCATTTCATGCTGAAACAAGATCGCCATACCACGGAGTTTTCGTGCGATTTCACCGTTGCGCACCAACTTCGTTTCACCTGGATCTGTTGCAAGGTCGTACAGCAACAAACTCGGATTGAGGATTAGTTTCCAATTCCGCCAGCGTACCGCTGCTAAAGAACCCTGGCTGCCGAAGGAGAAAACCGCCTCGTTGTATTCGTGCCGTTTAATCAGCTTGGCCCATGCTCCCGGTGGATCCCATCGCCGCCGTAATGGGACATCGGCATTTATTGAATCACTGCCTGCAGGACCGGGTACAAACTTCACCTTGCCGCGAAGCAGCGTGCTCAAATCTCTACCATCAATAATGCGCCCGTCGGGTACCTTGATGCCCGCAAATGTAGCAAGTGTTGGGAACCAGTCCATGGCACGAACTACGGCGTGAGAAGTCTCCCCGGCTTGCAGGCCCATTCCCGGCCCCCATGCAATTGCCGGCACCCTGATGCCACCTTCCAAAGTGGACAGCTTCCTCCCTCTAATTTTCTGATTCGGATTACGTCCGGGACCTCGTCCATTATCGGACGCATATACAACAATCGTGTCGTCATCAATTTCAAGACGCTGCAGCGTGTCCATGATGCGACCAACATTGTGGTCAAGTTCCTGAATAGCATCACCGTACTCGTCCCAATTCGATGAGCCTTTGAACTCCTCGCTCACACCCAGCGGGTTGTGGAGCATAGTATGCGGCAAGTAAAGAAAGAACTTTCCGGACTTATTCTTCTCGATGAAATCAATAGCTTCATCGGTATATAGCTTTGTTAACTCAGACGGATCCCCTGGACGCTTTACGATTTCACCATTGCGTATTAACGGTACGCCACCTTCGCTCTCAAAATAAACGACCTCTACGGGATCCAGATTGTGCAGCAATCCAAAGTAATGATCGAACCCCTGATTGTGCGGCAAGAACGGCTCCTGAAATCCCAAGTGCCATTTACCGATGCACGCCGTGGCATAGCCGTTTTCTTTGAACAACTCGGCAATGGTCAACTCGTCTGGATGAATGCCAGAATTTGAATCGGCTCTGTGGACCCAAATATGATTACCCACGCGACGCGGATAGCACCCTGTAAGTAATCCGGCTCGGGACGGACTACAGATGGGTGCCGCGGCATAGTAGCTTGTGAACCGCGTGCCTTCGCCGGCAAGAGCATCAATCCGTGGCGTTTCGACTTCTGTAGCGCCGTAACATCCTAGGTCATAGTACCCTTGATCATCGACGAGAATGAAGATGATGTTGGGCGAAGGTTCTGCTGCAAAACTCATCTGGCTACAAATCACAGCCATTAATAACTGAAAACGGATGGACTTTAACAATCGTGGTTTATGTTCGTGATTCAATACTTAGATTCCTGAAAGTTCTCCGCCTACTAAGAGCAACGCCGATGCACGACACTTTGCTAATCTTCAGATATCGCCAGGGTGAAATCCGGCAGCCGTACAATTTCGCCACCCTTCAAGGCCGATTCGTGAGCACAAATGCCTACGCACGTCCAGTTAGCACTTGTCACGGCATTGGGCTGCGGCTGTCTGTCTTCCAACAACGCGGATACAAACTCGTTCACTAGGTGAGGATGCGATCCTCCGTGACCTCCACCTTGAACAAACGATAAGTGTTCTGCGTCGTGTATTTCTTGTGGCAATGTGAATTTTTGAATGGACTCTGGAAGCAAATGAGCAAAGTCCGGAACTTCGATCTTCTCCGGTATCTCTGGCTCCGGCTTTTTCGCGGTATGAATCACATGCGGTTCATTTTCAATCAATGTCCATTCAAAACTCTTTTTGGTTCCGTAAACATCAAAGCTCTCACGATATTGCCGAGCCACATCGTACAGGCACCGGCTAACATGGGCCGTCAGATCACTGTCCTTGATTTTGATATGGCACGACTGCAGAGCAAAAGAATTACCCGATTTCTGTGCGATATCATCTCTCACGTGACCAGAACCGAAACAACTCACATATTCAGCAAGCCCATCTACCAGCCCAAGGCAAGGACTAACGACGTGCGTTGCATAGTGCATCGGGATCATACGTTCCCAATACTCTGGCCAGCCATCCATGTCTTGTGGATGTGAAGCTGCAAGATGTTGAATCTCTCCTAACTCGCCCTGTTGGTAAAGTTCTTTAATAAACAGATACTCCCGGCTATAGACAACTGTCTCCGCCATCATGTATTTAAGGCCTGTTTCTTCAACCTTCTCAACAATTTGGCGACATTCATCAATGGTCGTAGCCATCGGAACCGTGCACATCACATGCTTGCCAGCATCCAGAGCCTTTAGAGACATCCAAGCATGATCGTTGATCGGGCTATTGATGTGTACAAAATCCACATTTGGATCAGCAAGCACATCGTCGTATTTGGTGTACCGTTTCTCTACGCCAAACTGATCTGCTGACTTGTTAAGTTCGTCTTCGTTTCGGCGACAGAGTGCATAAACGTTGGTAGACTCCAGTGCCTGATAGATGGGGATAAACTCAGCACCAAACCCGAGGCCAATCATGGCAACATTAATAGGATTATTCATTTCGTATTCCGATGTCCGCTTATGATGTCATGTGACGGCGTTGCGTGAAGCCGGTTTCAGATTCTGTTTAATAAAACGTACTAGCTCCCATTATCCATTGCTTGCGGCTTGAGTCCATCATCCCCACAGGCAATAAACCACCTATCCATACCACCCTCTATTAGTGCAAAATAGAGGTTCTAAACACCCAGTCGAGGTAACACTTGTCACACACACCCGTCATAAACAGACGACAGTTATTTCAAGCCGGCGGAATTACGCTTGGTGCTATCTCTCCAATTGGACTTTCACTCGAGCAAGCACTTGCGGCATCGCAATCTCCGAGGAAGCACCCGCAGATCAACGTTATCTTCATGTTTCTGCAGGGTGGAGCAAGCCAGTTGGATATGTACGACCTAAAGCCAAATGCTCCAAGCGAAATACGTGGGCCATACGACCCTTCGAAAACAAAGGTCAGCGGTTTTCAACTGAGTGACCAGCTTCCGATGCTGGCACAACACACCGACAAATTTTCGATGATCCGTTCCATGCACACGTTTACTTCCAAGCACGGGGAAGGCGATGTTCACATCATGTGCGGAACACCGGTTGACAAGAACCTGCAAGGGCCAGGGATAGGAGCAGTTCTTTCGCATCAACAACCACAAACTGCCCCAATTCCGCCGTTTGTACACTTTGGAAACATGAAACACCCGCAGTACACGGCACCTGGTTACGCCGGAATACTCGGCAGGCACTACGACCCGTTTCTCATTACACAGAATCCGAATTCGCCGGGCTTCAATGTAAAAGAGTTCGATACCGCTGAGGGCATTGACGTCTCCAGACTAAGTGGGCGCAAGAAGCTCCTTAAGTCACTCGATCAGTTTCAAGCCAAACAAGAACATCAATTATCAATTTCTGGTGAACATGATAAATTCACCGAGCAAGCATTGAATCTGGCAACCAGCCGCCGAGCCAAAGAAGCATTTGATCTGTCACGAGAACCTGACAAATTACGTGACCGATATGGCCGCAATCGAGTCGGGCAGGGGATGCTGATGGCGCGACGGCTTGTCGAAGCCGGCGTGAGATTCGTGACCATACAGGGGTATGTTGACACGGGGATCTACGCCTGGGATCACCACTGGGGCATCTTTCCGCATCTGGACATTCAGCTACCGATCTACGATCGCAGCTATTCTGCGTTACTTGAGGACCTCGACCAACGTGGCATGCTAGAGTCAACTCTGGTTATCGCTGCTGGCGAATTCGGCAGGACACCACGCATCAACGATAACAACCGCGGACCAGGTAGAGATCATTGGGGACGCTGTTTCAGTCTTACGATGGGCGGTGGTGGAATTAAAACCGGCGAGGTTTTAGGGTCAAGTGACAAATACGCGGCGACGCCCGAATCTCGACCGGTTTCCGTGCCGGATTTCGTCGCAACAGTCTACCATGCTTTGGGCTTAGATCCGTCTATTGAGATCGAAAGCCAAGGACGTCCTGTAAAAATGCTGCCGGAAGGCAACCCGATACGTGAATTGATATAGGCTCGGGAATTCAGCCACTATCGGGAAACTCTAAATTAATCACTTCGTCAGTTTGATTCGATCGATGTGCTTGTATTGAGCGTGCCAGATTTCATCATGCTTACCGGGCACAAAGTCGAATCCTTCTGCATGGGAATAGTCTTCGGGAATCCGCCACACTTTCACCGGTTTCACGATGTTTTCAGATAGCTCATCTGGAATCACAAATTCAAACAAGCCATCCATGCTCCCAAACGTGTGAATCGAATAGAGTCGATTTCCAACAACTCTTATCCCTTGAGAAAAATGCATATCACCGGGGTAACGAAAT
>JAKUOW010000250.1 GCA_022451045.1 Pirellulales bacterium | reverse complement strand
CCAGAAGTACCCGAAGCAAAGGTAAGACTAGAAGTTTATCCACCAGAGGCATCCATGATGGCCAACAGTGGACAACAGGTTCAGGTATTTGCTGTCGCTGCAGATGGCTCAAAACAGTGTGTCACGCGTGAAGCAGAATTTATTTCTAATGCCGAAACCGTCGCAAGCGTTGATCGCGATGGCTGGGTGCAGGTCGACGACGTACCAGGTGAAGCTGCCATACTGGTTCGATTCATGGGAAGTGTTGCAACCACACGCGTCGTGCTTCGTCAGGATGTCCAAGTTGTACGACCCGCGGTAAATAACGAAGTTGACAATCTAGCGTGGAATCGTCATGAAGCACTTGGGATTCAACCCAGCGAACTTACGAGCGACTCAGCGTTTCTGCGACGCGTGTATCTCGACACCATTGGAACTCTGCCAACCGTAACAGAGGCACGTAATTTTTTAGCAAGCGACGCACCCAACAAACGCAGTCTTATCATTGAATCCTTGCTCAACCGATCTGAGTACTCCGATTTTTGGGCGATGAAGTGGGGTGACATCCTTCGCGTGGACAAGGAGGTTATAAAACCTGTTGGCACAATCGCGATGACTCGATGGATAAGAAATCAATTTGCAGACAACATACCCTACGACGAGTTTGTCCGACAAATCATTACCGCGAGAGGAAGCACGCAGAGTGAAACACCGGCCGCGATGTATCTGGTCCATAACGACGCTGAGAAACTCGCTCGAAGTATGAGTCAAGTATTCCTGGGAGTGCGTATCGAATGTGCTCAATGCCATCAACATCCATTTGAAAAATGGGGCCAAGCTGACTATTACTCGTTTGCAAGTTTTTTTACGGGCATGGCAAAAACTGCGACGACCGGTGGTGCATCGAAAATAATAGATAATGCTGGCAGCAACCTGAAGCATCCCCGAACCGGTGAAGAGATGGTGGCTACTGGATTAGGTGCAACACCATCGGATCTCACCTCGTTTAGTTCGCGACGGGCAGCACTTGCCGACTGGATGACATCAAAAGATAACCCGTTCCTCGCCCGTATGTTTGTAAATCGACTATGGGCTCATTACATGGGCCGTGGCCTAGTCGATCCGATTGACGACATTCGCGAAACCAACCCCGCTTCGAATGAACCGTTACTCACTTATTTATCGCAACAGTTCGTTGTAGCCAACTACGACATTAAAACCATCACACGCTTGATCCTGAACAGCCGGATATATCAACTCAGTTCTCGCACTAATGAATCAAACTTGCAGGACGAACAAAACTTCTCACACGCTGTGTGGAGACCAATGCCAGCAGAAGTATTGCTCGATGCAATTTGTCAGGCGACGGGAATCGCGGAAACTTTTAATGGCTGGCCTGAAGGGTATCGTGCCATTGAGATTTGGGACAACCGCATGCCAAGCTACTTTTTCAAGGTATTTGGTAAACCACAACGCGTTAGTGTTTGTGAATGTGAACGTGGAAATGATCCGAGTATCGCACAAGCACTGCACTTAATGAATTCTCCCGAGTCTGTTGAGAAAATCCGTCACAAAAATGGAGTCGCGAGAAGATTAGCGCAGTCAAACCTTAGTGACGATAAGATAATAGAAGAGTTGTATTTAGGCACATTAACCCGACTACCGAGCGAAGCCGAAGTCGCATTAATGAAACAGGTGTTCGTGGAAGAAGGCGTTACGCGTCGTACAGCCGTCGAAGATATTCTTTGGGCTTTACTCAATACGCGTGAATTCGTATTTAACCACTAGCAATCACAACAGTTTGCATCGGAGAATCCTATGCTGCGTATTCCATTTGGTAAAAAACAAACGCTATGTGATAAGGTGTCACGACGTGACGCATTAACAGTAGGCGCCACAGGATTACTTGGTGGACTGTCACTACCTGGTGTGATGAATATGCAGGTACACGCAGCAAGCGGCAAAGCCGTGAAAGCCAAATCGTGTATCTTCATCATGCTCGAAGGTGGCCCGAGCCACATCGACATGTGGGACCTGAAGCCGGACGCACCGAGCGAAATACGCGGTCCATTCAACCCAATTTCGACCAACGTGCCTGGCACGCAAATCGGCGAAATCTTGCCGGAATGCTCAAAGATTGTCGACAAGTTCGCAATCATGCGAAGCCATAGCCACGGCGACAATGCACACCAAACCGGTCGCCATTGGGTAATGACCGGTTATCCACCGAACTTTCCTGATGGGCAAGCCAACGGTATTCCGTTTAACCAACTTTATCCCTCACTCGGGTCCATGATCTCCCGCGAACTTGGACACCGCGGCGCCGTGCCGCCATACATTGAAGTGCCCGAACCACTTGGCCCGGGCGGACCAGGATTCTTCGGGCCGCAATTTGCGCCATTCACAATCGAAACGGATCCGGTTGAACCGACGTTCGAAGTTCGCGATCTGAATATTGCTAAAGGAATCGACGACGGCCGCTTCGCTCGTCGACGACGACTGCTACAAGGTGCTGATTTACTCGGTGAAGGCGGTAAGAGTGATGGCAAAGCCGCCACCATGCGAACGTATTATGAAAAAGCACTACAGTTGGTAACCAGTCCTGAAGCTAAGAAAGCCTTCCGGATTCAGGATGAAAACCAAAAAACGCGTGATGCCTACGGCATGACCTCCATCGGGCAATGCTCTTTGCTCGCTCGACGACTGGTAGAAGCAGGATCACGGTTCATCGGCATTTCTCACGGCAGTTGGGATACGCATGTAGACAATTTCACAGGTCATGAAAAAGCTCTTGTACCACCTACCGACAAGGCATTTAGCACACTCGTTCTTGATCTCGAAGAACGTGGACTGCTTGATGAAACACTCGTCGTCATGATGGGCGAAATGGGGCGAACACCTCGGATTAATAAAGATGCCGGTCGCGACCACTGGTCCGCATGTCAGGCTGTGATCTTTGCAGGGGGCGGAACAAAGCCGGGAATCGTCATCGGCGAAAGTGACGACACTGCCAGCTATCCGACTTCTCGACCGTATTCCATTGAAGACCTACTGCACACGATTCTCTCCTTAATGGGAATCAATCCGGGCAAGGTCTATGAAACTCCCCTCGGTCGTCCCGTTCCGCTGGTAAACGGTGGTGATTTAATTACCGAACTGCTCGCATAACTTAAAAACCGGGGGCACAGATGTCGCGTACTCGATTTATTCAAGCAGCGCTTGTCGCAGTGGTTTTCGGCTTCGCTTCAAATTGCGACGCACAGGCACCTAGCCTGGGATATGTCTTTCCACCTGCGATAGAACGTGGAAAGACCACCGAGGTTGCACTCGGTGGGTATGATTTGACACCCGATTTACAGTTCTTCGTCCACAACGACCGCGTAAAGCTTGAAACAGACGGCGTCCCTGGATTCTTTATCGTGCCACCACGCCCGTACTGGGAAGGTCCACGCATATTCAGCGGAGCATTGGCCCTACCCCGTGAAATACCAGCAACCCTGTCCATTCCTTCTGATTTACAACCAGGCGTCATCAAGTGGCAAGCAGCCAATGCCAACGGCGGTACAGCAATGGCATGCTTTTTTGTCAGTGATATCACGGAAGTTACCGAGCAGCGTTTTCGCTTCGAATCGATGGAACTTGGAAATCTGCCGATCGGAGTATCCGGTCGGCTTTCAAGATTAACCGAAAAGGACAGCTATACCTTTACCGCTCAACAGTCCGGGCCGGTAACCATCGACTTATGGTGTCGTCGCCTGGGTACCAACATCAACATTGCAGTTCAAGTTGAGGACGGTGATGGTAACGAGCTAATAAATGAGGTAGATACCGAGGGAAGGGATATTACGACATCCTTTCAGACAACTAAAGGATCCACGTACAGCATACACATTCATGAAGCGGACTTTCGTGGTGCTGCCCAGTTCGTGTATCGAATGGCTCTCCACGCAGGAATCCCCGCGTCAGTCGCGGCAGACGACGAACTTACTCTTACTGAAAACCAATCGTCCTACACATCCCAATTACAACTGGAAGCCGGAAAACAATACCGGATCAGGGCGCTAAGCCAGGCTATTGGAGCAGATCTAGACCTCCAATTGCAGTTGCTTGATGTAGAAGGAAAAGTACTCGCTGAAAACGATGATATTGCAGCAACGACGGTTGATGCGCAGCTTCTATATACCGCGCAGGAAGGAATCGCCGTCACAGCAAAGGTCACCGGCTTTCCCGTCACTGGGCCGACATATGATAACCGCTTTAAACTCATTTCCGAGGAAGTCACTCGTGGCGTAAAAGTCAGTGCTCCTCAAACAGTGGTCGGAGTACTCGGAGAAAAAGCCACTATCAATCTGACTCTTGCAGCAACCGGCGGTTTCAAGGAAGAAATCTCACTTGCCGTTTCAGGACTGCCCGAAGGCGTCACGGTAGAAGGCGAGCCAAAAATTGCCGCCGGCCAAGCAAAGGGTGCCATCACACTGAACATTGATCCCGGAGCCAAAGTGCAAGCATCACTGATTCAAATCACCGGCAAATCTACCGGAGACACAGAAAAGGGACTTGCTCCAATTGACATCACTGTCACTGCACCTCAGTCCGGCAGTCTGGTCGTCAACAATCCGGACACAGACGTGACGAATGATATTCTATTTACGATAACGATGAAGCCACCGTTTAAGCTGGAGTTGATTGACAAGAATCGTCAACGTGTAGTGCATCGCGGAACGACTTATCCGGCACCGTTCGTTTTAACCCGTGATGATGGCTATACAGGTGTTGTACGCCTCATGATGGCAGCAAAGCAGAGCCGACATCGCATGGGGATCACGGCACCTATTCTCGAAGTGGCGAACGGCACGACTGATATCTTGTATCCGTGTTTTATGCCGGAATGGTTAACGACAGATAGAACAACTCGCATGGTCGTCTATGGATACGGTGAAGTTACTGATCCAAAAGGGAACATCCGTCACGTAGGCATCAACTCAGACGCGCGCATCACGATGATCATGGAGGGAGCACTACTTAAACTTAACCATAGTGCAGGAGAACTCACCATTATTCCAGGCGACAGTGTTGAAATCCCACTTAACATCCTCCGCAG
>JAKUOW010000025.1 GCA_022451045.1 Pirellulales bacterium | reverse complement strand
GATGGTGTGCGTGGTTCAACAATCTCCCCGGACTCATCAAGCCAGTTTCCACGCGGTAGCACACGAATGGTTCGTGGGGTGGTGGCCACTGTCATCATCGTGCGAGGTGCTGCATCCCGAATGTTCTTTTCGTCCGCCTGTAACTTGGCGATGGAATCGCGATGTTCTTTTAATTCCGGAGCAAGTTGGAAATAGTAATCCGCGATCTTCTTCTGTTGAGCAGCGTCGCGTTTACCGGCATCCAGTTCAGCGATGGCGATGATATCAGCCGGCAATGAGGACTGGTTAATATTGAAGTAGAAACCGGCACCTCCGGCAGACTGAGAAATTTTAACGAGCAGGGTGTTTTCACCTTCGCCCAATTCAACTTCAAACTTGTCCTGATCTGCAGCAGATCCGCGAGTGATCTTGTTATCGTGGACCAGTTTGCCGTTAAGCCATACACGCAGACCGTCGTCACTGCCAAATCTCAACTCCAATTTACGAGCGACTTTGGTGCTGAGCTTCCTGAACAGATAATGAGCTGAGTTTGCTTGCTGATTCAACGCATGTACTTTGCCATTTTCAAACTGAGGGGACTTTGTCCAGGGTTTGTCAGCAACTTTGGCCGTTAAGTCAATCGGAGCAGATTCATCGATAAAGGACTTGGCATGTGCTTCGTCAAAGTTTGCAGCCTGAATGGGACCGGCGTAATGCCAATCGTCCATCTGCACCGTTTGTTTAGCAGATTCGAGTATGGTGGCCTCCCATTTTGCTTGCGACGCACTTAACGTCTTCCCCTTTTCCGCGATGATTTTGTTTTGCTCGGCGATCGAAGATTGAACCTGATCGATGCGTGCCTGCACGTCTTTGGTAATGACTGGGAATACGCGTGGGTTTCCGACAGGAATCTCGGAGACATCTGCGAAGAAAGCAGCAAAGCTATAGAAGTCTTTGGTTGTAAACGGATCGTACTTGTGGTCATGACATTCAGCACATCCGAGCGTGACACCCATGAATATCGAAGCGGTGTTACGAACACGGTCAGCCGCGTACTTTGCAGTGTATTCTTTCGCTTGAGCACCACCTTCACTGGTCGTTTGCAGCAGCATATTGAAGCCGGAGGCAATCTTCTGATTGACGGTTGGGTTCTCCAATAAGTCGCCTGCGAGTTGCTCAATTATGAACTGGTCGTACGGCATATTGTTTTGGAATGATTCAATCACATAATCTCGATACGGTGAGATTTGTCGCGCTTCGTCGCTATGATATCCGTTGCTGTCGGCATAACGTACAACGTCGAGCCAATACATGGCGAGTCGCTCGCCGTATGCTGGCGATTCCATCAATGATGCAACAAGATTTGAGTACGCACTATCAGTGTTGTCAGCCAGATACGCATCCACCTGTGCTGGTGTAGGTGGCAATCCGGTAAGGTCAAAGCTTAAGCGGCGAATGAGCGTAACCTTGTCGGCGTGTGTTGCAGGAGAAAGCTTGTTTTGCTTCAGACGCGACAATATAAAAGCATCGATCGGATTGGTGATCCATTTGTTTTTTAACTCCGGTACACCTGGGCGAGTGGGTGCTTCCCATGCCCAGTGTTCATCCCAGTTTGCACCTTCGGCAACCCATTGCTTTAGTAATTCACGTTGTGCATCTGTTAGTGTCTTGCCCGAATCTGCTGGTGGCATTTGTTCATCCGCATCGGCACTAAAGATGCGTCGTACCAGTTCACTCTTTTCAGGTGCATTGGGTACAACGGTCAATTCATCGCGTTTTTTAAAGACGCTGTCCTTTGAATCGAGTCTTAAATCTGTTGCTCTCGCATTTTCGTCCGGACCATGACAGACCAAGCATGAATTGGAGAGGATAGGACGAATATCCCGATCGAAGTCTACTTCTTGTGCCGTTACCAAAGCGCTGTTGGTAGTGATAAGTATCAAGGCTGCGATTGCGATTCGTTGCATTGCCATTTTCCGTTCAATAATGCGATCTGAATTCCACTCGTGGAATCGGTGTATCTATATGTGCCAATTATAAAACAGTTTTGAACTGATGCGAATCCTAAAGGATTAATTCGTTGGACCGTCTCAGATTCACCGTGTTTTCACGGGTCGAATTAGAGATTAATAGACTGATTCAATGGAATCATCTGCTTCGTGGATTCTGATATGACGATTGGAATCCACGTTTTCCAAAATAGTCTCATGTCCGGATGGCCACTTCACCGTGAGCTTCTTAATGATTTCCGTATTACCAATTCCAAACTCAGCGCGAGATGGAGCTTGTGAAAGGAAGTTCACGATGGGGAATAACTCTCTTTGAATCGTGCCTGAATCCGTCTCGCAGATGATGCGTGAGCCAATTCCAAAGTGATTGCTTTTATCTCCTCTCAACGTAACTGTAAGCCAGTTTGTCTTCGGAAAGCGATTTTCATACACCACTAGTGGTCCGCCGCCAACTTGCCTGAGGATCAATTCAGGCATTCCATCACGCGTGATGTCACAACCGATAACGGTTCGTGCGTCCCCGGGATTATCTGTTCCGGTCAGGTAGGACATGTCTACAAAGTCACCGTCACCGAGGTTTAGGAAGCTACCATTGCGTTCGAAGGAACTGAGGTTTTCATTTACATATGAGAAGGCGAAGGGATTTCCCACCCAGAATTCACCTTTGTCTTCATCCATTTCCCTTAAAGCCGGAACTTCGCTCTTGGTATTGAAAGGCTGTGACACGACAGCCAGCCAGACACATCGTCAGCCGTCTGGCTTGGTCTTGTCGACACTCTGATAGCCGACAGGAGCGTAGATTTCAGGGAACCCATCACCGTCAAGGTCCGAAGCACCTGTTCCGTAGGCCCAGCCCACATCGTTCACCCCGGCAGATTTTCCAATCGCAGTGAATGTTCCGTCGCCCTTATTGCGCAGTAGCTCGTTACCTTCGACGAATTCCTGCATCTTCTTATAGACCTCGTCGTCATAAAGTCCGGGTCTCATATTTGCGACGATTCGTTCACCGGCTTTTGAATACATGTTTGCGATGTAAGGATCACCGAATCCATCATTATCGATGTCGGTGACGGTGATCCCCATCGAGAAGCCGCCATGCAGTCCGGGCAGTTTACCTTCTCTGAATGTGCCGTCACCGTTATTAATGTGATAGTCATTCAGGCCAAATTCACACGCTGTCATAACATCGGGCAATCAATCGCCATTCGCATCGAACCACACCGCCGCAAAAGCATTGGTTCCGTGCCCCGCTACACCGGCTATTTCAGTGACATCTTCGAACTGGAAATTACCCGTATTTTTCCAAAGAATATTCGCGCTGCCCCGCATTCCTTCGCGATTAATGTACGGCAGCGGGTCGGATGTCATGTTTTCTCCAACCGAGAACAGATCAAGTAGTCCGTCACCGTCATAGTCGACTACGGTAAGCGCTGCGCGAACACGTGAAAGATCTAAACTGTATTCGTTGTCACCGAGTGCGGTAAACTCACGGCCATCGACATTCTTGTAAACCGTGCGGCCGATGATCAGATCTTCAAACCCGTCGTTATTTAAGTCGCCAACCACGGCAACTTGAGATTTCTCAAATCGTTTCAATCCAACCTGGAACGTAACATCCTTAAACGTGCCATCACCGTTACTTTGATAAAAGAAGAGACCGTTTATATCTGTGATCAGCAAATCAATATGGCCGTCATTGTTATAGTCGCACGCATAGACCCCACCTGTTTTAAACGGTCGCACGTCCCCTTCGTTGTATTTGTGTTGCCAGTTGTCGCGAAGGCCGAGTGTCTCGATGCCGGTATCCAAGGTGATATCCTGCATCAGGAAATCTTCGCACATGCCAGACTTTCCGCTGGTAACGTGACAACTCGAGAACCAACCGGTCTCTTGAGGCAGATCATCAGAGATTTGTGTGATAGAGCAATCAAAGAAAAAGTTGTGATACATCGTCTGGCCGTCGGTAGACTTGCCCGCGAAACTCAACTTACAACTGCCATCCCAATCCGAATCGAATTCACCATGTGTGCGAGGTTTCATTTGCATCACCTTGAGTGAACAAATGTCCAGAGTGTCATACAACCCACGGATGCGAGTTACCGATTCGACGAAGCCATCCGGTCCGGTTTCCAACTTCTGTTGGTCTTCACCCCAGAGTTTGAATGTGGCAAATTCTCGACGGATTTCAGAAGTGTCTTCAAGCACAAACACAGAAGCTGCAAAGTCTT
Source organism: Pirellulales bacterium (assembly GCA_022451045.1). Taxonomy (GTDB): domain Bacteria; phylum Planctomycetota; class Planctomycetia; order Pirellulales; family Pirellulaceae; genus UBA11883. The sequence goes on along the minus strand of JAKUOW010000025.1, from coordinate 27,696 downwards.
CTGTGAAGAATGCTTCTAAGGCCTCCCAATCCTGATTTCGAATGCACTTAGCAATTTCAGGAAAACAGAGATCGCCCAGCACAAAACCGCCAAAGTGCTCAACATCCTGTAAGTAGCGAGCTTCCTCTTTGCTAATCGCTAAATCCTGACCGTTTTCAACGGATTCATCGAGTTGCGACGTATCAGATTGAATCTGGTCGCTATCTGAACAACCGCCAAATGACACCGTGATGAGTATGCATAAAGCAGCGATATGGAATCGTGAACTGAATAAGTGTGCAGACACGTAAACTGCCTTGAAAAGCGTGAAGCAATTATGAAGCGTAATCAGCTATGTGATTTATAGTAATTAACGGATCGAGTATGTCACGTGTTTGACGTCGTTGTGGCCATTTGACGGTTGAATGACCATCTCGGTTAACCACTCGTGTACTTGCGATCCAGGTGTGTATATCCACCGTCTACCAATAAAATCTGGCCGGTAGTATGACTTGAACGTGGTGATGCAACAAATACGACGGTGTCCGCGATTTCTTGTGAGGTTGTGAATCGTCGCTCAAGTGGAATTAAGTCAGCAATCTTCTTCTTTTCGCCTGCCGGGTCGTCCATTTCACCAAGAATGCGGTCGTAAAGCGGCGTCCATGTTTCCGCAGGAAGCACTGCATTGGCACGTATACCATATTCTGCCAGATCAACAGCCCATTCTCGTGTAAGTGCGTTAATCCCTCCTTTTGCAGCGGCATATCCAGATGTGCCACCTTGGCCGGTTATGGCAACCTTACTACCGACATTTACGATTGAACCTCGGTTTGACTTGAGTTGCTCAAGGCTGAAATGCACCATCGCGTAATAGTGGATCAGGTTTTTATGATGTGACCCCACAAATTCACTTATATCCGAATCTACACCTTTGGAATCATTAACCCCTGCATTGTTGATCACGATGTCGATACGGCCGAATTCTGCCAGAGCTTCATCAACCGCACGCTTACAGTTTTCTGTTTCGGAGAGGTCAGCCTGTATAAACTTGCATCGCTTATCCTGCTGAGCGTATTCTGCTTCTAAGGCAAGACCCTCCTCTGTGCTGCGATTGACATTGGCAACGTGTGCACCTTCGCTAATTAGAAGCCTTGTAATGGCCTCGCCAATTCCTTTTGAGCCGCCAGTGACAATGGCAACCTTGTCGGTCAATCCTAAATCCATGGATGTCGTATTCCTAACTCTCTTAATCTATTGACTGTCTTCAGAATCGACGAACGGTACGCCAAGGTCATCGTGACTGAACTGGAATCCATTGCGATTTACATCCACAAATATAGGATTGGTAACAGCGGTGGGCATGCGATCGCCGAATCGTGGTCCGAATACAGGTCCCATTTTCAGATCTTCTCCACATGTTGCAACGATGACGTGCGCATCTTCTGGTAGTGTCAGCGAAATTGTCTGATTAAATCGGACTACATCATTGCTAAACATCCTCGGATGAGTGCGCCTGGTGTAGTTATGATCCGGATCCATTCGACCGTTGATAAATACTTGTACACGATTAATGTCATACCAATTTGCACATTGAATCCTGACATGCAGCTCGAGATGCCCTTCATCGGCAATCAAATCCTGACCGGCGATTGCTTCCACCTGCTTTCGCCTCTTGTGTGATCGCGCGACGACTTCAAGGAATGGTCCGTTTGTCATCATGACGTTTCCGTTTTGGAAGCGGTCGACCATTTCATCAGTACGAATCTTGCTCGGGTCATCGGTGGATGACCTGACAAAATTTCGAATGTAGCCAGATTCATGTAAGTTCAAATGGGCATCGCTATTCACCACACCTGGGATTCGGTAGCCGATATTCAGGAGCTGCATCCATTGGAAGATAACGTTGCCGCGATCTCCCGGAGGTGCAAGCTCAGCAGGAACCTGGAAAATCGACTGAGGTGGATGGATTTCAATGACATCCATGTAATCGAGCATCGCACGGAATCCTCCGTCTGAATTCCCGTCGTCATCGCCATCTTGGTAGATTCTCATCAACTTTGGGTGATTACCCTGCATTAGTTTTTTGGCGTTATTATCCCAACCTGCCAGACGCACGATCTGAGTGATCGGATTCTCATCGATTACCGGTCCACCACCATCCTGACGGTATGGTTTGAATTGAAGTGGAAACGTGTTTTGATGATTAATAGGTAACGGTTGACCGGTTAATTCCATGCCCGGGCATGTTGCCAGCAAGTGTGCGGCTTGCAGTCGAGCGAGATGCGCATCATACGTATCGATTCTCTGATGTTCTGTACATGGTGCAAACTCAATGTGTTCACTGATCAAACTGAGCACACGCCCGAACTGGCTTGAAACATTATCTCCGGATGGAGATGCATGGCTGTGAAGATCGGCACTTATCCATCCGCTTGTATCGACCGAACGGATGAGCTTGCCGGTAATCTCTGTATCCTTGCCCCTTTCTACGGTAATCGGCTTTGTGATTAAGTCGTATTCTGGCCCGTGGCTAATCAATACCTGATACGTTCCGGATGGGATTTCCTGACGGAATTGGCCGTTGATACTGTAATGCACGTTTCCGACCGCGACTTCACCATGCGGTGGCCCAAACAACGGGTCGACCGTTTCACCTAATCCATAAAAGGACACCTTGCACGGAATTGGATTGCCCTTGCTATCTGTAATGTTGGCAACGACATAGCCGCATCCGTCTTGAATTAAGTCGATGTCCACATCGGATTCGATAACCAGTTCCTGAGTGATGGTAGTTCTACCGATCTTTTGAACTGTAACCGAATAACTTCCTGGTTCAGCTTGAAATGCCACGACTCCTTTCTCATCCGTTCGTGCTGTACCGATGAGATTGTCACCTTGCTCTATCGTCACTTTGGCGTGTGATGTTGGCCCCGCTGCATCTAGCGTTTGGATTTTAACAGGATGAGTCGTCGCTTCCTGAATTCCAGCTGTGATTCCCTTGAGCTGCAATAGATTGTCAGCAGGAACAACGCGGCGGTGAGTCATGACCGTTTCGTCAGGACCGAGCTTTATCTTGCTGCTGTCGGATGTCTGGTATGTAATTACGTTCCCGGATCCTCTAACGGGAACGGAACCAGTTGGCAGGATACCGACTGCGTACTTAAACCAGTCGTCACTTGCCCAGTACAGTCCATCATGCACACCGAAGATGAACGTCCTATCCGCTCTAATACTGTCGGCAATATTGAGTGTTGCCACGTTGGTTTTGTGTTGATTGGTCAGACTGACGACGACATCAACGAATGGACGCCCGTCCGTTAGTGAGTACGTGATGCTGGCGACGGTGTTGTCGTCATTGGGATTACTTACCACTGAAAACGACACGGATTCACCGGACTTTGGTGCAAATCCCGGTACGAGCGTTCCGCCACGAGTTTTGCTGTAAGCCGGAATGGCAGCTTCATCAACCGACACACTGGCACCTTCCCATGAATGAAATTCGTGTGCCAATGCGTTAATGAACAGACAGGTTAGCTGATCATTCTGAGAATCGTTACGCACCAGGTCGATAATACAGCCGCCAACGGTCCTGGTGGTCAGGTTGGCATTTCGCAGTGCAGACGGTGCTGCAATGACGACGCTAACGATGTCATTGCGTAGTATCACATCACCGATGATGGCGTCTACCTCTTTACCACCAGGTACTAACTGCGAAATGTTTCGCTGTGTGAGAATCTGTACATCAGCCGCATTTGCCGTATGTAATGCGTTTATCGTGATGATGATAAAGGCAATTAGCCTGGAAACAGTTTTCATAACAGACTTTCTCTTCAGGAAAATATTGATACTTTTTTAACTAGTGGCTTAATTCATCAATCGCCTGCATCGCATACGAAACGTGCATCGCTGAACCCAAAGGTAAGGCGTCTTCGTCTGCTTTAAATTTTGGATGATGTACGCTGTAGCATGCATCAATGGACTCATTGCCAACTCCCAGGAACATGAAGCATCCCGGCACCCGCTGTGTGAAATAAGCAAAATCCTCACCGCCCATGACGGGTGGCATTTCATGCACGAAATCTTCTCCAAAGATAGAAGCACCGACTCGTTTCGCGCTGTCCCAGCAATCTGAGGTGTTCACGGTTGGTGGGTAATCATGGCCGGGAAATGCGACTTCTGCTTCACAGCGATGTGCTGCAGCAACGTTTTGAGCGATTGCGGTGACACGTTCTTGCAGCCACGCCAGCGTTTCCAACGTGAGTGCACGAATCGTACCTCGTAATTCAACATAGGGCGGGATGACATTAAATGCTTCACCGCCATGAACAGCACAAATACTGATAACGCCTGACCCAAGTGGGTCCAGTTCCCGTGAAATGATGGACTGTAATTCCACAACCACTTTTGATGCCGTCAGTACCGGATCGATTGCCATATGAGGCATAGCAGCATGTCCGCCCTTACCAATCACCTTGATGGTCACTTCACCGGCGGCCGCTAATAGCGTTCCCGCTCTACCTCCCATTTGCCCGGTCGGTAAATCTGCTGCAACGTGAATCCCAAAGATTCTCTGTACATCGGGGTTTTCAAGGACCCCTTCTTTGCTCATTCGGTCGCCGCCGGCTCCACCTTCTTCAGCAGGTTGAAAGATCAGCTTAACGGTGCCATTTATGTCGGCTTCGTTTTCCTTCAGAATCCGTGCGGCACCAAGCAGCATGGATGTATGGCAGTCGTGTCCGCATGCGTGCATTTTTCCATCGACTTCGCTCTTAAAATCGACGTCGGTTTCTTCGTGAATTGGCAACGCATCCATGTCTGCGCGTAGTGCAACGCATGGACCATTACCATTACCGACGGTTGCAAGAACTCCTGTTTCAGCGATGCCAGCTACAAAAGGAATGCCTAGTTCCGTTAAGGTATCCTGTACCAGCTGGCTCGTTTTGAATTCCTCGTACATCAATTCCGGATGACGATGCAATGTCCGGCGTTTTTCAATAATCCATTGGTGGATGTCGCGTGCTTGTTGAAGGTAAGTCTGAGATTCCATCGGGTGAGTATCCGTGTTTGAAGTGGTAACTATAATGTCTGTTGTATCACCCTCACACATATAAATCGAATCCCATGTACTTCGTCTCGGCGTTTTATAAATTCAAGTCGGTAAGTGAATCGCAGGTCGAGCACTTTCGGCAGGACTTTTATGAATACGGTATAAGCCATCGGATGCTAGGGCTGATTATTCTCGGCACCGAGGGCGTAAACGGTACGGTTGCTGCGAGCGAAGAAGCAGGACTCTCCAGCTTTAAAGCCCACGTTCAGTCTTTGTATGGAGATGTGACGTTTAAGGATAGTCAGTGTGAGCAGAAGCCGTTTAAACGCTGGTCAATTAAGACACGTCCTGAAATAGTATCACTCGGTGATCCTTCCGTTATTCCGGATGGCAAACACAACCATCTGTCCCCCGATGAATGGGATGAGACACTTGCAAGCGAGGATGTGGTTGTAATTGATACTCGAAATTCATACGAGACGCTGTTGGGACAATTTGAGGGAGCAATTGACCCCGAGATCGAGAAGTTCTCAGAGTTTCCGGAATGGGTGGATCAATCTGGCATTGAAAAAGATAAGACCGTCCTGATGTATTGCACGGGCGGTATTCGTTGTGAAAAAGCGATTTACACGATGCAACAGCGCGGGTACGAAAAAGTCTTTCAACTGGATGGCGGGATTCTTAATTATCTCAAGGAGAAGCCCGACGGCAGATATCAGGGCGAGTGCTTCGTATTTGATGATCGAGTGGCTGTTGATAGCGATTTAAAGCCGTCCTCTCAGTTTAAGCTGTGTGCGAAGTGCGGCGTCCCCGGAGACGTGAGGATCAACTGTCACTGTTGCGATGTCGAAGCCGTGATCTGTCGTGAATGCGATGATGTTATCGAATATCCGGCATGCAGCAAGGATTGCGAGGAACTTGTCCGACGCGGCGTAAGTCGTAAGCAGTCATAAGCGTAATCGGCCGATCGGTCGTCTTATGATTTCAGGATGTCGTGGAGCACTTCACCATGGACATCTGTCAGACGATAATCTCTTCCAGCATGACGATACGTAAGCTTCTCGTGGTCCATACCCAAGCAGTGCAGCAGCGTTGCATGGAAGTCATGAGGTGATACGATGTTTTCCGCAACTTGTGACCCGAATTCGTCACTCTTGCCATACACCAAACCACCCTTGATACCGCCACCAGCGATCCAGGAAGAATAGGCACTCGCATGATGTCCCCGACCGTTTGTGCCAGGTTCTGGTACAAATGGTCCTCGTCCAAATTCGGTCGTAAACACGACCAGAGTATCGTCGAGCATTCCAAGACGTTTGAGATCCTTGATTAATGCAGCAATGGGTTGATCGACATTTTTGGAGAGTTTCGGGTATTTACTGATATTGGCATGTGCATCCCAGTTGCGATCCAGGAATGTATCACCGTCAACCAGCTCAATGAATCTAACACCGCGTTGCGCTAGACGTCTTGCAACAAGGCACTGCCAACCGAACGAAGTTGTTTGTCCCGGTTCCAGACCATAGAGATCTAAAGTCTCTTGAGTTTCATTAGACAAATCAAAGGCTTCCGGAGCTGCTAGTTGCATTCCAGCTGCCGTTTCAAATGAACGGATCCGTGAGGCAAGATTGCTATCAGCTTCCCGTCCCTTTAGATGTTGCTTGTTGAAAAACTCTACCAGGTCTAGCTCGGCCTTTTGTAATTTACCGGAACCTCCTGCTGGCCGAATGTTCTTGATCGGATCGTTTCCTGGCACGATCTGGGTACCTTGATGTAGGACTGGCAGGAAATCTGATCCCCAGTTCTGGCCACCGCCGTACGGAATGCCTTCGGACACGACTACGAACGACGGCAGGTTTTGATTTACAGTTCCAAGACCATAACTGACCCATGATCCAAAGCTCGGTCGGTTAAAAGTGGCTGATCCCGTGTGGATACCGATGGTGGCACCGAAGTGGTCACCATTAATATTCTTCATGGAGTTGATCATGCAAATTTCATCAGCGACGCTTCCAATGTGTGGAAACAAGTCACTGATTTCCATTCCCGATTCGCCATATTTTCGAAACTTCCATCCGGAGCCTTTATAGAAGTTGCGAGGGCGTTGTTGTTGATCATGCCGCTCGTTGAGAATGGGTTTGTGATCAAAGGTATCAACGTGTGAGACACCACCGGTCATGAACAGAAAAATGACGCGTGTTGCGGTGGCCGGGAAATGTGAATCCTTTGGAGAGAGCGGATTATTCGACTTTGCAGCATTTGCAGAGTCACTCATTAGTTGTGACATAATGCCCGGCAGCAATAAGCTACCACCGGCTATGGATCGGATCATTTGTCGGCGATTCGATTGCATTGCAAAGTCCTGCTCTTCGTGATTTATCAATCGATGTAGATAAACTCGTTGCTTGAAATCATACCACGTATAAAACTAGTCCATGCAGCATGATCTGCCTGTACGTCATTCATTCCACCATCTGTCAGTGAAGCAACTGCGTCCTGAGTGAATAGTGTGGATTGTGCGACTTCTTGTTCGGTTGGTACGCGGCCGAAAATCATTCTATATGCGGCAATGGCACGATCTTTTGGTTCATTTTGCTCTGAAATCAGGAGACCTGCGATTTTCTTAGAACGCTCATAAATAAATGGCGAATTCATCATGAATAGCGCCTGCAAGGTTGTCGTGGTCACTTTTCGTTCAGACATCTGGATATTGCCGTCCGGACCGTCAAACAAATCGAGATAGTCGTTTTTCACGATTCGTTGTTGCATCATATAAATGCTACGACGGTTTGTTTGGTAATTGCCTACAAACGGATCATGTTGCCGGAAGAAATATGTGAGGCGATGATCGAATGGGTGTCGACCACCCACTGAATGGTCGATCTCGTGACTGAATGTCAGCAGAGTGTCTCGAATCTGTTCTGCATCGAGTCGTTGACGGTTAAACCTCCAAAACATGTCGTTGTTTGGGTCAATGTCAGAGCTTGCAGGGATATTGGAGCTTTGTCGCATGTACGCAGTCGACGTCATGATGTACCGGTGCATTTGTTTGACCGACCAGTTTTGCTGAGCAAAATACCATGCGAGATGATCGAGTAACTGTGGATGAGTGGGCGCTGCCCCTCGCACTCCGAAGTCACTCGTTGTCCTAACGATTCCGCGGCCGAAATGATAGTGCCAGATTCGATTAGCCATCACACGAGCAAACAGCGGATTGTCATCGCTTGTAATCCAGTCTGAGAGTTCAAGCCGTCCGCTTCCATTTGCATCGTCAGTGAGCTTTTGTCCGCCCAGTATTTGAAGAAACCCGCGGCGAACGAGTTGCCCACGTGATCGCTGGTTTGGATCGCCACCACGTTGGACGTGCACATCGTGCGGAACGTCGTCCTGAACTCCGTAGCATCGCTCAAGCTCAGGCATTGATTCAGCAATCGGCCTTCGTGCTTCTCGCATGGCCAAAACGGCTGCCCAGGCAGCTTCGCGTGTCTTGCCAGGCTCTGTGATTTTTTTGCGTTGGAAATCCCGGTACTCTTCCATCTTCACGCGTTCTTTTTTATTCCAGATTTCAAGTTCGGCTCGCTTGTCGGCAAGGATCTCATCTGCTTTTTCATTTCCAACTCGGTAGACGAAATCTTGTCGCCACGGTTTATGTTCAGCGCCCGCATGCGGATAGAGTGTGCTATCGAAAATTCCGTAAAGTGCGTAGTAGTCTGTTGTCGGAATGGGATCGAATTTGTGATCGTGACATCTGGCACATCCAAGCGTTAACCCTAGAAAAGTTTTCCCAAGATTTCCGATGGTGTCTTCGATGGTGATATGCGTTAGATTCTGCGGGCTGACTCCAATACGCCTGCTGATGGCGATATACCCAGTGCCGATAGTCTGTTCCCACCTTTGATCGTCATTTTTGGCTGGGAGTAAGTCACCTGCAATCTGCTCACGGACAAATTGATCATATGGTTTGTCGTTGTTAAATGAGTCGATGACATAGTTTCGATACTTGTACGCTTCCGGGACAGGAAAGTCCGCTGCATCACCGGCGGTGTCGGCATATCGCACTAAATCAAGCCAGTGCCTTCCCCAGCGTTCTCCGTAGTGATCTGACTCCAGCAGTGAATCAATCAGTGTGTCGTATGCCCGTTTGCGGTTCTTAGCATAAGCTGTGACAAACGCGTCGATGGCATCAGGGGTTGCCGGTAGTCCGGTAAGGTCATAGGTAGCCCTCCGAATCAGGGTGCGTGCGTCAGCAACCGGTGTGGCCTGGATTCCGGCGTCGGCAATTCGCTTATCGATGAAGGAATCGACAGGATGGTCTTTGCTGTTGTTGGCTTTTGGATTTACTAAAGGCTGAAATGCCCAGTGCTGTCGCTGTTGATCTGTAATGACGTACTCTGGTACAGCATTGGGTGCCACCCATACAGCACCATCCTGAATCCACTGGGTAATGGCGCGGATGTTGCCACTATTGAGCTTCTTCTTTTCATCTGGTGGCATCTTGAGATCGTGTTCGTAAGAGATGGCTTTTAACAGCAGGCTCTTATCGGGATCGCCGGGGACAATTGCCGGTCCACTTTCGCCGCCGGCGAGGATTCGTTCACGTGATGCAATGCTCAGGCCGCCCTTCTTGTTTTTTTCGTTGTGACAAGATCCACAACGATTTTCAAGCACATAGAAAATGTTTCTCTGGAAGAATTCAACTTTTGAAATGGGCCAAACGGCACCGTCATTGATCCACTGTTTTACACTTTCAATTTCATGCGGTTCCAGTGATTCATCTGGAGGCATCGATAGTGAATCGTGTGTATCTGTGATGGCCTGATAAAGAATGCTGTCCTTGGCATTTCCCGGAATGATTACCTTACCGGTGTTTCCACCTTTAAGCGCCATGTCACGATTGTCCAGCTGCAATCCACCTTTAGCAGAAGGCCCATGGCATTTGCCACACTTAGATAGGAATAGTGGTCGAATTTTCGATTCGAAGAATTCTTCTTGTTCTGTTGCTGCATGCGTACTTGCAGCACAAATGAATAGAAGCGGAATCAGGAGTTTCGATGTTCGTGGATCCATAGCCCCATTTTAATCACGGATTACAAATCTCACCAATAGCCGTCGCTATCCTGTAGTCGGCTTGTCAAAACGACTATGCTAAGAATCTGAATACAAGTGACTCTGAAGAACCATCAGCAGGAACCAAAGGGACCCAATTCATGAAAATCACAGAGATCATATGCCAGGTGTTACGCATACCAACGGTTGAGGCGAAAACGGCAAGTTGCCAGGATGCCGTGATTGTTCGCGTACGTACAGATACTGGATTGGAAGGGATTGGCGAAGCCGATTCGTCTCCGGAAGTGGTAAAGGCAATTATCGATGCCCCGTTTAGCCATAACATTGCATCCGGCTTGCGAGAGCTTCTAATAGGTGAAAACCCGCTGGATATCGGGCGTTTATGGGACAAGATGTACCGCGGTACGATGTACTTCGGACGTACCTCAGTCACCATTTCTGCAATGGCTGCCATTGATATGGCGTTGTGGGATCTCAAGGGAAAGCATTTTGGAGAACCTATTCATCGATTACTTGGCGGCAAGCGTCATGACGCCATCCGATCGTACGCATCTATCTTGTTTGGTGATGACGGTCAGGAGACTGCAGATATTGGGCGGCGTTGGGTGGAAGCCGGATATACAGCGGTTAAGTTTGGCTGGGAGCCAATGGGTGAGAGCGAGGCAGTCGATATTGATCTGGTAAGAGGCGCCCGTGAAGGTCTGGGAGATGCCACCCTTTTGATAGACGCCGGCTGTGTCTGGGATGCACGCACTGCGCTTCGGCGTGCCCATGCGTTTGCGGAATACAATATCGAGTGGCTGGAAGAACCACTGCAACAGGCAGATGTCGATGGATACGTCTGGCTGCGCGATCGCAGTCCGGTGCCCATTGCTTCCGGGGAAGGTGAGTGTGGAAGTGAGGCCTTCCGACCGTTCATCGACAGGCATGCACTCGACGTCTATCAGGTGGATTTATCCCGCAACGGGTTTACTCAGGCCGCCTACGTGCGTGATCGTGTTCAGGAAATTGGCGCCAGGTTGTGCAATCATTGCTACACATCTCCTCTAACCGTGGCAGCCAGTCTGCACTGGTTAAGCACATGCCGTGATGCTTTTCTATTTGAAGATTGTGTGGAAGAAACACCGATGCGGACTCAATTGACTATTGAGCCAATGCAAGGTGTGGATGGATGGATCAGCGTGCCGAACGCACCTGGACTTGGCGTTACGTTAAACGAAGACTTAGTTAGTGAAACCAAGGTTGCGGAGTCTCGTTAGATAAATGGTCAAGGTCGCATTCACACATCATCTTGATAGGCATGTGAGTTGCTGTGGAGTGTGGTGAATTGACCGTTACCTAATTCAAACACATCTGTTTGGATACTTTCGAAGTTCTTGGGCTCGTATGCCATCGTATGTCTTTGATACTTCTGTGCTCGTTGTATTCTGTACGGGATCCTGAGTACTACTCGTTGAGATTAGTAGAAAACGTGCTCCACACCATGCGCGTGTTTATATATTCTGTTGATCATTCTGCTCGGAATAAATCTGTGAACAGTGAATTACAGATTGCAGAATCTACATGTAGCCGCAGTGCCCTCTGCTACCTTTATGTTTCTTGTGGTAACGCAGATGTAGCCTCTGACTCAAAAGTTGTATCCACAAGTGCGGCACCTATCGAGTCACCAAAGGTATTAGTTGCAGTTCTAAATCTATCAAGCAGCCAATCAATTGCCAGAATGACGGATATCGCCTCAGTTGGTAACCCTACGGCATTAAGAACGATGAGCATAGTTACTAGCCCGGCTTCCGGAATTCCAGCAGCACCAATCGCCGCTAGCGTCGCCGTGACTGCAATGATCAGCTGTTGGGTGAGATCCAATTCGATTCCTGATATATTCGCGATGAAAATAGCTGCAGCTGCTTCGTAAAGTGCCGTGCCATCCATGTTGATTGTGGCTCCCAGTGGCAATACGAAATCGGTGGACCGCTTAGAGACTCCAGCTTTGTTAGCGCAGTCCATTGTTACAGGAAGGGTGGCTGAGCTGCTGGCAGTCGAAAATGCTGTCAAAAGTGCTTCAGACATGGCTTTCATATATTGGTAAGGATTCTTTTTTACGAAGATCCAGTAAATCAGTGGTAGTGTCACGAACGCGTGAAAACCTAAGCCGACCAGAACGGTTGCGATGAACCCACCGGTTTCCTGCAGTACTTCAAGAAACTTTCCTTCGGCCTGCGCAACTCCAAACTTTGAAGACACGAGACAGAAGATACCAATCGGTGCGATCCGCATAAGTAACATAACGAAGCTCATCATTGCTTCGTTGATTTGACCGATCATCGTCGTAATGGTCTCAACTTTTTGCCCCATGGTCGTGAGCATACCGGCGAAGATAATACTGAAGACGATTAACGGCAACAGATTTGTTTCAACGGCAGCGCCGAGCAAATTGTCAGTAAATAGCATCAAAATCAGATTGCTAAGAATGTCTCCAATGCTGGGTTCTGCTCCGGGCAGCCCTTCTTCGAGTGACGGGAAGATCGATGCAATTTGTTCCTGGCTGAGACCACTGCTCGTTGACATCGATTCCAGCATGGATCGCTTGTGTTCAGCAGTTACTACTGGCTCGCCACCGTGGCTTGCAGTTGCAGCTTTGCCATCTACCTTAGTTGTGGATGCATCGGTTGCCTCATCGCTTGATTCATCAGTTGTTTCGTCGGCCACAGTCTCAGACTGCGGATCCACTGTTGCGACAGCAGCAGTATTTGCGACTTTCTTGCCAGCGTCATCACTTTTGCCTGGCTGCATGATGTTGACGACCAGTAATCCGATTACCACGGCGAGAACAGTTGTAGTGCAGTAATAGATTACGGCCACGCCACCTGGCTTACCTAACTTTCGGACATCACCAAGCCCGAGAATTCCGTTCATGACCGATGCGACCACCAACGGTACAACCATCATCATTAATGCCCTCAGGAATACTTCGCCACCAATCTCTATCCCGTGGAAGATCTTAAGGGATGACTCTGAGCCGAGCGTAGCAGGGAGGATTAATGCCAGGGCAATTGCAGCGACAATCGCGCAGATAATGAATAGCGTAAGATTGCCATGCCCTTTTTTGTGTTGATCGTCGTTCATCGTCGTTGAATCTTCCTAGTTACGTTTTCGATGGTGTGGTTTCGGTATTGGGACTATTCCAACACTTATGAAAGATGCAAACGCATCTCCAAAGAGGCGCGTGCATATATGTTTCTTTTAAAATATTGCCGCTAACGCTGATTCTCCAGTAATTTCCTACTTTGCTCAAAGAATCTTAATGCTTCAGGTTGTTCAGCAAACTTCCTGAGCTTGAGTGCTGAAATACGACCGTCGAGTTTATCGAGAAGCCAATCCCGTGATTCCTTGTCAAACGGGCGCTCGTTGTTCAAGTACACCCAAAGTGGGTTTGTATGAGCTTCACCGTCAGGACGTCCTGTTGGTGAAATGCTGAATGCCCGGGCGGCAATCCAACTGGGCTCGCTGATTTCAACTTCTGCTTCGATTTCCCGCCACTTTCCAGGCGCAATGGTATCCTCATCCGTTGCAGACCATATCGTGCGTGGGTTGCCATTTATGATGATCTGCACGTATTGAATTGGCGAGATTTCAGCAGCTACTTTGATTTTCAAGGGAATGGTCAGACCATTCCTTTTTCTGAGTTCAAGCGTGTCGCCGGGCCGTGCGCCATTCGATTCAAGAATCACCATTGGACCGGTGGTAATGAAGCTACGGCCTTCTGCAATAGCCTGTGACCAGGAACGATGGGTAGGAGTTTTGCTGGCGTATGCATAGGTTCGACAATCGCCAAGTGCCCGAACGTATGGAAAGTCACAAGCACCGATCGATGGAAATCGGAATCCCATGTTAAGCATGTGGTACCAGCCGGTCAGTCCAATTCCTCGGTAATGAGCCATTTGTAATAACTCAACTCCGTCGGTCGCTTGCTGTATATAGTCCGCGTAAATCTCACGCTCGTATCCACCGTGGCAGTGAAATGAATAGCCGCCCAGTTTGCGCACTTCCCGCGACACCATTCCAAATGTTGGAAAATTATTTGGATCAACGGTCAGTCCTTTTAATGCCAGTTGTTTGTGCATGAAAAACGAAATGTGACCGTACGTGCCCGCACGATATTCCTGCCCTGATGCAATTCCATAGACACCACGGGTTTTCACTGAGGCATCCCCGAACCCCATATCTTGTGGCCATTCCTGGCGTGACATAATCCCGCTGTATGCGTTGGGGATATTCATCGCAAGAATGAATGCATATCGGATGTCCTCTGCAGAAACTAAGTCCAATGCTCTGGCATCATCTTCTTTATTACGACGGAAGAAGTGGATGTGAGTATCACCACCGAAGTAATTCAGTTGGTGAATTTTCAAGGTGTGCTTCAGTTCAACCGTAGCTTTCCGTGTTTCATTCGCGCGGGCATCGATTGTAATTGTTTCCGGGTGGTATTCCATTCCCTTCCACACTTCAATTCGCGTGGCACCTGCGGGAACCTCTACGGTGAATTGCCCTGTTGTGTAAAAGTACCATCCCCAATAACGGCTTGGTGAATGTGATTCGTTGATCGCCGTTCGCTCGCGACTCCATGCGAATAAGGGGTTGTCTTGTGGTTCATAGAAATGCCCGTCTGCACCCACCACATTTACTCGGCAGGCAATGGGTTTCTTGGTTTCCTGATCGACGATTGTCACGCTTATGCTTGCTGCATCAGACTCAGGTGGCTTCTGAGGTTTGCCGGGCTTATCGAATCCGAGTGGTGTGGCGATGAATGCCTCTTCTGCCAGCGTGAATGTCTGGTCCGGTTCGCCATTTGAGAGATTGGATAGCTCGTCGAGATTCTGAGCACTTGCAACTGATGATATTAGCATTGCTAAGAAAACGATGAATGAGTGTTTTGTGGTTGAGTGGATAGCAGCAGTCATCAATCGCGGTCCCCGGTATAGGTCAGTCATTGTGATCCGATTTTAACACGCTGAAGTCACGGTGAGAAAAATCGCGATTAAATATCAGTCCGAATTGGATTTGAGTGCGTCGCGGATTTCAGCAAACACTTCAGAATTGTCAGCATGTGTTTGATTTGCGAGATCGACAGCAGTTCGACCATGCTTCACGTGCCGTTAAATCTGGGGTACTTTTGGCAAAAGTTTTACATGTTCAAGCCCAATAGCACTGGTGACTATATGTTTGTGGAATCGCAGGATTAGATGCTTAAGTAGGCGAGATTCCCCAATTGCAGAAGAAGGATTCTTGGCTTAAACTAGGCCTTTTCACGGCTAGCTACAGCAGTGAAACGATAACACAATCCCCTGTAGCTCAGTTGGTAGAGCGAGCGGCTGTTAACCGCTTTGTCGTAGGTTCGAGTCCTACCGGGGGAGCTCTTCTTGATGATGGCTGCTGGTAAAGAATCCAGCAGCCATTTTTTGTGGTCCGACCGCTGCCATATCTGCATGCACTGCACTGAAGGTCCCCAGCAGCAGGGCGGTAAGGAGTGTGCAGGTGGGTTTCATTGTGCGATCTCGGACTCCAATGCAATCCGGAAACCAATGGAGATGTTTCTCTGAAAAGGTGGTAGCCCAGCTCGGCTTGAACTGGTGGCGTGCAGTTCTCTCGTTCGCCAGCCGCCGCCGCGCACGACTTTGAAGAACGAGCCTTCGGCTAACGGGTCTTCGCACAGTTCTTGGACGTTGCCCGCCAGGCCGTAGAGACCGAACAGGTTGGTGGATGTCGCGGTGACGGGCGACGTGTGCGGGTAGTCGTCTTTGAACTGATGGAACTCCCGCAAGTTCTCGGAATTGACCTTCGGCGGAAAATGAGTTCCCCAGACGTAATGGTGAACTCTGCCTGACTTTTCACCCGGAGAGAGCGCCGAGTCTTCCGCCGATGCGATGCCTGCCGCGCAACTCCACTGGTGATCGGTGAGCAGCCGGTAAGTGCGGCCCTCTTTCTTTGAGAGCCACCGGCAAAACGCGTTGGCGTCCTTCCAGCTTACGTTGACGACGGGGTCATCCAGAGTCTGTTTGGCGTAGACGTCTTCTACGAGAGGTCCTTTGTTGATATTACCTCGATCCGGATTCTTCGACGGGATGAGCCAGGTTTGAAAAACCTTGCTCCATTCTTCCCAGATGAATGTATTCCAGGAGTTGTCGATCTCCGGGTTCTCTTTGGCGAAGGCGGCGTAGTCCTTCACCCGAACCTCGGTGGTAGCAACGAGCGATTTTGAGCCGGGAACCTTCTCAAAGGTCAGCCCCAGGGAGTTCACAATCGGCTCAAACGGCTTTTGATCAATCGGAGTGAGCAGCACGGAGATTGCGGAGAGCCCCATGTTCTGGTTTCTCGTCTCCCACTGAAAGCGGAGCCCCTTAGTCGAGGTGGACGCGGGGGCCAACGTGAAAGGGGATCGCTCCGCGATTTTGATGGCTCGGTCTTCCAGCACCTTGCCGCCTTCTTCAAGGAGCCGAATCTTCAGATCGTGACTGCCCGAGAAGGTGGCAACTCGCAAGCGACGCAGTGTGACCTGAAATCCTTTCTTCGGGATGAGGGCAATCTCCGCAATCGAATCCTGACCGGGTGCACTGGCCCAGCGGTGTGCGAGGTTAGAGATGCTGTAACGATACGGACGATCGACGAACGACACCTCCGTTTCGACAGGCTTCCCTTCCTTGTCGAGCACGCGGTAGCTCACGTCGAGTTTGTTCGGAACGTCTCCGCAGCTCTGTGGGATCGCCTGGCGATTCTCCAGCTTCAAAAGCTCGAATTGAATGGCGTGGGCTTCAGACTGGGCATACGTAGTCTTCAGTGATGCCAGTGAGAAAATTAGAATAGAGAGATAGACCTTCATCGAATTATTTCTCCTGGAAAGCTCGGCTCTGAATGACACCCAGGATCAGCGAACGAAGCGTTTTCTTTCCAGGTTGTGCCGCCATGATCTGATCGATATCTCGCCGGTCGGAGTATTGAACGTTCTCTCCGGTGGCGAAGGCCATCAACATGGATGTGAGGTGCCTGGCAAAATGCTCCTCGTCTTGCCGCAGAATCCGCTTCAAGCCGGCGACATCCTCGAACGACTTGCCGTTGTGGGTTTCCCCGGCTGTTTCGACTCTCTCATCGGAGAGCCATTGCCGATGAGAGCCGGCTCCATAAATCAGACTCACGCGAACTTCTTTCCCCTTGTTTTTCTCTTTGTTGGGGTAGAACTCGCGTGCCTGGCCTTTCGGGCCGAATTCTTCCAGCGCGAAGCCGACCGTATCAAACTTACTGTGGCAGTCGCGGCAAGACCGCACGGTGCCGTGTCTGGCGATCTCCTCGCGCATAGTCCTGGGACGTTCCTCCTCTGGGACTTCCTCCTGCGGCGGCAGAGGCGGCGGGGGTGGAATGTGAACGCCCATGATCTTCCGAACGACCCAGGCGCCGCGAAGAATGGGATTCGTTTTGCTGTCCTCGGAAGTGACATCCAGCACGCTGGCCTGCGTCATCAGTCCGCCGCGTCTGCTTCCCGCCGGTAACCTGACAAGCCGGAACTCCGGCCCGGCAACTCCTTCGATTCCGTAGTAGTGAGCCATCTTGTCGTCGACCACTACAAAGTCGCTGTCGATCAGGTTGACGACATCGTGGTCACCCCGGAGCATCTCACGGAGAAAACGGTAAGTCTCATGTTTCATCGAACCGGCCAGCCAGGCGTTCTGCGTGCCTGGCATCGCCTGCACCTTATCGACCTGAAGCCAGTCGTTGGCGAAACTCTCAATGAATCGCTCCGCACGTTCATCTGCAAGCATCCGGTCGACTTGAGTTTCTAATACAGCGGGCTCATGGAGTTTGCCGCTTTTCGCGATCTCAAAGAGGGCTTCATCGGGCATGGAACGCCAGAGGAAGTAAGACAGCCGATTCGCCAGAGCAAAGTCGTTCAGTTTGCCGGGTTGCTCATCGAGGAAAAGGAACTCGGAAGAAGACAACACCGCAAGGTAAGCAGGCTTGATCGCGTCCTGGAAGGGGATGTTCGCCTCGATCCCCGGCTGCGCGAGCTCATAATAAGAATCGACTTCTTCCGGTTTCACGGGGCGACGGAAGGCTCGGGTCATGAAGGTTGTCAGCAATCGTCGGGCATCCTTTTCCGGTTTCTGGGAGACAACGACGTAATTGGCCATCTTCTGGTCGTTGTGCCGTGCGTGCTCCAGTCGCAGGTCGCCACGAGGATGCCATCGTTTTTCCGGCATCTTGCTCGGCCCGGCATTCCACTTTTTCTTCGCGTCCCAGAAGTTGCAATTGGGCAGATTGTCATAGAGAGATCGGTAGCTGGCTGGCGGCCACTCGTCGATGATCGGCCCCTCCAACCAGCTCTCCTTCTCGTCGAACAGCACCCCCGGTCCCCATCTCTTGTGACCGGTGTCATTTTGAGAAAGGAACGACATCATGAGGTTGCCCCGGCCGATATACATCAGCCCGTCCTGTACAGTCATGCGATGTGGCTGAGAGATGAGCACCGCAGTGTTCACTTTCTGGTCATCGACGGTCCTCGTGCTGAGCTGCGAATAGATCGGATGATTAAATGGCTCGAAGACGTGGGCGTGTTCGTTGAATCGGATGGACTGCGTTTTAAGATGGAAGCGATACCAGCCGGAATAGCCACCATTGCTACGTTCTCCCGGCGCCAGTTTCATGCCGAGCCACCGGTTCGCCGTGTTCCCCACGTAGCTGGCATGCTCACCGACCGGGATTTTGAAGTGAGAAAATCCCCCGTGCGTCAGGACAAACCGGTTTCGCGTGGGCTTCTCACCGAACACGCCTGCCATATTGATCGCGTGCTCGGCGACTTTGACATACTCGTGGATGCCTGCGGGTGAGACGGTTTGAGCGGCCGCTCGATTCGAGAAGCTCTGGTCGAAGAACCCTCGCGTCGGTTGGTCGGGCAGGTTTTGTTTGACGTAAAGATGCTCCAGATGGAGCAGGTCGCGCAGAGTGTATTCATACTCCTCCGGCGTCAGCCGCCGTAGCGGCACCCGCCCCACTGTGCGGCGTCGCGTTTCCCCTGCCTCGATCAAGGCAGCATCGAGGCTACTAAGTAAATCCGCCCGATGTTTATCAGTAAGTTCGCTCTTTTCCGGAGGCATTTCCCCGGAGCGAACTTTGTCTACCGCAGCGGACCAGACCTGCTGATTATCCCAGAGTTCCGTAGTGAGAAGTTGCTCGAAATTGACACCGCCTTCCTGCTTGTCGGCATTATGGCATTCAATGCAGTGTTTCTTGAGGAGGTGTGTTGCGACGTCGGATTTCAGTTCCGCCTGAACTGAGGCTGGCAGTAAAACGCCGATGACGACTAGCCGTACGATGGCCTTCCAAGGCCGTCGCTCGCATCCAACCGACGGCCTTGGAAGGCCATCGTAAAATTGAAGTTCACTTCTCATCTTCTACGCCTCCAATCCGCGCATCGTTCCGGTGCTCGTTGAAAAGCGATCCGTCTCGATTCCCAGCTTATGGAGCATCGACAGGTAAAGATTGGTCAGCGGATAGCGGCCATCTCCTTCGAACTGAATGAGTCCTTTGTGCCTGAAGCCGCCGCCGGCCAGAATCGTTGGCAGATTGGTCTGGCTGTGGCTGTGACCGTTTAGCAGATGGCTGCCAAACAACACCGTGGTGCGATCGAGCAGCGGTTGTCCGTTTTCCTGAACTTCGTCCAGCGAGTGGAGCAGAGCATTCAGAATGCTCATAACGGACTCTTCGTAGTGTGCCAGCGCCTCGATTTTTTCGGGATCGCCGGCGTGGTGCGACAAAGCATGGACCTGCCACTCTTTCCCGTCGTGACGGAAAGTCGTCCCGAAAGCGCCGGAGACCAGCATCGTCGCGATGCGAGTTTGATCCGTCTGGATCGCCAGGCTGATTAACTTCTGGAAAGCCGAGCTGATCAGCAGCGTGTCGCCCTTGTAGGCATCGCGATCGGGAGCCGTCACGTCAGTCTTGGGCTTCGGAACCGTCGACCATTCGATGGCCCGCACCAGCTCCTGCTCCGCATCACGGACGGCCGTGAAATACTGATCCAGCCGTTCCCTGTCAGTTGCCGAGACCTTCCGCTGCAGAGCACGCGAAGGCTCCAGCACCTTGTCGAGAATGCTCTTTTTTGTCTTCAGCTTCGCGATCTGTTCTTTCGCCTGAGCCGCGTTCTCAACAAAGAGCTTGTTGTAAAGAGCGACAGGGTCGTTCAGCGGCGGCACTTTGCTGCCCGATCGGTTGAAGGTCATCGACCGCCCGCCGTTGTTACAGGTATTGATCAGGCTGTATCGAGTTTCGTTGCCAATGTGGCCCGCCGCGAAGACATCCAGCGATTCGCCATTACGAAAGCTCGGACTCTGAGGTCGAGGCGTACCAGTCAGATAACAGATATCCGCATCGTGCTGCCCATCAACACCGGGAAGGGCGCTCCCCGTCACAATCGTCATCCGTTTTCGAAACGACGACACGACTTTGGTGTAACGACTATCCTCGTAATCAAACCCCATGCCTTTTGGAAACCAGTACTGCGGCAACATTCCCAGATCAGACATCAGCACCACCATCCGGTTGGCACTGTGAACCTGCTCCGCTCCGCAACACGTCATCGCCTCCAAAAGAGGCAACGAAAGAGACGCCCCCAGTCCACGGAGAACAGTCCGGCGCGAAATAGCGGCAGGACGAACCCAGGGAGCGTGAATGTGGTTAGATTCAGGTTTATTCTTCATTGCGATTGCTACCTCTTTCGAAACAGTTCTGACATCACGAGTTGTTCGATCACCGTGCGCAGTCGATAGCCATCATGCTTGCTGGCTTCGGCGATGGCTTTGATTTGCGCGCGATCGTCAATTGTCATAACACGCCTCAATGCGAAGGTGGCGAGTTGATCGACGAAGGCTTCCGCGAACCGATCGAGGTCGCCGGCGAGTAACTGCTTGAACTCCTCTGGATTTTCGTAGGCGCGACCATCCGGAAAAGTCCCGTGGGCGACGACAGGTGGATCATCGCCCAGACCTCCGGCGACTCTCTCGTGTGTCCGCCAGCGGCCGATGGCGTCGTAGTTGTCGAATGCAAATCCCAGCGGATCGATCTTCTGATGACACGAAGCGCACGTCGCATGAGTGGCGTGAGCTTCCAGTTGATCGCGAATCGTGGCTTTGGGTTTGTCACTCGGCGTCGGCTCAAGCGGTTCTACATTAGGAGGCGGCGGGGGTGGCGTGCGACCAAATATCGCTTCGGAGACCCACACGCCTCGATGCACCGGGCGATGCCGCGTTCCATCGGACGTCAGCGACAGAACCGAGGCATGCGTCAGAACCCCGCCACGGTGATCGTCAGGAGCAAGCGCGACGCGGTGAAAGCCGGATTTTGCCGGCAGGTCAATTCCATAGTGCATGGCCAGACGCGAGTTCATCACCGTCCAGTCCGACGACAGGAACTCGCGGATCGACAGGTTCTTCGAGAACACTTCCCCGAAGACGCCAGTCGTCTCGCGGATCATGCTCTGTTCGAGCCATGCATCGTAATCCGGGTACAGCTCCGGATCGGGCGGAAACATGCCCACGCGATGAAGTTGCAGCCACTGAACTGGGAACGTATCTACGAAACGATTTGTCTTTCGATCCACCAACATGCGATGTAGCTGCGATCTCAGAATGTCTGGTTTATGCAACTGACCTTTGCCCGCGGCCTCAAATAATTCTTCGTCCGGCATCGAACTCCAAAGAAAGAAAGACAATCGCGACGCGAGTTCCCAGTCGTTGAGATGCTGCTGCTGTTGAGAAGGCGAGCCCTCAACGATGTAATAAAAATTCTTCGACGCCATTACGCCGGTCATGGCGGAAAGATACGCCGAACGAGAGTTTCCCCCCGCTGCAAGTTCCGATTCGAGTACTTTCATATAGCGGCCAACTTCGACGTCAGTCGGCGGACGCCTCCAGGCCCGAGCCATGAAACGATTCAGGCAGGTTCGCGCCTCAGCGAGGTTGTCAGCCGAAGACGGAAACAATCCTTCACGCTTCTGCTGATCGGCTTCCGTCACGAGCGGGCCTTCGTACTCCAGCCAGTCAACCAGCAGCATGGGGAAGATCGGCCGCGGCGTCTCTTCGTCCGTGAACAGCTTGTAGCCCTTTGGCACAATGTGGATGTCGGCCAGATGTGTCACCGACTTCGGCGTGGAACCAAGCGTGTGTCCGTCGTCCAGCTTGCCGGGAGCCTCGTTGGTCAAACGAAAGCCGCCTTGCGGCAGAAAGGTTTCGATTTCGATGACGGTCGGTTTTTCTTCCGAAGCAATGACATCGCGACCTGCTTCGGCACGCTTGAGGCTGTTATTCCAAATGGAAAGCCGCGGCAGCCGGCCCTTGAACGATGGCAGGGCGCTTAACTGAACACGAATCCGATACAGCCCCGGATGCCGGACATTGATATTTCCCTGATGCCAGCCGGGCAGAATCAGCCAGCGAGTTGGAGCCTCGGCTGTCTGTCGCTGCTTCGAAAATTTCGGCGGCTGCGTGGGAAAGGCCTGGTTCAGGACCGTTTCGGCCGCAGAAAGGTAACGCGTCACATGCGACGGCGAGAGTGAGAGTATCGATCCGATGCGATCGAACCCGTGCCAGCGCGGATCCTCATTCAACGCCCCGGGCATGCGTGCGTCGAAATGCACCGCGACCAAGTCGTAGACCACGTTCGCATACTCATCGCGGCTGAGCCGGTAATGTGACACGGGGCCGCGTTGAGCCATCCGCGCCGCGCGGCCTTCGTCGATCTGCGCCGAAATCCACTCGGCAACTTGGCCCAATTCAGCAGGTGACGGTTGCGGCTCGTCCTTCGGCGGCATTTCGCCGGAGTTGATACGAAACAGCACTTCGCCCCAACGTTGCGCGACCAGCATGTCGGTAAGGTCGCGAGACAGTGTGTCGAGTTGGAACTCGCCTTCGTGCTTCTTCGCATCGTGACATCGCGAGCAGTACCTCGTAAAGAAAGCTTCTACGCCCTTGCCGGAGTCCACGTCGTCGCCGAGCACGGTGATCGGGAGGAGAATCAGGTAGGCAGTGATCGGGATTCGTTTTATCACTTCGAGGCGCCTTTCAGTTTTGCCCCGGCAACCCTCATACGCACGCTGTAGAGCGAAGTACGGGCAGTGATAAATAGAGTCTTATGGTCGTCGCCACCAAAGCAGACATTGGCTGGCCCTTCGGGAACATCGATCTGTTGCCGCTCGTTGCCGTCTGCATCGTAGATATGCACCTTGCCGCCGTGTGTTGCGTAGAGGTTCCCCTGCGCATCCACCGCCATTCCGTCGCTGCCTGAAGCGATCTGAAACAACTTCTTCCCGAGATTTCCTTTGTTGTCGATTTCGTAGCACTGAATGCTGGCCGGAAGCTTGTGGAAGTCCGGATCGGGATGTCGCTTGTGGCCGCCAGTATCCGCGATGTAGATACGTGATTCATCCGGCGAGAACACGATCCCGTTCGGCATCGCCAGATACTTATGGACGACCTCGACCTTGCCAGTCTTCGGCTCAAGTTTGTAGACCCAGTGCCCCGGAATCTCATGCGGTCCAGTCAATCCCCATGGCGGATCTGTAAACCACAAAGTTCCATCCGACCGGATCGCCACATCGTTTGGCGAATTGAACCGTTTGCCGTCAAAGCGGTCCGCCAGCAGAGTTGTACTGCCGTCGGCCTCGATGCGAATGATGTTTCTTGCCTTGTGCTGGCACGAGATGATTCGTCCCTGCAGATCAAGAATGTTGCCGTTGGCCTGTTCGCTATCCCGATAGACCGACAGCCCGTCCGCTTTACTCCATTGCATGAGCTTGCTGTTGGGAATGTCCGAAAAGACGAGTTTCTTCTCGCTGGGAAGCCAGACCGGCCCCTCCGTGAACTTCATTCCGCCGGCCAACTTTTCGACTTTGGCTCCTTTGGCGACCAACTGCCTGTCGTCATCAGCAACGACTGTGGAAGCCGCAAACAGGATAATCAGAAACTGCAAAACAATACGACTCATGTTTAGCTCCAATTTAAGGGTGTTACTCAGTAAGGATCATCTAGAACGGCAGTACCATTCTTGCGCCCTGCTCCTGTTCTTCGCGGGATGTAATGCGTTCTTCTGGCGGCACTGAGACCCACTTCCAGTTCTCTGACTTGACGCGAACGCAACGCCCTGCCTTGTAGCCCGAAAGCAATTCCACAAACTGCAGCCGCAGTTGCACTCCGCTGCTGCCGAATGGCGGGTCTTTAATCTCTTTCCACTCGACGAGCTTTGCGAACTTCCGATCCGAGCGATGAATCCACGTGCGACGCGTCTTCTCTGCGACGGCGACGGCGATGCGTTCGTCTTTGTCTCGGCGCAGGTCTTCGATCAGCTCGCGATCGACATCAAACAGCGTCAACGTGACGATGCCGCCGCCGAAATCGAACGGTTCAACCTTGTCAATCCAGCCGGGCGCCCAGTGGTCTCGCTCGTAACGAAGGTGCCGTCGCCGCTGCATTTCGGTCGCGAAATTGCGACTGACGTCGTCTAGCCAGATGTCACCGATGCCGAACTCTTTCTGGCCCCAGTTCGCCGCCCAGGTCAGATTCAATTGGACGGTTGTGCCAGTCTTGATGTCGGCAAGGTCGCTCAGCCGACGGTCTTTCCAGATTCGCGTACGGGTGTCGATGTCGAACGTGTACGGCGTGTTGATGCCGTCTTGCGTTTTCGCTCCAGTCGGTTCGACGTTGATCTTTTCGTTTTCCACGTCGATCGCGACCACTTTCCACGACTGCCCCTGCCGCTGATAAAAGCTGAAATCGTCCTCGAGCGAAATCGCATGGTTATGTGGTACGGCAAACTTCTTGTGCTCGTCCGGCAACGGCGGAATAGTCTCTTCCTCACCCTTGGGCGGCACGAAGAAGTAACCATGCACATGAGTCCCCAGCGGAACATCCCGCAGTTCGGCGTGCGCTCCGTTGTATCGAACCGTTGCATAGGGCAGTAGAGCGAAATAGTGAACTGGCCCCGACCAGTAATTGTCGTGCATCCGAATGGCGCCGCGTCGATTCACCGGATCAATATAGACCAGTTCGCCGGCCAGGTAGCGAGCCTTCGCGAAGGGCGCAAATGTCCCTGGATCCGGAACATAGTCGGTCGCATCCTGTGCCGCTGCGGCCGAGGCCATCATCGCAATGAGTGCGATCCCAGGCAGAAGTTGCTGAGGTGTCATCACCGTTCTGGCTAAGGCGTCTTGCACTGCTTTCATGCTTCTACCTCCGACGCTGTGCTGTTGTTGTCCGCGAATCGTTCGACCGGCACTTCCATCTTCTGCGCCATCGTCAGCAGCAGATTGCTGAGGTGGGCCTTGCTGTTGACGGCGCTGTGGTAGATGCCTTTGTGCTTGTCGTAGCCCTGAAAATCCCTGGTCAGGTTGTAGTCAACGTGCTGACCGTGTTTCAGTCCCAGCTTTGCTCCTCCGGCCAGCACCAGCGGCAGGCTCGCATTGCCGTGGCTGTGACCGTAAGCCATGCCACTGCCGTACAACGCCATCGTGGTATCGAGCAGAGGGCCGTCGGCGTCCTGCGTTTCACGCAGCCGGTCGAGGAAATAGGCGAACTGCTGGAAGTTGAACGTGTCACTCGCCAGCAGGTCACTAAGCAGCTTCGGATTACCATTGTGGTGTGAAAGCGAATGCCGATCCTGCTTGACACCAATTTCGGGAACGGCTGGGCCGGTGCCTTCGTTGCCGGTACTGAAGGTGGCCACGCGAGTCAGGTCCGTCTGAAACGCGAGCACGATGATGTCGTACATCGTGCGCAGATAATCACCGAGCTGCTCCAGCGAAATCGATCGGTTCATCCTGGAGCGATCCGCAGGTGCGACCTTGGGGCGAGGAACGTCGAGCCACTTATCCGCTCGCTGGGTACGCAGCTCGACTTCGCGGACAGAGGTGAGGTACTGCTCCAATCGCCCCTTGTCCGCCTTGCCAAGCTGGCGATCCAACGCGGCGGCTTCGTCGATTACGGCGTCGAGAATACTGCCGCGCCTCTGCAGGCCGCGTCGCTGTTTGTCGACGCCGCCTTGGGGTTCTTCAAACAATTCGCGGAACACCACGCCCGGGTTTGCCTGAGCCGGCAGTCGGATGCCGTCGGTGTTGTACGACAGCGAATGCCCCTGATTGCTCAACTCGATGGACGGGAATCGCGTCTGCGGCGCCGTTACGGTCGCCATCAACTGGTCAACAGAGATCGAGTTGCGTTCGGCTTGTCCAATCTTCGCACCGGTCAGCCAAATGCTGCTGCAATTGTGATGATGCCCCAGTCCACGTGGATGGTACATGCCGCTGATCGGTGTGATCACGTCGCGGTGCTTCGACAGTGCCTGTAAGGGCTTCGACATCTGGTAATCAGCCCCGGCCGTCGGCATCTGGTACTCGTACGTGTTGACTCCGTTGGGCAGATAGATAAACACGCTTCGGCGCGGCCGTTTGGCGTTCTC
Source organism: Pirellulales bacterium (assembly GCA_022451045.1). Taxonomy (GTDB): domain Bacteria; phylum Planctomycetota; class Planctomycetia; order Pirellulales; family Pirellulaceae; genus UBA11883. The sequence goes on along the minus strand of JAKUOW010000025.1, from coordinate 1,115 downwards.
TGCTGCGAGCAGCGGCTTCATGCAATCCAGCAGAGGCAGGGCTAGTGAAACACCTAATCCCCGCAGTAGATGCCGGCGATCAAGCAGCCAGTTTTGGGAAAGGAAATGTGGCATATCGAGTTTCCTATATTGGCAGAAGCGAAGTCGTTGGGGGCCAACAATTAAGGAGCGAGTCGTAGTGGAATTCGCCAGAATTCCTGGATGATCAGGTTCCCGCATGGGCATTTCTAGCGAAATCCACTACGTAACCATAGCACTATTCTAACAGAGATCAGGTGCATGCTCATGCCACGAGATCACGTCACACGGATTTTGGATCTGTCGGGCGATCCATGAGCACGCATAAAAAAGCCCCGCAGAACGCCCGACATGAAGCTCTGCGAGGGCCGCCACTCAAGGTGGCTGTTCGATTCATTCGAGTTGTCGGGCCTCTATAGACCGACTGACAAAATTTCACCGGAGTATTTTTTGGGGGGGGATTTCTCAACACCTGATACGCTCATGCAGCACTCGCACCGTCCTGAAACGCCTGAAATTGCAGACGAAAATCCAGCGTCGGTGAACGGAGAAAAGTTCGAAACGTATCAAGCACGGGTAGCTCTTCTTATATAATGGCTGCTGGTAAAGAATCCAGCAGCCATTTTTTGTGGTCCGACCGTTGCCATATCTGCAAGTATGTCAAAGGGTTGGCGAATGAATCGACATGTCGTGACAAGAAAGACGGATATGAATAAAGCAATCATTGCTTGTCTTGTGGTGACAGCGTTCTCCTGTAGTTCCATAGACGCACTGGGTAAAGAGCTGATCGTCTACAGCGAAGTGCCTGGCGTCGAAGCCTCGGACCAGTACATCTTCGCAATCAGGAAGGTAGGTGCCAGTGGTCCCTGGCATCGACCATTCGCGTTTATTACCAAGTGTAAGAAAGGAATCGAGGGCAAGAATAATTACTTCCCTCATTTGAGCAACTGGAGCAATACGTACATCAATTTCGAGATGAACGGTCCCGTCGAAATCGCGATTCGCAAGGTCAGCGGGAAACCTATTCAGCAAGCGGCTGTGCACCCGAGAAAAAAGGCAATGTCATGTACTGTTCGTGATGGGGACGCATACGTGGT
>JAKUOW010000249.1 GCA_022451045.1 Pirellulales bacterium | reverse complement strand
TGAAAATTCGATTGCCAGCGTGGAAGGTGAGTTTTTTACAGCACCGGAACATTCCTTGAATGAAGTCGTCCCTTCAAATTCAGGGGTGACTATTCCCAGTGAGCTTAATGACTCAAATGACAATCGACCTACTCAATCTCAAGTCGGGATCGAGAGATGGTTTTCACGATATGCAGATTCGATTGAGCAGGGAGAAGATGCCATTAACAAGAGTTGGGATGATCTGTTAACCTCATTGGCTCAAGATTGCCTGCATTCGCTCGAGGTCGAGTTTTAATCTGCAACCGGTAAAGCACCCTGTTTGCCCGACATGGGAACCAAAAACGTATATATGGCATCCAACGCACCAGAAAAGGCAGTTGATGAGGAACTTGCCGCCGCAACTAGTGGCAAGCAGGATCTGCGTCTGCGCCCATCGATGCTCACAAGAGCCACTTCACTAGCGCATGGCCTTGCCGGTTGGAAGATGGAGAACTGGAAGTCACTGCTTCCGGTGATATCAACACACGAGCAGGGTTACAAAGGCCTTTCAGATCGTGAAATTCGCAAGCAGAGTCTCGCACTGCGGTACAGAGCACGCAGTGGTGAGTCATTGGCAAAATTGCTGCCAGAATCATATGCACTCGTGCGTGTGGCCTCAGAGAGAGTGCTTGGCATGCGGCATTACGATGTGCAAATGCTCGGCGGTATTGCTCTTTTTAAAGGCGCCATCGCTGAGATGGAAACCGGGGAAGGTAAAACGCTAACAGCAACGCTCCCTGTTTACCTAAGAGCATTAATGGGCCACGGCTCGCATCTGGCTACGGTGAATGACTATCTAGCGGCGCGTGATGCTGAGGAAATGGCACCCGTTTATGAAGCGTTGGGACTGACAATCGGTGTTATTCAAACCGATGATTCACGTGATCAGCGAAGGGAAGCATATCATTGTGACATCACCTACGGCACAGCGAAGGAATTCGGTTTCGATTTCCTGAGAGATCGATTGCTGCTTCGTCGCATGGGGCGTCAGTTAAGTGAATTCCTTGGTGAAGGAAGTAGTCAACGTTGGGAGGAAGCCGGGGATAAGCCGGTGCAGCGAGAGTCGTACTACTGTGTGGTCGACGAAGCGGACAGCATCTTGATCGATGAAGCGAGAACTCCGCTAATTATCGGATCGATTGGGGAAGACGCCGTGGAGCAAATAACACAGACGTATGCATGGTCTGCACATCACGCAGCTTTGTATGAAGAGAACGACGATTACGAATACGATCATGAAAAACGAAAAGTGGAATTAACGTATGCCGGGCGTCAACGTGTCCGGGCACTACCGAAACCGGATCTCGTTTCCGACATGGGGCTGGTTGATCTCTACGAGTACACTGAGCGAGCGGTTAAGGTTTTCAGGGATTTCCATCTGGATCAACATTACGTCGTTGTTGATGGCGAAATTACGATTGTCGATGAATCAACCGGTCGGCTGGCAGAGGGTCGAAAATGGCGAGACGGAATCCACCAAGCTATTGAATCCAAGTAAGATGTTGAGATTACGTTCGCGACGGGACAGGCGGCAAGGATCACCATACAGGATCTGTTTCTTCGGTATCGCTATCTTGGCGGAATGACTGGTACTGCCAGATCAGCCACCCGGGAATTCAGGAAAGTGTACAAGCTTAACGTGATCCAGATTCCCACTAATCGACCGAATCAACGCAAGCAATGGCAAGATGAGGTTTCGGGTAATGCCGATGCCAAGTGGGCTGCTATCGTCGATGAAGTAAGACGTGTACATGAAGAAGGTCGCCCAGTGCTAATCGGGACAAGGTCGATTGAAAAATCGGAAACTTTGTCCCGACAACTTGATGATGCAGGCATCAATCACCAGGTATTAAATGCACACGAGGTAGAGCGTGAGGCTGATATTGTTGCTCAGGCCGGCCAGAGTGGCAAAGTAACCGTTGCCACAAACATGGCTGGGCGAGGTACGGCTATCAAGGTAAGCGAGGGAGTTGCTGATATAGGTGGTCTCCATGTGATCTGTACGGAACTCCATGATTCTGCACGAATTGACAGGCAATTAATCGGGCGTTGTGCACGTCAGGGTGACCCTGGAAGTTACAGACAATTTATGTCGTTAGATGACGACGTGCTGCGTGAAGCGCACGGACGCGAGAAATCAGAACGCATTGCGAAACAAGGCGAGGAGCGAGATAGAGTCTCTCCTCAATTTGCCTCGCAAACACGAAAAGCTCAGGCGAAAGTGGAAAAGAAACACTACCGCGACCGTGCCACAATGCTTCATCATGAAAAAGAACGTAAGAAAATGCAGCGAGAGATTGGTCAGGATCCTTATCTCGACAGTGCCGATTAATCTGATTTGACGTGTGCGACCGTACTTCAGTGCTTTTTTTCTTCAGTCTCACATTTCTTGGTGCTTATTCACCTTGTAGGTTCATTTGTGGATGTACTAATATGTGTGCCACAACCTTTCACCAATTAATCGCGGTATTTATCGGTTCAGGGTATTCTGTCCAAAGGTAGAGGTTCGCAGAACCGTTATTGGAGAGTTCATGTCATCGGATGTTAACCAGCAAGCTGTCGACCAAACAAAGCAGCAAATTCGCGGCTTAGTTAGCGAAATAGCGCAGTTAGCAAAGAGCGATATGAATGCAGAGGAGTTTTACGCTGCATTCATGCAACGTATCGTCTCAGCATTGGCGGCACCTGGTGGTGCGATTTGGCTGACCAGCGATGAAGGTGAGCCAGATGTTGCCTATCAAATCAATATGTCAGCCGAGTTGCTTGACGCCGAAGGGGATTCGGCCCAACGGCACAGCCAACTGGTGAATTATATTGCGCGTTCAAACGAAGCCCAGTTAATCCCACCACAGTCTGGATATGGCGAGGAGGGTGAAGTTGGTAACCCAACGGATCACTTGTTGGTGCTGGCACCACTAGAGAGTGAAGGAAAAGTGGAAGGAGTCGTTGAAGTATTTCAACGAGCAAATTCCCAACCAGCAATCCAGCGTGGATATCTGCGGTTTCTTGTACAGATGTGCGAACTTGCGGGCGATTGGCTGAAGAGTCAAAAGCTGCGTCAGTTCAGTGACCGCAATTCTCTTTGGGCTCAGGCTGACACGTTCTCACGGATTGTTAATCACTCGCTGGACCTTAACGAGACAGCATTTGCCATTGCCAACGAAGGTCGCCGAATTATCGGATGCGATCGAGTGAGCGTCGCGATTAGAAAAGGTGATAAATGCAAGGTTCGTAGTGTCAGCGGGCAGGATACCGTTGAGAATCGCAGTAACGTTGTGACCTTGCTTGGAAAGCTCGCGACACGTGTGATGCGATCCGGTGAATCAATGTGGTACAGCGGCGACACAGAGGACTTGCCTCCTCAAATCGAGGAAGTCGTTGATGAATATGTTGATGAATCGTACACTCGCTCACTGGTCGTTTTGCCTCTAAAACGTCAGCAAACGAAAGCAACGCTGCACGAAGATCCGACCCTTGAGGAAATGGCCGAAGGTCTTCACGATGACGAATATATCGGTGCCCTAATCGTTGAACAAATCGAGAGTAATCTCCCAAGGGAATTGATTGAACCTCGGATCGACCTTGTTTATGAGCACAGTTGTCGTGCAATAAACAACTCGATGGAACACAGCAACATTTTCATGATGCCCATCTGGCGCACCATCGGAAAATCCAGAGTTTTAGTGAGGGCACGAACACTTCCCAAGACACTTGTCATCAGCAGTATTATTCTCGCATTGTTATGCCTAATGATCTTCGTCAAGAAGGACTTCTGGGTTGAATCTGACGGAGTACTGCAGCCGGTTAATCGGCATGACGTCTTTGTGCCCGCTAACGGAATCGTTGCAAGTGTCGAGGTGCAGGATCAGGATGTCGTGGAAAAAGGCGATGTCTTGCTGGTTCTTGAAGATCCCGATTTGCAGATAGAAAAAGAGCGGGTTAGCGGGCAACTGGAAGAGACGAGAGAGCAAATATCGACAGCCCGGCGGAGTCAGTTTCTGGCTCAAACTCCGTCTGATAAGATTCGTATATCTGGCCAAATTGGACAGCTGACTCTCCGTGAGAAAACTCTTGTTGATCAGCTTGCGCTCATCAGCAAAAAGGAAGGCCGATTAAAAGTGCTAAGCCCATCCGACGGGCAGGTAATCCTTCAGTGGGATATCGAGCGATCATTGTTGTATCGGCCTGTTGCAGTAGGTCAGGTGGTCATGACAGTTGTAGAAGTCGCAGACCAGGATGAATGGGAAATCGAACTGGCGATGCCGGAACGGCGAATGGGGCATTTGCTTTCACATCTGGAGGTATTGCGTAACGGGGCTGAAAATCCAGCCAGCGTGCAGTTGGAAGCTCAATACGTTCTTGCCGTTAATCCTTCGAGCGTGCTCAGCGGTCAAGTGAAGCTCATTCGGCAAACAACTCAAGTTCAGGGTGAAGATGGAACCGTCGTGCCAGTACTTGTGAAGATAAACAAAGACGATGTACTCGGCGCGATCGAAGGTGAGCGTGCACTGCGACCTGGAATGACAGTGACAGGAGAAGTCCTGTGTGGTCGTGAAGCAATTGGGTATGTCTGGTTCCACGAGATGGTTCAGTGGGTTCAGTATCACTTGCTCTTTTAACGAATAACCGGCAGGATGCTGCCATAGACTTGGGTTTTCGCCAGGAATAAGGCAGACCACGCAGTAAAGGGGAGAAAATGTCTCAAGCTCGTTTCACAGTTCTGGCCATTATGGTTAGCGGCGTTATCGGCACATGGATCATAGCCCAGGAGCCTGACTCGCAAGACGGTGCTAATGTGATTGCTACCATTCGCGACTGTAATATTGGTCTGGTAAATGAAGTCGATGTCAGTGCACAGGAATCCGGTGTGTTGACGGAAGTGTTTGTTGAAGAAGGCGCTTCAGTCGCTTTAGGAGATATGCTTGCCAAGATCGATGATCGTGATGCGCAGGTGCGACGGGTACAGGTCGAGTTGCAAAAAGAAGTAGCAGAGAAGGAGGCTAGCAACGATATCAATATACGGGCTGCCGCAAAAGCAGCAGAAGTAACCGATGCGGAGTTAGTCGAATCAGAAG
>JAKUOW010000248.1 GCA_022451045.1 Pirellulales bacterium | reverse complement strand
CTTCGTACTTACCCGGATCTAATTGCGTCGTCGCCGCTGCCCCTCGCAATATGGTCCGGTTGGGATAAATCAACCGCTCCAAGAAATAGTTGCGGTTGGGTCGTAGCCCACGCTGCTAGCCTATGCAAAGATATCCATCACCGGCTTACCCAGAGCGACCTTATGTGGACGTCCAAGCGCGTCATGGATATGCGACTCCGGATCGATCCCAAGTGCATAGTAGATGGTAGCGGCTATATCCTCAGGCGTTACAGGATCAGTTTCCGGATACCCGGCATACTTATCCGATGAACCGTATACATTACCGCCCTTTACACCGGCTCCGGCCATAAGAACTGTAAAGCAGTGCCCCCAGTGGTCACGACCACCAGGCATTTTGATTGTAGACGTCGTGGCCTGACCGATCTTGGGAGTCCTTCCAAACTCGCCCATCATTACCAACAGCGTATCCTCAAGCAAACCTCGCTGGCTCATATCTTCCATAAACGCAGAAAAGCCACGATCAAAAAACGGCAACAATGACTTACGCAAAATCGGGAAGTGACGAAGGTGGCCATCCCATGCTGAGTCACGCCGTCGACCAGCTGTGAGCGTCACGAATCGGACGCCGGCTTCAACAAGCCGGCGTGTCAACAGTAACGACTGCCCCAAATGTGGCAGGCCACCGAAATTACGAGCACCGGTGGACCGGTCCTCCCGGTCCGGAAGCCCATAACGTTCCCGGACTTTTCCTGGTTCCTTTGAAAGATCAAAGGCTTCACGTGTTTTACTCGATGAAATCAGTGAGTAAGCCTTCTGTTTGTGGATATCGAGATCCGCCAATACGGAATCACGATCCAAGCGAACACCCTCAATTGACTTTCGCAGGTCATTACGGCCTTTAAGTCGCGCAACGTCGATATCCTCAGGCCACGACAACCCTGGCGGTTTAAACGTCTCAACACTTGGATCGCCAAGTACTAGTGGATCGTATGCCGCCCCCATAAAACCAGATCTTTGTCCTGGCAGATCATGTCCGGCATCCCAGATAATTTCCGGCATATGGACAAAATCAAGCACTTCATGCTGCGGGCTCACATGAGATAGGACACTGCCAAATGGAGGAAAGTTATCTGGAATCTCCTTAACTATCAGGTTTCGATTTTTAACCGGCCGGCGGCCACTTAGCATGTAATAAGTCGCTGCACTGTGAATATTGATGTCGTGCGTCACTGAACGAATCAGCGTAAAGTGGTGCATTTGCTGCGACACCATTGGCAGGCCTTCGCAAACCTGTATGCCTGGCACGGTTGTGGAAATAGGATAGAACTCACCACGGATCTCCGGTGGAGCATCCGGCTTCATGTCCCACATATCCTGCTGACCGGGCCCACCGTCGAGAAAAAACAGAACACATCGTTTGGCTGCTCCCTTTCGCAGCCCATTATTCGCCGCAGCTTTCAGTACATTTGGTAACGACACCCCAAACATCCCTGCAGAACCAATCTGCATGACGTTTCGACGATTTAGTAATCGTGATTCGCTACGGCTCATGGATTATCCAAATACCTCTCGCACAGGATTCCCAATGGAAAGCTGATGTGACTCTTCCCGTCCTTTTATCACCGCATGTGGATCAATCCCCAATGCATCATAGATAGTGGCGCTAAAATCCGAAGGAGAGACTGGATTTTCTGTTACGTATTCCGCAAACCTATCAGTTTTTCCATAAACGCTGCCACCATTTATACCAGCGCCGGCTAACAGCAATGTAAACGCGTGCGGCCAATGCTCTCTACCGGGTGTTTCAAACATCGAGCTAATTCGGGGGCTACGACCGAACTCTCCCATCCAGATAACCAAAGTATCCTCCAGCAATCCACGTTCGTTCATATCCTCAAGCAACGCCGCAAACGTCCGATCGGCTCGCGGTAACAAGCTATCCTTAATCAGCGGAAAGTGATTGCGGTGAGTATCCCAGGGATTATTCGCCAGCATCGGTTCCCAACTTGGGCCCCAATCCTGCATCTCTTTACCCCAATAAACGGTTACGAATCGAGCACCGGCTTCCACTAACCGGCGCGCTAACAGGGTCGACTGCCCATGCCGGTCGCGACCATATGCCGCATGCGTTTTCTCAGACTCTTCAGATAGATCGAATGCCTTTTGAACCGACGGCGTCTCGAGTATCCCCAATACGCGTTGTTGCAGGGCCTGAAATTCACTGGATTCTCGTACGCTCGCATTTAAGGATCTGCTTTGTAATTTACCAAGCAAATCGAAACGCTCTCTTAGATCCGTTTCAGTAGCGTTAGACAGTCGCCCCAAATCCGGCGGCACGACTTTCCCGCCGCGTGTTACATGGACAGGAAATGGATTCCATCGAGCCCCAAGCCGCCCGGCGTTTTGACCTGGTAGCATACGTGCGTCAATTCGCATTGGTTCCGGGATTTCAATGGAACTAGGAAATGCTGTGGGGTTTTTATCTGCTTTGTAAAAGCTACTGGCAATATGCGGATGATCAGTCGGTTCCACCTTTAAGCCACCTGCTTTGATATTGTGTCGATAGCCGGTCAACATGTGATATACAGCTTGATCATGCGGAATATCTTTATGCGTCATTGACCGAATCTGGGCAACGTGGTGCATTTGCTTCGCCAGTTTAGGTAGATAATCCCCAACGGTGATCCCCGGGACTGTTGTTTGAATTGGCGTACCTGGGCCTCTGATCTCATCAGGTGCATTGGGCTTCAAGTCAAACAAATCTATATGGGACGGTCCACCATCCATGTGGAGCAATAATACTGACTTGGCACGGGCTTTCCGAGTCGTTGGCGTTTCACCCCAAAGTGGATCCAGCAGACTCAACGAAGACACTGCGCCCCCTGCCATACCAAACGCCTGACGTCGGTTGACAATCTTCGTGTTTCTGGAATCACGCGTCATTCTTAGACTGCTAATTTCACCGATTTTCATAATACAACTCACTGCGGTTATTATAAGGGAAGCGCAAAACGATGTATCTATTGATTCAGCACCGTACGGAGAGACAATTGACAACTACATGTCAGTGGAAACTTTCAAGCCGCAGGCTTGTAATTACCGCCATTTCGATATTGTTCTTTACAATTTGCGGAATCGCATCCGCAGAAACACACGTTTTAATCGTCGTCGGACCAAGCAATCACGGGCCGGGGTCGCATGAACCGGAAGCCGGCGCTCGTCTCATAAAACACTGTGTTGAGTCCTTATCCAACGTAGATGGGATAACCGCATCAGTTTCACTAAAGTGGCCGACAGCAGAACAACGTGCCGCTGCTAGTACTGTTGTGTTTCTTGGTGACACGTTTCCAGCGAATCGTTTTGAGGATGCGGCTCGAAATCTGGCACATTTACACGAGATGATGAGACGCGGATGCGGAATCGTCTGTATTCACTATGCGACAGGGCTGAAGACTGAAGATGTCTCTCCAGCTGGTGAGCACCCACTACTCCAATGGTTGGGCGGCTATTTCTCTAACCCCGGAAGTACACATCACGTTTCTTATGCAAAAATATTTGACAAAGCTGAGATCAGGCCTGCTTCACCGAATCATCCAATTTGTCAGGGTTGGAATTCCTTCACCGTACGAGATGAACCGTACGGCAATAACTATTTCGGGCCCAAGGAAAACAAACCAGCACCGAATGTCACGATTATCGCAACCTCGTTGCAACCGCCGGAAGCACCAAAAAAAGAAGCTGTGGCATGGTGTGTCCAGCGAGCTGATAAGGGAAGAGGATTCGGTATCGTCATGCCCCACTTCTACAAGAACTGGAAGAATGATGATTTACGGACATTAATCCTCAACGCTGTTGTTTGGACTACCGGTACAGAGCTACCCAAAACTGGTGTAAAGAGCCCAACACCTGACCTAGCAGCTTTCGGTGCCAAAGCCATCGAACCAAAATAGTCATTCGGCGGATGCGATCCGACAATCAAATCAGATCCACCATTTGATCCACCTGACTCAGGTTACGTGCCCCAATCAGCACAGATGTTATTCCCGGCTGATTCAATACCCATTGCAACGACAATTGCACCAATGACAACCCCGTGTCCGTTGATTGGCGATCTAATTCATCAAGGACAGAATAGCCATGCTCGGTAAAGTAAATCGGCTGATGACCAGGAATGACATCAAATCGAGTTCCCTCGGGCACCTCTCCACCTCTTCGATATTTACCGGTCAGAAATCCTGCCCCAAGTGGGCTATAGCTGATAACCCCAAGTTGCTGATCCATACATAACGGCAAAATGTCAGCCTCAATCTCTCGCTGCACAAGATTATACGGGGGCTGGATGGATTCCATTCGGTGCCAACCATTTTCATGTGCAATAGTCAACGCACGAGCAAGTTGCTCGGCATTGTAGTTACTACAACCGACGTACCGCACTTTCCCTTGCTGTTGCAAATCCGACAGTGCACGTAACGACTCTTCCAGCGGTGTTATTTGATCCCAAACGTGTAACTGAAAAAGGTCAATCTGATCTGTACCAAGACGTCTTAGACTTTCATTAGCTGAGCTGACGATTCGATCGTAAGACAAGGTACCGGAAACCTTCGATGCCAGGACAAGCTTGTCTCGAGCACCTCGCATTGCCATCCACTTACCGAGAATCTCTTCGCTAGCACCGCCGCCGTACGCTTCAGCAGTATCAAACAGTGTGATCCCACGATCAAAAGCGTGATCGAGAATTTCCAGAGATGTCCGTTCGTCGATCTCCCGGCCAAAAGTCACGCACCCCATACCGACTTGACTAACCGTAAGATCGCTTTTCCCAAGCTGTTGGTATTGCATGGTCTGTTTCTCGTACCAGATTGTAATGGCGGTCGTCACCTATCCGACCACTCTAAGATAATAACGACCTAACTAGGATTTATGCACCTTCATCGCATAAACGTGCGCATTCTTCATGGTTAGTTTCAATTTAATTACTGAGCCATTTAGTCTTGTGAGCGTTTGTGGCCACTTTAAAGCCGCGCGCACATCATCAACCTTAATAAGCGATGCTGCGTTCTCGCCACTAAACTCCGGTAACGTCTTACCGCGTACGTCGAGAATCTCTGCAGTAACTTCACCTGCCA
>JAKUOW010000247.1 GCA_022451045.1 Pirellulales bacterium | reverse complement strand
ACCCTCCGGCTGACAAACACGGTGAACCGCACTCGTCATTCATATTAGCCACCAATTCACGTGGCACTAGTCCAGAATACCGGCACCGCTGATCAGTTGAATAAAACCATCGTTGCCATCAAACTTTTCAAGCTGCCGAGTTAATTGCTCCATTGCATCGACATGGTGCATGGTAGTCAAAGTTCGACGCAGCATCGTCACCGCATTTAGCGTTTCTTCATCAAGCAGCAATTCTTCTCGACGGGTTCCGGATTGAGTGATATCGATTGCCGGCCAAATCCTGCGATCTGCCAGTTTTCGATCCAGAACCAATTCCATATTTCCGGTACCTTTGAATTCCTGGAAGATCAGCTCATCCATTCGACTACCGGTATCCACTAACGCGGTACCCACAATCGTCAAACTACCGCCCTCCTCAAAAGCCCGCGCTGTCGCAAACAGCTTCTTCGGAATATCCATGGCTTTAATATCAACACCACCACTCATGGTACGACCGGTATTGCCGACCCATTTGTTAAATGCCCGGGCAAGTCTCGTGATACTATCCATTAGAAGAAATACATCATGCCCCATTTCTGTGAGTCGCTTGCAGCGTTCAACAATCAACTGGGACAAACGGACGTGACTTTCAACATCCTGGTCCAGGCTGCTAGCGGCGACTTCTCCATCAACATTCCGACGCATATCCGTAACTTCTTCGGGCCGCTCGTCTACTAACAAGACGATCAGCTTTACATCGGGATGATTTTGGGCGATACCCTGACTGATATGTTGAAGCATGACGGTTTTACCGCTTCGCGGCGGAGCAACGATCAAGGCACGCTGGCCTTTTCCGAGCGGAGTCAGCAAATCCATCACACGCGTCGTTAACGGCTTGGGACCACACTCCAGTTGAAGCCATTGCTCCGGATTAATCGGAGTCAACTCTTCAAAGTTTTCAACCTTTCCATACTCTTCCGGCGCCATACCGTCGACATCAATGACTTCACTAAGGCGAGGTCCCTGTTGTTTTCTCGCATGCTGCACGAGCCCACGAATCATTACACCCTGCCGGAGAGCGTACTTTTCGATCATGGTTCCCGGGACAAACGGATCGCTCCGTTGACGTGAGTAATTGGACTTCGGACTACGAAGGAATCCATATCCGTTAGGATGCAATTCCAACAACCCAAAACCAGGCTCGATTTTACCCGTGCCACTTTCTGGTAAATCCACATCATTTGGTCGCATATTGGATCCACGACCACCGCGATGACGCCCACGTCCGCGGCCTCCACGGCCTCTTCCACCGCGACCACGACCACCACGCCCACGGTTATAATTCTTCTTCGCCATTATTTAGCATTCCGATTGACAATACGCAAAGCTCTAATTCGACCACCTATCGAATTAGAATTGCTCACGCATAAAAAAGATTTGGGATTAAGTGAATTTCACTATCTATGCGCCAACTAGTTAGTTGAATACCCATCCATCGGTGGGGGGTCTCCATCGTAACCGGGCACCTGAACCCTGCCAGAAGTGCTCATCCTCTAAATGAGACCTTCCATGGTTTGGCAAAGTCAGAAGTTGATATGTTCGGTAATAGACCGTTTACTACGGCTAAGTTCGAAAATGGGTTTCGAATCATCGAAACGCCAATTTCCTTGATATGATCTTGCGGGCAAGCCGTGTTCTGTGACTGTGTTGTCGACAGGTTAACATCGCTCCGTCCTAGCCCTTTGCTCAATTCTGCAAAGGCTCACGCAAAACCTGCGTGATGAAACGGAACACCCGAAGAAGCTACCTTGTTGAGCGGGCAAATACAGCGTCATTTCGCTGAGTCAGATAGACTTGCAAAGCTCAAGAACAAATTTACTTATTGGATGGCCGATGTCAAGAACAGATAAGCTAACCAATTAAGTTTCTTTCATATTCATCCGATAAACACTTGCCCGCGATGTACGCATGCATCCGTGTTTTTATCGGAATAATCGGTATTTTTAGTATATTTTAACACTTCCTATCGCCGATCGATCAATATACACCGATGTGTAAATTGTCCCTTGGAGAGGCTTCGAATTTCTCAAAGAGTGGCCAGACATGCTTTTTTAGAGCTCATGTACTAGAAGATTCTGACCAACAGAATCCATGACGGTTCTATGCGAACAAATGGACTGATATGCAATGCAAATTAGATGCAACTCTGCCTTTTTCCTCTCAATGCTTCTGTTAGCACTCACGACCTCTACTGGCATATCTCAACAGTACTCAGCCAGCCCATATAACCAACAGAATAACTCCATCCATTGGCTAAACGACATCGGGCATGCAAAGCAGCTAGCCGCGCAGTCCGGTAGGCTTGTCTATATCCACTTCTACTCAGACAATTGCACAGCATGCGACACCGTAGAGAGACATTGCCTGAGCAACCCTGAGTTTGTTCGCGCCATTCATGAAAACTTCATTCCTGTAAAGGTCAACGTCGATGAATCACCATCCGTTGTCCGCAAATGGCGAGTTCGACGCTGGCCAACCGATTTGGTAATCGACAGTGAAGGTGACAAACACTTCGACAGCATTACCAACCCTAATGCAACGGCATACGTCGAGCGTCTTAAAGCTGTCTACGAAACGGTAGCAGCAACTCCATTAGATATCGATTCTGGATTCATTGATTCTGGATTCGCTATGGAACCAGAAATGAGTGACAACAAGGTAGCGCCTGCTAGCTTTCCTACCACTCACCAACGTGGCGCAACCACAACTTCGAACCCAATTAGCCGCACAGCACTACCGATAGTTCCGAGTGTCGCAACCAGAGCACCGGCCTTATCAAATCAAATAACACTCGGCCTAGAAGGGCACTGCCCAGTCTCGTTATACGCACCATCATCCCCGGACAAAGTCTGGGTAAAAGGGCACCCGCAAATCGGTATTCGCCACCGCGGTGTTGTGTATCTGTTCGCATCAAAAGAACACAAGCAAGTGTTCTTGAGTAACCCTGACCGTTTCAGTCCGGTTATTTCCGGATACGACCCTGTAATATTCACAAACAACAAACAATTGGTAACCGGTGACAGAAAATTCGGCGTGAAGTTCCGGGACAGAATCTACCTATTTGTTAACGAAACAACTCTCAAGACATTTTGGACAAATCCAGAGAAATTCGCACTCAAATCTCTGGAAGCCATGTTTCAGGCTCGTTGATCAGACATTCCATTGAAGGCTACGCTGTACCGCGCGTCGCCACTGACCCACTCGTTCTTTGATCTCCGACTCTCCCATAGACGGCTGATAGGACTGATCAAGCTGCCAGTTAGCCAGCACGTCGGATTGGTCACCCCAGTAATCAACTGCTAATCCTGCGAGGTACGCGGCGCCCAATGCCGTAGTCTCGGCAACACGCGGCCGCTCAACGCAAACTTGCAAGAGATCCGACTGGAATTGCATCAGCACATTATTAACACTGGCGCCACCATCGACCTTAAGTGAGTTGATATCCAGCCCCGAGTCTCGTTGCATGGCATCGACAACGTCAGCTGTTTGAAACGCCATTGATTCCAGTGCGGCCCGTGCAACATGCCCCGCTGTGGATCCGCGTGACAGCCCGATCATCGTACCACTTGCTGTCGGATCCCAATGTGGCGCACCGAGTCCGACAAACGCGGGTACAAGATACACACCGCCATGGTCATCAACGCTGGCCGCCAACGCCTCCACCTCCGATGAATCGCTGATAATCCCTAACCCATCGCGTAACCACTGTACAACGGCACCTCCGATAAACACTGATCCCTCGAGGCAATACACGGTCTCCCCACCAATCGACCAGCCAACCGTGGTTAGCAGTTGATTTTGGGATTCTACTGGCTCGCTTCCGGTATTCATTAAGAGGAAGCAGCCGGTGCCATATGTGCTTTTTACATTCCCCGGCTCAAAACATGCCTGACCAAACGTTGCCGCTTGCTGGTCACCGGCTATCCCGGCAATGGGAATCACCTCACCAAACCACTCCGGATCCGTCGTCCCTATCACACCACTGGAATCCACAACCGTTGGTAACATATTCATTGGCACATCAAGCAATCTCGCAAGCGATTCGTCCCAAGCCATCTCATGCAGATTAAACAGCAAGGTGCGACTGGCGTTGGACGCATCAGTCACATGGCATTTTCCACCGGTCAGTCGCCAAACCAGAAATGAGTCCACAGTCCCAAACAGGATCTCACCGCGTTGAGCTCTCCCGATTAGCTCACTATCCTGGTCGAGCATGTAACGGATTTTTGTCCCTGAAAAATACGGATCCAGTACCAATCCGGTGGTCTTACGAAACTGACTTTCGTGCCCGGCTTGTTTCAATTCTTCGCAAATCGGAGCAGTGATACGACTCTGCCAGACGATGGCATTCCCAATCGGATCGCCTGTTGCAGCATCCCATAGAATTGTCGTTTCCCGTTGATTGGTAATACCAATGGCAGCAATTTCACTTGCTGAGATTCCGGCGGCTGCAATCGCCCCCCGTGCCACGGCCAGTTGGGTACGCCAGATTTCCTCCGGATCGTGCTCCACGTGGCCCGGCGCAGGCAGAATCTGCTCAAATTCTCTTTGATCAGATGCAATAACGCATCCAGCACGGTCGAAAATAATTGCACGACTGGAGGTCGTACCTTGATCCAACGCCATTATGAATTGAGCCATTCGTCTTTTACCCAGTCAATTACCTGCCGTACCCATAATTGCCATATTAAGCGAGTTCGTTCTATTGCCAGTGATCTTAATCCAGATCTCTATCCAACGAATCAGAATTAAACCTGGAGATCAGTTGATCGTAGAGGACAACCCCTAATACACCACCAATAACTGGTCCGACGACCGGTATGATGTACCACCATGTATTGGGGATCATAAAGACATCTTTCCACCCGGCAATGTAAGAGAATAAACGCGGTGACAAGTCTCTGGCAGGATTAATCGCGTAACCACAATTCGAGCCAAACGCCATCCCCACCATAAACACGATCAAGCCAATCGTAATTGGAGCAACATTATTACCAGGTGCCATGTTTCCCTTATCCACCATCGCACAAATACATAACAGCAGAATTGCTGTGCCCACGATTTGATCCAATAAACCA
>JAKUOW010000246.1 GCA_022451045.1 Pirellulales bacterium | reverse complement strand
ATGTAGCATTCACTCTGTCGTGCAGATAGATGTAATACCAAGATTTCTGCTGAATTCCCTGCAACTACACATGGCCCTTCTGCTCCACCTTTGATGATTTGAGCCGGCGTTTCCAGAATCAAATCGCTTTCAGCGTCAGTAGAGTTGTGACACGCGAGACAGTTCTTGCGGAAAATCGGTAAGATTTCCTTTTCGAAATCCACTTTATCTTCGCGGTTAATTGTCGCGATCTCCAGTGCTTCGTCTTCAGCACGTGCACTTGTAAATGGCGCGGCGATGATGGATGCACTAATCAGGAACAACGAAAATCGTTTAAGGGAAAACTTCATTTCTCTACCTACCAGGGGTTTTCAAATAAAAGCCGAAAGTAATTTCAGCGTTTAAGGGTGTATGCTTATTCTGCTGCTGCTTGAACCGAAACCTTGACGGTGGCAGCAGCGGTTATATCCACATTATTGAATTTTGCTTTGGCATTAAGTGTTACGGCATGATCTCCCACGGCAGCATCCGCTGCGGTCGTGATTTCCAGCATACCTTCAGCTGCTTCTTTTGCCACAGATAGTTTCGCGGCGGTTACGCCTTTGGCCGTACCAGGAACAGCGACTTCCACTTCAACGGCTTCAGCGAAGCCGTAAAGCCTCTCCACCTTCACTGGAATCATTACCTTCTCTCCGGCTTTCACTGCAACATCGCCACCGGTGACACCAATCGCCGTTTGAACAACACGAAGCTGAACCGGGGTCGACTTGAGTGCAACGTTGACATCTTTCGGTGCATTCGCCTTTTTGGCGTCCTCAACCGCTTTGTCAGCTGCAGCCTTAGCAGCGTCGACACGCTTTTGCTTCTCTTTTGCCGCGTTCAGTTTTTCTTCAGCTGCCTTCTTTGCATCGTCGCCTTCAGCCTTATCAAATGCTTCCTGCGCTGCGGTAACCTCAGCATCGGTGGCCGTCTTGAGTTCCGTGATACGTGCTGCCTTCGCCTCAGCATCGGAAATGAGCTTAGGATTACGTGCTCGCTTAACCTTGGAGTCTGCACGCAGATAGAACGTGTAAATCCCTGCTTTGGCGTTGTTGTTTGCAATCGCAATTGCAAGCGTTCCGTTACCCTCACCCTTCTTAATTGTCACGTCAGCTGGCTTGACCTCATTTGGCAATCCCTGGGCGACAAATTTAATATCAACATCATCTAGACCGACACCACGAGTAAACGTCAGTGGCACGTCAATCTTTCCACCGCGGGAGGTTTCAAGTGGTGCGCCATCGCCTACCGTTAGCAACCCTGCACCGTCTTCGATATCGACAACTGCAAGCCACTGCTGTGACGCAGCGCGGAAATATGCCGGTGTCTGCGTGCGGTTTGCTGTCGGCCAAACCACGGTACCCGTTAGGGCTGAACGAGATACCTCCACTTCGCCAATCATGCCCTTACCAACGATCGTGATAGGCCCTGCCCATGATTTTGCTTCGGGCGATGCCTCGATAATTAACAGTGCGGTTGCTTGCTTGGTGTCCACATGAGCGCCTTTGCAAGTGACGCCCTCTGGCAACCCTTCGACACTGATTGTTACTTCGCCGGCAAAGCCATCGAAGCGATCAATTCTCGTCTCCAGCAGCAAAGTATCGCTCTTTCTCAAAACTGCAGCAAAATTCTTTACTTCATTTGCATTGGCAACTTTTGTTTGCCGTGTCTGTACAAGCAATTGGAAGTCCTGTTGCTCCGGACGAAGTTGTAGGTGGTAGACAGCTCGGGCATCGTTTCGTGATCCACCAAAGTTGTCACGCACGAGAATCCGATAGGTGCCATCCGCTGGTACTGCAAAACGTACAGAAGGATCATCCGTCGATGAGTCAAAATCAGTACCAATACGACCGTTTCGGTCGCCGGGATCATCAACCGTATGGAGGACTTTTACTACCTCGTTACCTTCCGCGTCCTGTGTGATTTGTTCAATTATGACTTTCGGATCGGTATCAAGACCAAGACGATGGCTAACCACATCAACCCAGTAAACCTCACCTGACTTGGCTTCCAATTGATAGTAATCCTGATCACCTGCCGGATAGAAATTGCCGGACACGATACCTGGTGCCGTGATCGGCATCGCTTGTGCACCCGTGTTGTTGTCCGCAGCTGTTTCAGCAATAACGTTTAATTCAGTAACACCATAAGAAACTGCATTGGAACCGCTATGTGAAAAGGATGCTCCGGAAACGTATCCGCTGCGAAGCGCATTGGTGATGGAAGACGCCTGGTCAATTGCGGGCGCAGTGATGTCTAATTCGAGCTGCTGAAGCCCAACACCTTCCACAGCGGCATTCTCAGCCGGCTTACCACCTGGGAGATTACGACCATATACAGTCACTTTGTTTACAACCCCTGCCTTCAGCACTGCTGGTGACAAAAAGTCGATATGCGGGCGGTCGTGTACATTCAGACGATAGAACAACTCACCGCCACCGGCGTAGACAAAGTCATAAAGGGCAACGTAGTAGCTGCCATCAGACGGTGCTGTGAAGTCCAATAACGCGTCGCGCCCGATCGAATCGGTATTGTTAGCCAATTCGCGGCCTTCCGCATCATAAAGGACAAGTGTCGCATTTAGCTTTGAATCAATACGCTGTGCGACAACATCAGCAATAATTCGCTGACCAAGCTTTAAGTCAATCTTGTAATGATCCTGCTTGGCTGCATCCGCGACTCCTGTAACAGTTGTATTAACAGCAAGCTCAGTCGCGGTTTCTATTGTGTGGTTATTTCCGGGGTCTCGCAGCTCCTCTAAAGTACCAATCTGGAAACTACGCGGATTTGAAACTCCATACTGTCCAATCACACGTGCATCATAGATTCCGGGAGGCACATCAGCATTAATCGTTACGGTAAAGACATTATTTACAGGTACCGGTGCTGTATCAAACTCGCCCTGTGGATTCGTCTTTTGCACAGCCGTAATTCCAGGATGTGAGAATACTAACTGCGTTAGCGTCTCCTGATCACCTCCGCCGATTGTCACTTCAATTTCCGTACCTTGCTTCGCACCGTTTGGTGTAAGCGTCGATAACGACGTCACAGGCAACTGAGCAGTTGATGTTTGAGCCAGTAAGACTACCAAGCACAAAGCGCCAGCAAGAAATACGTTATTTTTGCTAGCAATTCGACTTTGGATTCGCACGATTCACCTCGAGTTTGAATGGGTCACCAAGCCAGAAAGCTTTACAACAAGCCGTTCTGACAGGACATCAGTTTTTCAATTCCTACAACACGTTCGCTGCAATACAACCGGTGGGAACTAACAAGGTTACTTAGTCTTGGTTGTATGGGATCACTATTGCCGCGACCCGCGCTGCACGTAACCGGCGCACCATCTCCAAACACCTGGAAACCATAACTCCGGTACAACACTTTCATTGTAACGAAAAGGACTATTTACGTGGTGCAATCAGAAAGAAAATCTATCAGCAAATTTTGATGGCTTGCTGCAAATAAATTCTTTTGAAGAGAAACAAAAGCCAAATCTGCTAACTTCCAGCACTAACAGACGCAATCGCTTTGCGTTTACGGCGTGTTAAGCGGCCGACCATCCTCGATGACTCCGTGCACCAAAGCTTTAGACGTAGGCATTGAAAAACGTTTTTCGGAGAAAGACTGGTAGTCTTGGGATTCTGCAGCTCTTCAATGCCATTCATCGCTTCTGGTAAGCGGTAAAACGGAATCAAGCTATGCAAATGATGCACATGGTGATAGCCAATATTAGCAGTAAACCAATGCATGATCTTACTCATCTTCATAAACCCTGAAGACAACAAGGCCGCGTCTGTATAATCCCAGTCTGCTTCTGTGCGGAATTCGACTTCCGGAAAATTGTGTTGTGCATAAAACAGGTAGCTGCCCAGCGCTGATCCAATCGCAAATGGAAGGATAAATGCCATGAGTAATGCCACCCAATTTGTCATGGCTAACACCACCACGAGCCCTACATGGATCAAAACTGCAAGGAGACAATCCCAGTGCTTTTTTGGGCTGATAAGGAATGACTGCAGAGTGATGCCCCAAAAGAATACGGTGATATAACCAAGTGCCAATGTGATGGGATGACGATTAATTGTATATCCCAGGCGTTTCAACCAACTGGCTTGTGCATATTCCTCTGTGGTCATCACAGGAAACGTACCATGCGACTGTCCGTAAATCTTAGAGTTATGTTTGTGGTGATAATCGTGGGACTCTTTCCAAGTGCTGCGCGGACTCAACATTAAGAATCCAACGATTTCAAACAACATTTTGGCGATTAAAGAATTCTTAAGAATCGCACCGTGTTGAAAGTCGTGGTATATCACGAACAATCGCACTACCAGTAGGCCGGCTACAATTGTTGATAGAACTCGCAGAGCGAAGTGGACTTCCAATGCTGCAACGGTTAATAGGCCACTTAATAAAGCGGTTGTAGAGATAAATACCCACCAACTCTTCCAGCGGACTTCCTGCGCGTACTCGCGGCTTGAGATCAGCAGCGCCTTTTTCTGTTCCTTTGTAAGCTTCATACCACTCTCTTTAACATTACGACATCCGTCAGGATTCTAAATAACTCAACAACGGATATACGTATAAACCCGCCCCTAAAGTAAACGATGTGGTAATCATAGATTTGACCACCATTATGTCGTTCTGCATAGAGTGGAGACAGTACAGTTATTTGAACGCCAAGACCAGACCAATATGCTTATACGACAACCTTACAGGAACGACGCAAGAATATCTGCCTATCAACCGGTGTTCTTTTCGACAGAATAGTCAATAGAAAAGCCCACTCCTACATCTAGCAACGAATCAAGCAACGCTCTTCTCGTTATTTCCACATTCGAATGCGCTTAGTGATTAAATATAGGCTCCCTTCACCACAACCTGATCCTTCTTTCCAAAACAGAATGTTTGCCCCTTACACACCGCAACAAACCCAAAACATTGCCTTAAAAGCGAACCCGCTAATATTACTCGCAAATAATCGAGTTAGCACTTAAACCGCGCTTCGCCTAACAATCTACGATGTCAAAAGTTACAGAATCTGGGTCTCTATCTCTTTGACAACCCGCAACCCGCGCCGCCCCAACCGCCTAATCCGCATAGG
>JAKUOW010000245.1 GCA_022451045.1 Pirellulales bacterium | reverse complement strand
ACCACCGAATGACCGATTACCCAATAGCCCACTGTATTCGCGGGCAAATGGAACTCCTTGAGCGACGCACTGATCAATAATGAGGTTGCTCACTTCGGCAAGACGGTGAACGTTTGCCTCCCGTGACCTGAAATCGCCGCCTTTTACGGTATCGTAAAACAAACGGTAAATACTGTCCCCATCGCCTGGGTAATTCTTAGCGGCATTTATACCGCCTTGTGCTGCAATACTATGGGCTCGTCTGGGACTATCTTGAAAACAGAAACAATCAACGTTGTAGCCAAGTTCGGCGAGTGTGGCAGATGCGGATGCGCCGGCAAGTCCGGAACCTACTACGATGACGTTAAACTTTCTTTTGTTCGCTGGATTGACCAATTTCAATTCCATGCGATAGTTCGTCCACTTTTCCTGAATTGGGCCAGCGGGGATTTTTGCATCTAGTTTCATAGCTAATACACGTGACTTGCTGTGTGGAACAGTAAAGGGAAATTATGCCTCAAATGTCTGCCTAAAAACCAACTATTCCAAATAGTACGGCTAATGGAATTGAGCAGTTTCCAATGGCTATCGTTATCGCCAGACCCTTTCCGGCCTTTTCGAGAACTTCGCGACGTCGTTCGTTTCGTAGGCCGAGCGTTTGCAACACGCTCTGTGCCCCATGGAACAAATGTGCCGCTAACAATAACTGTGCTGCGACGTAGATTAAGGAGATGAATGGATTTTTAAAGCTGTGAACAATCATCGCGTAAACATTCTCAACAGGCTCAACCTTATCGTTAGGTGCTGCGAGTTGCCACTTCTCTCGAGTCTCCAGCTTAGAGTCGGCGACCTTCGCTGATGTGTCAAATGCATCCGTTGGATAGCTGACCGTGTGCAAAGTGAAATGGCAAAGGTGATAAAGTACAAACAGCAAAATCATGAGCCCGGTCCAAAGCATGTTTCGGCTGGCCGGCGATGCTTGCAAATATCGATAGGTGCCACGATAACGTTCTGCTTTTGCAGCATTCACGAGACCGTTCCGAGTATCTCCTCTGGCGGCGTGGTTGTCTCGCCACAATTTAACTGTAAGACCGACATGCAATAGAAAAAGTGCTAACAAGCCCAGCCTCGCACCCCATAAGACTGCGGGCATGCTTTTCAATTTGTAGGCATAACTATTGATAGCCTCCGGGCCGGCATAAATCTGTAGGTTGCCGAGCATGTGTGCAATTACGAACAGTAATAATCCTAGGCCCGTGACGGCCACTATCATTTTTGTTCCAACGCTGCTTAGTGCAAATGGCGAGGATTGCGAGGAAGATGCCATATCTACTCTTGTGAATTACAACAATGTGTGTGTATGTAAACAAAGACAATATATTACGGCTGTATAGTCTTAGAGCCTTGCGGTTACAGAACCGTGATATTGAGCTTGTAGATTATAGTTTAATGAAAATAGACTTTCTTAAAATGCCAAGCGGTCGAGTTTTGAGGTCGCAACGTATATTTTTTAATAGTTTACATAGGAGAGAGCCCTAAGATGTGGGAAACGGTTGGGCCAGACGTGCCATCGGTTATTGCCGAAAGAGATGATCCATTAGTCGATCTGGCAAACGGTCATATCTCTGCAATTGTGCTGCGCAACGTTTTAAGTTTGGATGAGTGCCATGAAATCGTTGGAAACCTTATCGCACGCGGTTTGCTAATGGACCCAAATGCGCCTGACTATCAGGCGTTTCAGGATGTGGCGATTCCAGAAGGACACTTCGCACCGAAGGGGAGTGACACGCAGCAGGCGTGGAAAGAGGACCGTCAGGACGAATCCAAGAAGCTACGTATTGATATTGGCAGCAGCTTGGGATATCGAGGCAATGATATGCCCGCTTTTTTTGAGCATGCAAAAGAGACTCATGAGCTTTTTGAAAGTCTTTGGAGTGAGTCTCTGAATCCTATAAATACGATATACCAGTCATTAACGTCTCTAGCGTCTGGTCGCAAAGTAAAAACAGCTGAAGAGTTGGACGGACGGCGCTACGGTCCAGCGATCATACGAGCGCATTACGGCGGATATTCGTATAAGCCGCATTTTGACAGCGTCAGAAAACGTGAAGGCCGTACGGACTACTCAGTCCATCGTTTTGAGAACCAATTTGCCGGTGTCCTGATGTTACAAAACGGACGCATCGAGGCCGAAGGCGCCCACGGTCGAATCTATGACTGTTTTTGGAAGCCCGAAATTCACCCGTATCTGGCAAATGGAACGTTTTATGAATATGTCCGGAAACACGAAATAGAGAGCACTGAAGTCGACCTAGGGGGCGGTGAACTCTACTTCTTTAATACAGGGTGCATACATGAAGTTCCGGCAGTTGAGGGTGAGACTGGGAGGATAGTACTCGCCACGTTTATCGGGTTTAGCGAGTCTGATGATGAGATTTTCGTCTGGTCATAAGACGTTTGATTTGTAATTAGCACAAAAGTCTTCGACTTGACAATTGTCGGCGGATAGCTGGCGCGATAAGTTTAAGGATGAAAGAAATTATCCCGAGAGAAATCTATAGGACAAACTAAACGATGCTACGAAATCAGACATATAACGACGCTACAGCCACAATGGGCAACACACCGTTGATTCGTCTCAACCGCGTTATCCCGGCGGGTGGCGCTGAAGTGTATGTGAAATGCGAGTATTTCAATCCAATGAATAGCGTTAAGGATCGTATCGGCGTGGCGATGATCGAAGCAGCCGAGGCGGATGGTACGCTAAATGCTGAAACACACGTCGTAGAGCCCACTAGTGGCAATACTGGAATCGCTTTGGCATTTGTATGTGCTGCAAAGGGTTATCGACTGACGTTAACGATGCCTGAATCAATGTCGGTCGAACGCCGTGCATTGCTTCGTCAGATGGGAGCTTCTCTTGTACTAACGCCAGCTGCTGGCGGCATGAAGGGCGCCATTGATAAGGCGTCTGAAATCGTAGAATCGGAAGAAAATGCTTGGATGCCTCAACAGTTTGAGAATCCAGCAAACCCTGCTGTCCATGAACGGACGACCGGACCGGAAATCTGGGATGACACAGAGGGCGATGTTGACGCGTTGGTTGCCGGTGTGGGCACGGGTGGAACGATTACAGGCGCTACACGCTTCCTGAAAGGTAAAAACCCGGAATTTCAGTCATTTGCAGTTGAACCTGAAACATCTCCAGTAATTGGTGGTGGCCAACCGGGTAAACACCGCATACAAGGTATTGGAGCGGGTTTTATTCCAAAGAATTTGGACACATCAATTATTGATGGTGTGGTTACGGTATCCGACGAAGAAGCTTTCGAATGGGCTCAAAAGCTAGCGAAGGAAGAAGGGTTAGTTGCTGGTATCAGCAGTGGTGGAAACGTCTGTGCGGCAGCAAAAGTGGCAGCACGTCCTGAGTTTGCTGGTAAACGAATTGTCACCATATTGCCAAGCCTTGGAGAACGTTATCTCTCCACACCGCTGTTTGAGGCTGCCAGAGAGGAATAGTCTGAAACCTTATTGACTACAAATAGGGGCGCGTGGTGTTCGTTACCACGTGCCCCTTTTTACGTGGACGTGTAGTGCTATAGAGCATCGATAAATCTATTGAACGCCCTGAAGAACTCTGGTGGTAAAGCAGTATTGTGGGAAGCGTTTTGGTGCAACCAGAAGGCTTTTGGTGAATTTAATCCCTCGTAAAGGATGCGGCCGTTTTGATATGGAATAATTTCATCCAAGGTGCCGTGTGTCTGAAAAACGGGAATCTTAATTCGGTTTGCTACGAGGAGGCTGTCAAAACGATTTCGCATTATTTGATGGTTCGGAAGAAATGGATATAGTTCACTTGCGACGTCAGGTAACGACGTAAAGGTGTTTATAAGGATCATAGCTTCGAAATCGTGTTTTGAGGCTAGCTGCATTGCGACGCCTCCGCCTAGCGATCGACCCACGAGATAGCATTGTTCTGTCCGAAGTCCTAACTGTTCCTTCGCATAGTGAATAAACTCCTCCGCATCACTAATGAGAACGCTTTCTGATGGCAATCCCTCGCTTTTGCCAAATCCTCTGTAGTCAACGGCCATCACATCGCGTTTGAGTTCAAACGATAATTCCTTAAGGAATCCTACGCGATGCTTAAGGCTGCCCGCGTTGCCGTGAAAAAACAGCGCCCACTTGTCTGAAGGTGGAAAATCTACCGAAATTGCGTGTAACAAAACTCCATCACGTGACCTAATGAAGTGTTCCTCACAACCAGGATGGCGATATGCGGAATCGGTGGGTGTGCCGTGGTAGACAAGGTCCGTTTCAAAAACGATTGCAAGTAATACGAGTCCAATATAGACACCGCATATGATTCGTAATGAACGGTAAAAATACTGACGTATTCTTGAAGATCGAGTGGTTGTTTTATGTTGTCCGTTCGAATGGCGTTGCGTGTCCATTTTGCGTGCTCTAAAATCCGTGCTGCTTCTAAAAGCAAGTTTAATGGTTCAGAATCAATAAGCAGGGCTCTTTGATGGAAATGCCTAGGTTACGGCGAGGTTTTGGTATTACACTCTTGCTGGTGTATGCATTGTATTGCGTACTCAATGCGATATATGGTAGTCAAGGTTCATCTGATATGTCATCGGCTGATAATGACACATCTGTTGTTCAGGCATCAGTAGAAGCAGAAAATGCTACGTCGGAGCATGAGGTGGGACCGATTGAGCGTTGGATTGATGGTCGAATAGGGATCGCGGCCGCCGTTATTTTTGTCAGTATTTTGATACTAGGGAAAAGTGCGGATTCATTAGTGGATGGAGCGGTTACGGTTTCAATCAGAACCGGTATGCCTAGGGTTATTGTGGGTGCAACAATAGTATCGATTGGTACAACCTTTCCCGAGGCTGTGGTCTCGGTACTTGCGGCGTTCCAGGGAGCCCCGGATCTCGCTCTGGGAAATGCAGTGGGATCAATTATCTGTGACACGGGCTTAATTTTAGGATTGGCATGTACCATTTCTCCTCTGCCTTTGAATCGCGAGGTTGTGAATAGACAAGGTTGGGTTCAGTTTGCCGCAGGTTTATTGCTGGTGGCACTTTGTGTGCCGTTTTCAAATATTCAGGATGTGGGTGAAAGCGGTGGAGTCCTACCACAATGGGCTGGCTTCCTCTTTCTCCTGTTGCTTGTCGTCTACATTGTCTGGGCGATTAAGCTTGCCAAAACGGCGTCCGTGGAAGAAGAAATCGAAGAAGA
>JAKUOW010000244.1 GCA_022451045.1 Pirellulales bacterium | reverse complement strand
TTATTCTAGAAATATCTTTTCTTAAAAGAACCTTTGACCGTAGTGTATATCTTAGATTATTTTGCTTACCTGATGGACCGCCAAATCTGCTTCCTGAGTGTCGGTGCCGTGACAGTCAAGGCAGCGTGATGAGAGGATTGGTAGGATGTCTTTTTCGAAAGTTGGCGGTGGGGGAGGAGTGTATGATTGGGTTGTGATATTTAATTGGATAGTCGTGCCGTCACCATGATGAGGTGATACAGAACCGTCAGGCTTGCAGTCTATTATCAGGTAGATAAACATCCCTTCCTGGATTTCAATATCTTGAATGTCGAATTTTGCGGGTCCGCCGTTTTGTGCATCGGAAATTCCCTTGGCGAGGGATATAGAAGATGATGATTCTTTGAGATTTGGAGCTGGGCCGATTTCCAGATACCAGTTGACTTGTGAGTTTGCACCACAGCAAATTTGACGGTTGTCGACCAGTCCGTTGATGGAAATTGACAAGTCCGCCGGGCTTTGCCAACCAAGGACTGCGGCGTGATCAGGCCCTGGAGTGACCATGAGTTCGCCTTTCTCCCATGCGACATCGGAGGTGTGGCGTTCCGTAACGGCGCCTATAAATGGCGCCTTGTCGGTTGGGGAGGTTTGAAAAATTGCGCCGGAAATTGGCTGTCCAAATAAGTGTTCTTTCACATGGTCAAGCGATGTGTATTTACCGTCGTGTGCCCATGTGCGGCTTGCGACGGGCCCTTCAGAGGTAGTCGTGCGAAGGAGATGCCAAAGGGGCGTACCATTTTCGCCAGAGGTGACAGTATCGCGACCGCTGATTGAATTGCTATCAGCAGTCCATGTGTAGGGAATCTGCTCTTGCCCAACAGTAATTCGGCAGGCAAACAGACACAGAATAATTATAAAAAACCGATTCATTTCCTAATCATAACAGATGAATCATGGCCCTCCACTTTCAATTTTGTGAATAGACTTTGAGTCATGGACCGCCACCTTTAGCAGCTGGTGAAGTAATCTACATTTCGGAGAACATGGATGTCCATGAGTAGCGATGATTAGCGGGGGCGGACGAGGGTGGCGATGCATTCTCCCTGGGCGGTTAGCGGGTTGCTGCGGCGGCTCATGATCAAGCCCTCGGTTTCGGTGCGGACTTCGTACGGTGCAGCGTCGATTAACTCTGGGTTGTGAATGACAGCGATAACCTCTCCAACCCCAACGACATCTCCCATTTCACGTAATGGCTCAAGGATGCCACTGCAAGGCGCCATGATATAATCCCGTGTATCATCACCCGCAACGACCTCAGAATCCGATATTCCGGTATCAATGGGCTCCGCTGATATAATTCCAGCCCATACCAATAGATTATGAATGCCGTCAGCAGCCATTTTTAACATCTCAGGCCCAAATTGGCTTTTGCTTCCCAATTCCGTGCCGAGCGTGATCTTACCTAGCCCCTCAGCATATGACGGTAAGAGCCCTGAACCTGCTACGTCTTCATATATAAAGACGTACGGTAGCCCCCAAGCTTTTGCAGCTTCTATCATGCGAGACATTTGCTCCTGATCTTCAAGGTCATGCATGTTCACGGACGGCAAGAAGTGCATAGAACTCCCACCAGAATGAATGTCTACGACGATATCCGCTAAGGGAATAATGTGATGTGCGACGAAGTGCGCGATTTTGCCAGTAATATCATCATCTTTATCACCGGGAAATGCACGATTCATGTTTTTGCCATCAATCGGCGAAAGCCGCGTACCGGCCAATGCTGCAGGCTTATTAAGCATCGGTATCAGAATTATCCTGCCCTGTATTTCAGTAGGATCCAGATTCCGTGCCAAATTCATCAAGGTCACCTGGCCTTCGTACTCATCCCCGTGATTGCCACCGGATAACAATACGGTAGGGCCCTCACCATTGCTTATCGATATGATGGGTACGAAATACTGTGCCCATCCCGCGGAATTGGTAGACATGGGAATTTTCAAGTTCCCAAAATGCTTGCCGTCTGCCTCTAAATCAATATCAATCGATACAAGTGAGTCTTCGCTCATTTCACTCCCTTAGTAGTTTAAAGCAACTCAGCCTTCACTCTATTGAACTGCTCGATCGCAAAATCGAGATCCTCAATACTGTGAGCGGCTGAAATCTGTGTTCGAATGCGAGCCTGTCCCTGTGGTACCACTGGATAGGAAAAGCCAATGACATATACGCCCAACTCCAACATGCGATCTGCAAAACGAGTGGCTAGTGACGCGTCACCGAGCATGATCGGAACAATTGGATGCGTACCCGGTAAGATCTCAAATCCATCGGACTCCATGCGAGATCTGAAGTGTGTGGTATTTGTTTCTAGCGTGTCGCGCAACGTAGTAGACGACGTTAGTAATTCAATTGCCTTAAGTGATGCCCCGACGATCGATGGAGCTACCGAGTTTGAGAACAGATAGGGGCGAGAACGCTGTCGTAACAAGTCGACAATCTCCTTCCGACCAGCCGTATACCCGCCACTTGCGCCGCCAAGCGCTTTCCCGAGTGTTCCAGTAATGATGTCGATTCTATCGACGCAGTCGTGATATTCATGAGTGCCTCGGCCAGTTTGTCCAATGAACCCCACGGCGTGCGAGTCATCGACCATGATCAATGCATCGTATTTGTCCGCTAGTTCACAGATGGCCGGTAGGTTGGCGATATATCCATCCATGGAAAATACTCCATCCGTCGCGATCAAACGATGCCGTGCGGACTGGGCTTCCTGAAGGCACTTCTCTAAATCTGCCATATCATTATTTGCGAACCTAAAGCGTTGAGCTTTGCAAAGGCGCACCCCGTCTATAATGCTGGCATGATTGAGGGAATCACTAATGATGGCATCCTGATCATCCAGCAAGGTTTCGAAGAGTCCTCCGTTAGCATCGAAACAACTGGTGTAAAGTATGCAGTCTTCAGTTCCAAGAAAGCCAGAGATTGCCTCTTCCAATTCAGTATGGATAGACTGCGTCCCGCAAATGAATCGAACACTAGACAGGCCATATCCCCATCGGTCCAACGCGTCATGCGCCGCACGGATTACATCTGGATGTGCGGATAGTCCCAGATAGTTGTTCGCGCACATATTAAGGACGGGCGGTTGGTCTTCTACCTGGATCTTTGCACCCTGAGAAGTGCTGATTACACGCTCTGCCTTAAACGTGCCCGCGTCGTGAATAGAGCTGAGTTGATCTTGCAGGTTCTTAATTAATTGTGCTGACATTGACGCACCTTGAGTGAAACACCATTAAACACCTTCCCAATGCAGAATAATCTTACCCGTGTTACCGGATTTCATGATTTCAAATGCAGCTTCGTACTCGTGAAACGGAAAGTGATGTGTGATTACTGGCGAAATATCCAATCCACCTTCAATCAGCACGGTCATTTTGTACCACGATTCATACATCTCACGACCATAAATGCCTTTAATGGTCAGCATGTTGAAGATCACTTCATTCCAGTCAATAGACATGTCGTGTTCAGGAATCCCAAGCATGGCGATACGACCACCGTGAGTCATGCTCGAAAGCATGCTTCTGAAGGCTGAAGGGTTTCCAGACATCTCCAAACCAACATCAAACCCCTCTCGCATGTGCAATTGTTCGAAGACTTCGGGGATTTCCTGCTTCGTTACATCGACAGCAACGGTTGCTCCCATTTTCTTTGCAAGGTCCAGCCGGAAAGGGTTTACATCTGTAACGACCACGCTTCGCGCGCCGGCGTGTTTGCAAATTGACACTGCCATGCAACCGATTGGTCCAGCACCTGTGATCAGCACATCTTCACCGAGCACCGGAAAAGAAAGTGCCGTATGGGTTGCATTGCCAAATGGATCGAAGATAGACGCGATGTCTCTATCGATACTACTTCTGTGCTTCCAGACATTTGTCATGGGCAACGAGATATACTCAGCAAATGCTCCAGGTCGGTTGACGCCGATCCCTTTGGTATCGTTACACAAATGCCGTTTTCCTGCGAAGCAGTTTCTGCATCGCCCGCAAACCACATGACCCTCTCCACTTACAACGTCACCTATGTGGAAGTCTGTTACATTTTTACCAGTGTCAACGATGGTTCCCACAAACTCGTGCCCTACAACCATCGGAACAGGCACTGCGCTCTGCGCCCATTTGTCCCAGTTGTAGATATGTAGATCAGTGCCGCAAATTCCGGTTCGGTCCACTCGAATTAAGACATCGTTCGTGCCGACTTCAGGCTCAGGCACTTCTTCAAGCCAGAGTCCTTCTGATTGTTCACGTTTGACGAGTGCCTTCATGGCTAATCTTCGCTTCAATGAGCAGAAAAGTGATTAATGCAAACGGCTGCAGCGGTGGAAGTATTCTAGAGAGAAATACACAATAGTCGAGTAGTTAAGTGGTTTCTTGTCTCAGATTTACTAACATATATGCACACGATGAATTGTACTCTCACACCAAAGGCTCACCATGTTTAATCAACCAATTTCCAGACGCCGTTTTGTTCAGTCGTCGGCTGCAGTTGCCGCGTTGTCTACCGCACCAAACCTTCTTGGCGCCAAATCTCGAGGAGTGAGTTTAAAGGGTAAGTTATTTAAGACCCTTAAGATTGGAATGGTTGGTGTGAAGGGTAGTTTGGCCGAACGATTTGCAGCGGCGAAGGCGGCTGGTTTTGGTGCGATTGAGATGAATTCTCCGGGTATGAATGTGGAGGAAACGCTTGATGCCATCAAACAGTCAGGCCTGCCAGTTGATGGTACTGTATGCTCGAGCCACTGGAATATACGTCACAGCGATGCAGATCCAGAAAAACGAAAAGTTGCTCTGGAACATCTTAAGACCGCTCTAAAAGACACCAAAGCAGTTGGTGGCGACACGGCTCTACTGGTTGTCGGCCATGGTAACGATGGAACAGAAGATGAAGTATGGGAGCGTTCAATCGCCAATATCAAACAAGCCGTTTCACTTGCAGAGGAACTTGAAGTAGCA
>JAKUOW010000243.1 GCA_022451045.1 Pirellulales bacterium | reverse complement strand
GCTGCCCGAATTGATGGTGGTAATCGCCATCGCATTGGTGCTGGCTGCAACATTGATTCCGACGGTCAGCTCGTTAGTTAGAAATGCCGCTGTACGGGAATCATCACGAACGCTGTCTGCCTATATTGCCGGTGCACGTGCCCGCGCCGCGGAACTACAGCGACCCGTCGGAATCTGGCTCGAACGGTTCGAAGATACAATCGACACAACAAATCAAATCACTCAAGCGTCGGCTGTACTTAGAGGTGGTCCATTTCAGGCTTTAAACGTACATCTGGCCGAAGTACCGCGTCCCTTTAACGGAGACTTCGCAAATTCCATGGCACGAGTTATTCTCGACTTGCCATCGTCAACCGCCAGAGGATTTCCCGTTTGGCGGATCCAGTTTTTGAACTGCCCTTCTCTGACGTTAACTAACATCTATAGCCCGATGATCAAACCGGATGAAGTCTTTCAAATCCAGTTTGAAGACGGTGGTGAATTCTTCTATGCACGTCGACACACTGTTCCGAACGCACAATCGCTTAGCCCGGTATTTGAATTGGTAACTTCCAGCATCAAGAGGATTCCCAAGGCAGCATTAGCACACGACCCCCTACCAGGTCTGGATCGCGCATGGGGTGTTATTGGCGTTGATGATAACGGAAATGGAATCATCGATGATCCATCGGAAGCCTGTTGGCCTGGTTCTGATGACCTTCCCAATTACAATTCGTATAGCAATATTGGCCCGGATGGATCTCCCGGAGCGGATCAAGTGGACGACGACCGTGACGGAATTGATGACAATATTACCGAATTGGGATTACCCAATACCGACGACCGTCCTGTGACCCGCGGTGTTGCATTTAAAATACTCCGCTCACCAAAACGGTCCTACCGCGCTCCGCTCAAACTCAGTGAAGGCACGGTGATCGATCTGGGCATTTCGGGATTCGGACAAACCAACCGGCAATTTGGTTTTCCGTATGCGAACAACGGAAAACATATCAACTTTAAGCCTGTAGTCATCGTCTTTGCACCGACCGGCGAAGTAAGTGCCATCTATATAAACGACAAGATGATGAAACCAGATGGAAATATCTTCCTAATGGTTGGACGACCGGAGCAGGTGGTTGACCCAACGAATCCTCAAGACCTTATGACAAACAATGCGGGACTGACAACAAACCTCGTTGATCAAAAGAACTTTTGGATCGGGATTAATCATAGAACGGGATCTATCACGACAGCAGAAAATCTTGGTGTTGATGGGGCAGCCAACATTGCTGACTTGCGTTACGCGCGTGGAATCACGACTACTGGAATCGGAGCAGGGGAACAGTAGTGAGTAGGAAACCATACACACAACTTGGTATCACGCTGGTTGAAGTGCTGTTTGCAGTCGGAATCATCGTTATCGGCCTGTTAGGCATGGCTGGGTTGCTGGCAGTCGCTGGCAGTGAAATGCGTAAAGGTCTTAATGCTGATGCAATGTCGACTGTAGCCAACAATGCATCGAGCGAATTTGATATTCGAGGCATGAGATCGACTTCGTTGTATCTGGGGTATAACCGCGCAACCGCTCGATTCCAGGGATTCACGCCTGGTCCGGGCATGTCGTTTTGCATCGACCCTGGCTTTATCGCCTATCGCACGGCACAAGTTCCCGATCCGGTAAACACAGGAAACACGGTACCTGGAATACCAGTAAATCCACTACAGCAGAATCAAACGCTGCTGCCATTCCAAGGGAGTGGTGATTACTTTCCGTATTCACCGATCACAACAGATCCCACATTAAATCTGGAAGCACGTATGCCGCGTGTTACGCTTCGTCGTACTGTCGGCGGTGGACCGATGGGGCTACTGCAGGCAGGCGAATTATTCGTTGGACACGATGATTTGAGCTACCAGCGCAATGACGCACTTGTGGCACCAAGTCAAATCTATGCCACCGATGCTAGTGCGAATCGCATCAAGCGTCTGAATCTCGGTCAGTACACATGGTTTGCTACGGTAACGCCGGAAATCACCGGCGCAATATCAACTGGACTAGAAAACGACCGATTCATCTTGTCAATCGTAGTCCTCGAAGGGCGAGACTTTCGAGACACTTATCACGTTGGATTGGACGGTGAACCAGGTGACGCGGGAACAGATGATGACGGAAATACTCTTACAGATGACATACTCGAATTAGGGTACGCAGGCTCAGATGATAAATACAGTTATTCACTGGATTCCGAACGTGTTGTGGAAGTCATCATTACTGGCAGCGGCATAAGCGGTGGTGAAGTCATGTTGAAAGCACCAAAAGCTGCTCAGCTCACGCTTCGACCTAGTGACTGGATTATGCTGTCCGCTAATTCATCTGTTGGGTCGATTTTCCGATGGTATCGCGTGTCCTATACCGAAAGCGAAGTAAAGCTAGTCACGGATCCATCAAACGGCAATCCACTTTATTACAAACGCAACGCAGTACTTGAAGGTGCTGACTGGAACCGACCGGAATGGTTCCCAAACCAAACATTGTTCTATCCAACTCAGGCAACAATCATGAATGACATCATAGGTGTATATCAACGACCGATAAGGCTCGAAAACACGTCGCTTTATTAGTTCTGACTTATTCCGAGTAATACATGATGTTTGAATTAACACAGAACAAACGGGGCATCAATTCAATAGGCGTCAAGGGTTTACCCCCCTGTCGACAGGAATGATCCAATGACTAAGAGACGAAAAGTTCAATCCAACAAGGGAGTCATACTACTTGCCGTAGTAAGTCTGCTTACGCTGTTCGTCCTTATTGGTACGACTTATGTCGTTGTATCAAACAACTATCGACATGCGGCCGTAGTCAATGCAGAGCAAGCACAATATGTTGATTCATCAAGTCGGCAATTGGAATCAGCCCTGTACCAACTGATTCGCGACACGCACAACATCAATTCTGTGATCCGTGGCCACAGCCTGCTGCGAGACAAATACGGCCACAATATTATGAATGGCCGAATAATTAATGACGTGACCCAAATCACCTATATGTCGGGATATCAGATCCTTCAATTCAGGTGTTTCTTTAGTGGGGCAGCCCCCGGCGTTGAAGGCACATTAAACGGCTGCGTGCTGACATTTCTAGGTGGTCCGCTTCATAACCAAAGTACACATATCACTTACTATGCACGGGATATCGCGTTGGGCCCGAATGCTGCCATTGTAAGAATCCTTGTACCTGAAACAGATGCTCAAATTACGATGCCGACCACCGCATACGTCAATCAGGCATTTATGGTGAACGACCGTGAATTCAATGGAACGGGATTCGCTTATGACAATACTGGTGCATACAACCGTAGACACAAAGTCTCGACTCAAGCGCTACTACCTAACAGGATCGGCCAGACTACAGGAAGCGGAACCTACAACCACTACATCGGCATGGGTGCAGATGAAGGCTACGATGTTCCAGATTTCCAGAACGTGCACCTAGCGGGTATTATCCCTAATCCAAACAATAAATCTCAGACTTACGTCATTCCATCTTTCCACCGTCCAGCACTTATTAATTACTGGATCAATCAAAACGCAGGTGCAACCTGGCTCAATAGTTCAAATACGCGTGTCCGAAGTATCATGCGACCGATGCCCTGGGACCATCCAAACTTCACCGGCGGTAACGAAGCATTTCAGGCCCACAACGGTAATTTCCTTACGTTCTCCAAAGGACCGGATGGTGCATGGGGAATTGCGGGACAGGATGACGATGGTGATGGCATCATTGATAATCAAGCGGAGATGGGAGCATCAGGTTCGGATGACCAAAACAGCTTGGTATACGGCCCGTGGGATGTTGATAATGACGAAGACGGTACACCGGATAGTGTCTGGGTCGACCTTGGATTTCCGATTCAAACTGATTCCGATGGCCGGCGTTACAAACCTCTGTTTGCCATCCTCTGTACCGATCTCGATGGCCGTCTAAGCTTGAATGCACACGGTAACCAATCACAATCCGGACCTCAGATCACGCATTCGGGAGTAAAGGTTGCTGGCGGGAATAGCACAAGCGGCTTAACAAGCCAAAGTGCTTTGTTCCCTGAAGACCTAAGGCATGGTATCGGATTCGGATTCGGGCGAGGGCAGGGAACAGGGCCTGCAGAAGTTAATCTCTATCACTTGTTTAAGTACACGGTTGATCGGGATTCGGTCACCTATAACTGGCCTATGGCACAGCGACTCGGACCATATCAGCAAACGGTCGCTGAATACCGCCGTCTAATGTTTGGAGACCAAGTAAACGGAATCCCGGGCAGATACGGAATCGATAATAGTCCCGGCGCACCGTTACTCGACTTCTTTACTCCCATTCGATTTATCGACTATCCCGTGAACTTCTTTGGGATCGGCGCAGGTATACCTGTAATGACACCATTCCAAAGCCCTGCTGACCTACATGGTGAACTTGCATTTAGCCTCAATGGAAAAGGACAACCAATTTGGGAAGGATCAACTGTCGCCGGACAGGCGGTGCCAAGAAATACGCTGATCGACAACCCGTATGAGCTGAATCTTCTTAAGCGACCCGGGACTGATGCAGCCTACTCCGTTTCAGAACTTGAGGGATTATTGCGTTACCATGATGCCGATACCGCAGCCATACCGGATCGACTGACAAAACTAACAACCATCTTCACCGACCCATCAATTCGCCGACTGGTCACGACTCATAGTTTCGACTCTCCAGCACCCACGACTCTTACCCCGGAAACATTGAGGAATTCGGTTGGACACTCGGGTAATATCCGGGCCTTATATAGGCGTCGCCTTATCCAAGGGCTGGGAGGGTTCGCGGGCACACCAATTCAATTGGATCAACTACTGAGCCAGCAAGTTGCTGTAAATTTGCCGTGGGAATTACAAAAAGGTGTTCGCATGAACGCCAATCGCCCATGGGGTAATAGTCGTGACGACAACAATAACTTTGTCGTAGACGAGCACTGGCAAAGCGGTACACAGAATGTAAACGAAGCACATCCATTGCTCGATGAACGAATCTGGAATCAAAATATCCGAGTCGATCACGATAACGACGGAATCACCTCGCTAAATGGGGGCGACCCTGACGCCTTTGTCGCAAGGCAGTTATTCGCACGACACTTGTACACCCTAGCCATGCTGCTGAAAGATGATGGACACTACATCGACTTCAACGAAAATGGCAATAACGATGATGTAGACGGAACGGTTGCAGGTGGAGGAGGAGGAGGCGCCGGTGGGAACGCAGCCAATGAAA
>JAKUOW010000242.1 GCA_022451045.1 Pirellulales bacterium | reverse complement strand
TATCTTTGCATAGGCTAGCAACGTAGCATGACAATCGCAGTGCTCTGTGCAGTAGAGGAGTGTAGTGGTTGTTTTTGGTTTTGTCGGATAATTGTCTTACAATCGTCACATGTTGTAACATGAGCCATCTAGCGCCAACGGTTGGCTAGTGGATCAATTGTTGTCTATCCATTTATGCGGAAAATAGATACATGCGAAGTAGTAAAATCCTGACGTTACTCCTTGTGGTAACAAGTTCATCATTCAGTCAGGCCGAAGAAGTGGAGCCACTAAGACATGCGGTGTACATGGTCGAAGCTGAAAACACCAGTCTAAGCGGTCCTGCTCAATCAAGCGGTGGGGCAGTCTGGATTTATAGTGGTAAAGCAACTTGGGATGTAATTGTTAAGGAAGCGACGTATAGGTTATTTGTTCGCGTCCGATCTGGTCATGCGGGTGATCACTATTCGGGCGTAAAAGATAAAACAGCGTATCGTGCCCGTGTCGGTGATACTCCGGTTGAGTTTAAGCTTGTTCCGGGCACGCTGTTGTATGGATCAGACGAAAGCAACTGGTCCTGGATTGTTGCAGATGTGGGGAAGCTTGCTCAGGGGGCGCACAGCGTTGTCTTTTCGGCAGATTGGCATTTTGCTAAATGGGATTCATTTGTCCTGACAACGGATCAGGGGTTTACACCCACGAAGGCAGCTTCGCCATTCAAAGAGACGGAGCGTGATTTGTCACTACTCAGCAGTGAGCAAACGAAATGGTTCCAAGGGTATTCATTATGGCGAGGCAATGTTGAGGAAAACTGCCCGCCGACGGTTCGCCCGGAGGATTCAGAGTCTGTGGGGTCTATCTCCATCATTGCGTGTCGAAATCAACGAGCAATGGTGGCCGTAAACGTTACTAATTGGCTAGATCAGCCCTTGTTGTTTCGTGTTCGGAGAAACTCTCGCATTCGAGAACAGGATGAGCTTCCTGCGCTACCGCAAGAAGCCGTATCACTTCGATATGCAATTCCTCTTCCGGCTCCTCGTCAGGACCAACTTGCGGATGCACTCCCAAGGCTGGGTGACGCGGGACTGTTAAATGTTCCTGCAAATGAGACGAGGCAGATCTGGGTTGCTATTAATTGTTCATCACTAAGTTCAGACAGTTTTCTCATGGAGATTGATTTGCAGCCACTTACGGCGCCAGGCCGTTGTGTAGTGCAAACCTTGGCTATCAAAGTAGCAATATCTGACATTGAGTTACCGATGTCACACCCACTAGATATATTTCTGTGTGAATATGACACGAACATACCTGGCATGGGAAAAGATTTATCTGGTCATTTTGTAAACTGGTATCACAATTGTCTAATTCCACATCCGGCAACACCAAACCCACAATTTGGAAGTCTTACGAACGCATTAAATAGAGAGATGCAGTTCGATGGTGCAAGACAGACATTTTTTGAGCATTGGCATTTTCGTACCGATGATAGTTGGAAGCAATCCGCAAACCGGTCTGTTTGGGTCAATGGAATTCGAAAATGGGCTAACTATTTGCACAAAGAATTAAAGCTCGGATACGACGAATACACATTACATATATACGATGTGGTGTCTGGAGAAGGAATAGATCTGTTCTTACACGCACGTGATATTATTCGCGAAGCTGATCCGAAAATACGAGTAACCATGACGGTTACGCCGCATATTTCGATAGAGGAAGTTACTAAACTGGATCCCGGAGTTGATGTGTGGTGTCCCCACATGAACTTATATATGAACCGTCCGGAAGTAATGCAGTTCCTTCACAAAACGGGGAAACCAATTGTGCCGTACTATTGCGCTGAGAATAAAAGATTTTGGTCTGCACAAACGTATCGTCGCTGGGCCTGGAAGCTTTATGAACAAGGAGCATCAGGGATGTTTATGTGGACGTGGCTTGCCGGCGATGCTTGGGATGGACGTAGTTGGGATGGTGGAATGGTGTTTAAAGGAAATAACGGTGTTATCCCATCTCATCGTTGGGAGATGATGCGTGTTGGTCTTGAGGACTGGCTGTTATTAGATATGGCAAAAAAATCCGGGCACGGTGAAAAGGTAGACCAACTCGTTAAATCGGTGTTAGATAATCCAGAGGACGGAGCCGTGACACGGAAGGCT
The DNA here is from genome assembly GCA_022451045.1 of Pirellulales bacterium. Taxonomy (GTDB): domain Bacteria; phylum Planctomycetota; class Planctomycetia; order Pirellulales; family Pirellulaceae; genus UBA11883. Next base: position 3,210 of record JAKUOW010000242.1, on the reverse strand, counting down.
CGCGCTGAACTGGTGCACCTTCTTTCAGAGAATTAAGGTTTGTTGGTAAGGGGTTTTTCAGTATGCGTCTTATTTGGCCACAAGTTGTCTTTTGCAATCACTGTTTTCTGGCTGGCATAATAATCTTCGTGGCGAGTATTTCGTTTACTGTAGCGGAAGATAATCTCTCGTTAGACAGATCCAACATCTTCGTCATTAACACGGACAACGGTCATTTCTTTGCATATCGAAGTGCTGATGAGATGACGATGCAAGAGTTGCATGCTTGGGTTGATCAATACGCAGACTCCAAAGTCACCCACTTATTCATATGTCCGAATGCCCGTAGGGCGAGCTTTCGTAGTAAGACACGCGAAGCAATCTGGGATCCGACAGATGGAGTAGCCCCTGATCATCGGTGGCCAACCAATGCCAAAATCCTGCATGACAAAGGGATTGATCCCTATCAAGTGTGGATTGATAGGTGCAGGGAGAAGAATATCTCGGTTTGGCTTAGTATGCGCATGAATGATATGCATCAGGCTGAGGACTTCGACAACTTTCAACACTCCTCCTTCTGGCGTGAAAATATAGATTTGTGGCGGGAGCCACATCATGAACATGGCTCTGGTTTGAATTTCGCCTATAAAGAGGTTCGAAGGTACGAACTTTCATTTGTTAAAGAACTCCTTCAGCGATACGATCTGGATGGGATTGAATTGGATTGGATGCGCAATCCTAGCCATCTGTCTCCGGATAAGGCATTTGAAGAGCGTGTACATCTCACAAGTTTCATGCTTGATGTGAAAGCATTAGTTGAAAAATGGTCTCGGCGTAGAGGCCATAAAATTGGTGTAAGTGTCCGTACACCAACTCATCCTGATGCGTGTGCTGGTATAGGGATCGATGTGATTGATTGGGCACATCGGGGGTTGGTGGATCTAATTGTTGCGACTCCGTTCTATTTTTCGTCGGACTTTGACATCCCATTTCATTTGTGGAAAGAACGACTACGGGGGACCCCAAAACGTGTTTCGGTCATTGGAGGTATAGAAAGCACAGCTCGTCCCTGGATATTTGGCACGCCTGTTGGAAACACCTTATCCACGCTTTATGGATTTGCGGCAGTGGGGCATATGCGAGGGGCAGACGGATTTTATCTGTTTAACTGGATGGATCGTACAGACTGGCCAATCCCATACAGCACTTATCCTGCATTGCTTAACACTGGTTTGGGTGTGGAGCTCGTGACGAACAGTAGCCGCCGCCATCCGGTGTGCTTTCGTGATGTTGTACCAGATGGTTTTCCTAGCGACACCCAACTACCTGTCGATGCGTCCGCCATATCAACCATCCGGATACAAGCTGGAACTAAGCCACAGAGTGGCCAAGTGTCCATAATTGTCGGTCTCGCAAAACGTGAAGGTGTCACTAAAGCGGTACTGGAAGGCAGTCTGAATGGTCAAGACTTACCCGAAATAAGCGAATTTAAGTTCTTAAAGCAACTAGGTGGTGACAGTGCCCGTGCAATCAGCTTCTCGTGTCCATTGGACTGCGTGAAGTCTGGCTACAACAATTTTAAGATCAAGCAAGCAAATGATGGTGTACCTCAGCAAATCGTTTGGATTGAATTGCGGATTGATGCGGAAGAATAACCGTTTAATTCAAAAGTGGCATGTAATAAGTGACATGTAATAAGTGACATGTAATAAGTGATATGAAAGATACAAGCGGATAACGCAACTTTACTCAGCAATACCAGCAGGTGACCGCCAAAGAAACAGATCGTCCATTATCATCGCACGCTCAGCTAACCAATAATCTGCGTTACATTCAATTCAAACGCATTGCGCGAGGTGGAAAATGCGATATGCCAACCTTTAGGGATCTACACTTGGGTCGAATCTAGCCAACGGCCTGCGTAGAAAGAGTTATGCACTAAGTTCCCGCCACGTCCGACGGGAGTTGCGATTAGTACAAGTTGTTCGCTTAGATGCTCGCGTCTACAACCTAGCTAAACCAGCACGTCGTGTAGCACGTTTCCATGAACATCGGTCAAACGAAAATCTCTACCCGCATAGCGATAAGTCAATTGCTCATGGTCGAGTCCTAACTGGTGCAGGATCGTGGCATGTAAATCATGCGTGTGTGCAGAATTCTCAACAGCCATAATCCCATGTTCATCGGACTTGCCATACGTAATGCCGCCTTGAACGCCGCCACCGGCCATCCATGACGTGAAGCTGAAGTTGTGATGTTCCCGCCCAGGGTGCTCAGCACTTGCATTAAACGGAGTACGGCCAAATTCTGATGTCCATACAATCAGCGTGCGTTCCAACATGCCGCGTCGTTTTAGATCGCGAATTAATCCGGAAATCGGTTTGTCGATGTTCTTCGCTAAACGCTCGTGATCCGCCATGTTTCCGTGCGAATCCCAGTTACTATTGGATCCAACGTCAATAAGCTCAATGAATCGGACGCCGCGTTCAGCAAGACGGCGAGCCATCAAACATTGCCAGCCAAAACCTGTTGTGTCATCACGGTTCATCCCATACAGGTCTAGAGTTTCTTGTGTTTCCTCTGACAGGTCAAAAGCCTCTGGTGCCGCCTGCTGCATGCCAAAAGCCGTTTCAAATGATCGAATCCTCGCATTGATCGCTCGGTCCTCAGTTCGCTCTCCCTGATGGCTTCGATTCAGTCTACGCAATAACCCTAATTCCATCTGCTGAAGGCCGCGCGTCGCAACACGCGGTGCGATATTGGCGACGGGTTCTGCACCAGGGATGACATGTGTGCCTTGGTGGCAACCAGGAAGAAAATCACTGGCCCATGTTTGAGCGCCGGCGTAGGGTGCTGCAGGTGCCAGTACCATAAAGGATGGTAAGTTTTGATTGACTGTGCCCAAGCCATAACTGACCCAGGAACCGATACTTGGACGAGGAAACTGGGCGGAACCGGTATGTGCAGCGAGTGTTCCCTTGTCGTGGCCATCACTTTCGCAGCGCATAGCGTTAAGCACGCAAATATCATCAATTACACCAGCGATATTTGGGAATAAATCACTGACCCAAATGCCGTTTTCACCGTACTGATGAAACCCCCAACGTGATTTGATAAGGTAGCGTTTGAATTCACCGGTCTTATTTAGCCATCGTGATGCGGTTATGGACTTGCCATGATCCTTAGCTAACTGTGGTTTGTGATCAAACGTGTCGACATGTGACACGCCAC
>JAKUOW010000241.1 GCA_022451045.1 Pirellulales bacterium | reverse complement strand
TATGGTACGGTTGGGAAATCCTGGCGATCGTTCAAGTCCATCTACCGCCTTCAGGTGGTTTCTATTGAATCAGCTTTTGGAGCTCGCTGTCTAGCTCTGCCATGTGTACGCCGCTACTTACCACCTTGCCCTGTTGGTCAATTAATAACATCGTCGGAAGACTGACGATACCAAGCTGGTTAGCCAGCTCGCTTTCCATTCCACCACGGCTATACAGCTGTCCCCACGTAATTCGATTTGCCTGCAGTGCTGCCTCTGCACTGTTGCGTTCCATGTCTAGGTTGACGCCGACCAAGGCCAGTTTTGAAGCCCCATATTTTGCCTGCAACTGTTTTAGCAGCAACATGTCCTGAACACTCGAAGGTGAAAGCGTCGCCCAGTAATGTACGATTGTGACCTTTCCCTTGCTCATTGCCGTCGTCAATGATGAACCGTTCAATGTTGTGCCTTTTAGAGTTAGCATTCGCCCCGGCAGCTGCAGACGTAATGCCGCTCCCTTGGCTTTGGGCACAAGCGGTGACTTTGGATATTGCTGGACAATCTTGCTATACCAGTTGATTGCCGCCTGATGATCCCCGGCGAATTCTTCGCCGATGGCAATTTGTAGCGTTGCTTCAGCTGCATCAGCGCTTGTCGGATACTGCTGAACAAACAAAGCCAGATCCTTTAACCACTGGTCTTGGATTTTTTCGAATTCAGCATTGGGCTGTTGCATCTTCTGTCCGTAGTCCGCGGTAAGCATACGAAATCGAACATAAGCTGTATTGGATGAATTTTGCGATGCCTTTAGTGAATCATACAGCGATTCTAAATGAGCCACTCCATCCGGAAAAGTTCCGGTTTGTACTGCAGCTGTCACAGTATCAGCTAACTGGCGTATCCAATTATTGCGTTGTTCGACGGTGGCTGACTTTGCAGCGAGCTGTTTGAGGATTTCCACTCTGGAGGCATTTAGTGATGCTTGCTGGGATTGGCTTTGTGCTTTTGCAAGCTTTATATCGATCTCCTCCAGCTGTCCCACCAGTTTCTGCATAGCCTCGTTGCCGGTATTACCCGTGGTGACGGCCGGTGCGTCTGAAACTCCAGGTGTTTTAAAGAAGTATCCGCTGTAAGCTACGCTGTTTTCCGTTGCCATCGCCGGCGGCAAGCTGACCAACCTCCAGTTTTTACCTGCCCGAACCATGGCGCCAATCACCATCTGATTGTGGTCTCCGGATGATTCGACAATGGTCATAACGTTGTCATATACGGTCACGTCTTTTGTCGAACCGTTGGTGCCGCTGGGAATTATCCCCAGCAATCCGCTGAAATGCACCCAACTCGATCGTGGCGTAATAAGTTGCTGGGAGTTAGCTTGTCGCTCGAATGCAGCCAGCGCGTCTGCTCTTTTTTTTGCTAACGCGTCAAATCGAGATTTCCCGACTCCCAGATCTCGCAACTCAGCATCGGTTAATAGTAGCCTAGAGAATCTCGCTGTATCTTTTGTTTTGATTGCAGCGATTACTTCTTTCGAGACCTCCTGAGCTGAGATTTGATTCCAGCGGTCGATCTTTCGGTCACCGTTGGTGTCGACACCCCACCTTAGCCCGGCTGGACCCAGCCACCTGAACTGATCGGCACTATTGTTTCCGTCAGTGTCGATATCCCGATAAACTTCAACACCGGCGCGGTAGTAGCACCAAAGATCAACTTTGCCATCTTTGTTTGTGTCAACGAATTTACGCAGTAATTGACCGGATTCATTTGTTACAACCCAACCGGTACCTGCCGAACTGGCCACAGTTTTGACTTCCAGTCCAGCACGCTCGTTTTCAGCAGGTACGTCATATGTCAGGCCAGTTTGGGTAGGCTTGAGGCTCAAGGCGTATTCAAGCGTTGGTTCTGCTGCCTTCAGTATCGGGGTAGTGGCTTGAATGGCGGCGAACCCGATCAAGAGTGCTCTAATATATCGGAGAAAGCTCTTTTCTGATTTACGTCTCATGTGATTGCCTTGTGATTAAACTCTCGTTGGAAATCCAAACAACTTTTTTTAAAAAAGAGAATCGACTCACTGTAAATCGTCTGTAAATCTCTGTTTCCTGACTGTTTTCGACGGTTCTTTCGCTTCTTTATATAGAAGTCCGGATACTAAACGACAAGCTGGTTTGTGTTGCAGTGCGAACGCTCTCTCGATGTCGGTCTGGTTGACGAAGATTTCGGCGGTGTTTGATGACGAAAACATCTAAAAAGAAGCAGTTAGATGGTGTTGTGAGCATTCACGGCCCCATGTTTTTATCAGGAACTTCCGCAAAATCGGAAAAAACCTACCATTTGGCACGACCGGAATCCCGAAAACTAATAACGTGCAGTAGCGCCTTTGTGCCGCTATTGCGCCGGTTTTGCATTGTGCGGCCGGCAATTGTCGCCTTTTGACAAAAGTTTGTTGCTAGTTTTTTTTAAATGCCAGGAGGAGGACCATGCGACGCCTATTGGTTTCTTTGGCAGCTGTTACCATGATTGCGGTAATGCCTGTTCTGGTTCACGCTGATGATCAATTGGTTGCAAAAGGGGTTGTAAGTGCCATAAAAGCACAGCAGTCTTCTGGTGCAATTAATGAATTTAGCGTGGATCTTCAAGTAGAAGATGGAGTGGTTTGGCTTAAAGGGAGCGTTAAATCCCTTGCAAATCGTGATAGTATCCTGAATGCTGCGGCAGAAGTTGCCGGTGTAAAGAAGGTTGTTAACGACATCACGATTCGAGAAGCAAAGCCTGATAAAACGGAAGAATCTGGTGATGTTTTTGGTAGCATTGCTAAAGGAGTTTCAGATGCTGGTGATGCGGTAGCGAGTTTCTTCGGTTCAAGCGAAGAGAGTAGTGAAGCAAAGCCGAAGGTTGAGAGACTTACTCCGATGGAAAAGGAAGAGTTGCCAGCAAAGGTCGCTCCTCCTGTTCAGGAAACTGCCAAGCCGAGGCCTTCGGTCGCTCCAAAAATTGAGCGACTCGAGTCGATACTAACCGACGATGACCTGGCTCGCGCCATTGGCGCTCAGTTAGAGCAGCAAAAAGCACTTGGTAACCTCAAGACTTTTGGTGTTAAGCTCAGCGTAAACAAAGGTGTCGTTTGGGTTGGTGGAAGTGTTGGAACTGCAGGTGAACGTGCTTTGATCCTTGATATTGCAAAACGTACCAAGGGAATTCAGCAGGTTGTTGATCGTATTTCAATCGCTGCACCAGCACAGCCTCAGCAGGTATCTGTCGCGGGTATCCAACCTCAAATGCCTGAAGTTGACGATCAAGCAATTGCGAATGCAATTGGTCGTTTCCTGAATGCAAAACGCGACAGCGGAGAGCTTGGAAATTTCAATGTTTACACCAGCGTTAGTGGTGGAACTGTCTGGATGCGTGGCCGTGTGGCATCGCGTGATCATCGCGACTTGGTCTTGAAAATGGCAAGTGAAATCGACGGTGTTATCCAGGTTGTAAACGAACTTGATGTGCAATTGCCGGCAACAATTCATGTGAAAGCTGACACAAGTGCAGCTGCTGAATTGGGGCCAGTAAATCCTGAACTCGTGCAGGTTGCTGCCCAGCAGCAAATACAGGCCGAGCCTCAAGTTCAGCCGGCTACTCCGGCTCCGGCAAATCCGATTCTGCAGGCAGGTGCTGCATTAGCTGCTCCGATAGCGTTAGCTTCCAATGCAATTGGCATGAGCCAACCACAGCTCGAACAGCCGAATCTGCCAGGATATGCATGGCCTACCTATGCTCCATATCCAAATTACGGTGCTGTAACGTATCCACGTCAGTACTCCCCGTCAGCTTGGCCATACATCGGCCCATTCTATCCATACCCACAAGTGCCTTTAGGGTGGCGTAAGGTCACTCTGGAATGGGATGATGGTTGGTGGTTCTTGAATTTCAAGAGCAACTAGTCAGCCAGCTGATTCGCTAGCAACATCAGGCAGATGGATTCGGTCTCCGGGTCCATCTGCTTTTTTTAATGCGCTTAAAAACACCCGCTGTTTAAGACGAAGTATGCGGCTTTCGCTCCTTCGTAGAGGGATCTTGGAACGGATCAAGGAGCGAAAGCCAGATAATGGAAACTGAAATTAATCGTTTTTTTCCGCATAACAGGAAAAACCCGCAAGTTCTGCGCAGTTTAACACGATACATAACATTAACCAAAAGGGTTATTAGGTGACCGTAGTGCGTGAAAGGAGTGACGTTGCACTGCATGTCACGAGGGCAAAAACAAAGGGAAATACAATGTCACACAAGATTATAAAACCACGACTTTATCTGCTCTTAGCAGTTGTATGCGTTACGGCTGTCGGGTGTATAGCAACACATGGGCCCAGCCTGGGAATCCTCTCGGTCCCGATTCCGGTTAGTCCATATCTACAAACGAAGGCAGAAGATGACTTCTGGGTCAAAGAACGCTATGAGCGTGTACCCATCCTCGGCCCGATCGCGGCCAACGGTCCACATGCAGCTGTGGATCCACCTAGTGATGATGAAGTGATGCGTGCATTTCTGAAATCTCATCCGCTGAAGTCGGGGATCCCATTCCTGTATGATGTACAGAGAAATGATATCCAGATCGTTAAAGAGAAGATTGCTGATTATCTGGACCCGCCACGCTTCTATCCATTAATTGGTCCGGCACAACTGCATCACGCGCACTATAAGTGCACACTCTTTTTCACCGAGAAGACATATGTCGGGTGGCCAGTGCCACACATGCTCGTAGACGAAGAATCACAGGAAGTTCTCTATATCGACCATAACCACTTACATATGGTTGGCAATCCTGATACTGGAAACGTAACGACATATTAAATCACTGATTGGCGACTGCCAATCAATCTGGCACACAAGCTTTTTTGCCCCGTTGTGTGACCCTTAGGAAGGCCTGTATCTCCGAGATACAGGCCTTTCTTTTTGTTTGGCGATGGCCACTCTGGAATTCCAAAGGCTGACTAAAGGTGCCGAAACCGGCTGTGCGGCCGGCCAGAGATCGTATTTTGGCGTAGCTGATGAGAGCTTCGTAAGCTAAAGGAATGAGTGCACTGGAATGCTAAGACTGGCTTAAGCAAACAAGCTGTCAATGGCCTGCCCTTCTCCGTCTCGCGTTACGTAGAACGGACGTCCTTCAATTTCATAGGCATGTCGTGGGCTGATCCCCAGAGCACGATAGATCGTGGCGTGTAAATCTTCGATCACAACACGGTCTTTAATCGTAGTACATGGTCGCTCGTCGGCTGTCACGCCATGCAAGTGACCTCCCTTTAAGCCGCCGCCGAACATCAGGACACTTCCAGCGCCTGTAAAATGGCGATGCATTCCATAGAACTTGAGTTCGTTAATG
>JAKUOW010000240.1 GCA_022451045.1 Pirellulales bacterium | reverse complement strand
AGGTGGACACTGATAGAACCAACAGGTTCATCAATCTTCTTGTCGACAGCCACTACGCTGAAGTAAACAATTACACCAGCAATGCCACCAATAACAACCGATTCCCAAATCGCCATTTGGTCAGCACCAGCCGTGATACCTACCAAACCGGCAAGGATTCCGTTAAGTGCCATCGATACATCCGGCTTCTTATCCATCACCCAAGAGGTGAGTCCAGCAGCCAGACCACCAGCGGCAGCAGCCATTGAGGTCGTTACCAAAACGAGCGATACGCTTACAGCATTCGCGTTAAGCACGCTACCGCCATTAAAGCCAAACCAACCGAACCAGAGCAGGAATACACCAACAGCTACCAGCGGCAGGTTACTACCAGGTATAGCGTTGGATGAGCCGTCTGCATTGTACTTGCCAATCCGAGGACCTAATAACGCCGCCATAACAAGGGCCGCCCAGCCTCCTACAGAGTGTACAAGCGTTGATCCAGCAAAATCATAGAAACCTGCTCGGTCCAGCCAACCAGCTCCCCATTTCCAGGAACCGGTCACTGGATAACAAAGCAATAGTAATAGCGTGCTAAACACGAGGAACGAACTTAGCTTTACACGACCTGCCACTGCTCCCGATACGATGGTTGCACATGTGGCGGCAAACATTGCTTGGAAAAAGAAGTCTGTGTACCAGGTGTAGTTACCGCCCGCGTATGCCGCGGTTAATCCTTCGGTCGTAACTTTATCATCCTGGGTAATAAAATCAGGAATCGCATCCAGTTTCAAGAATCCACTGTCTTCATAAACCAAGACGCTAGGATCTTCTTCAGATGGTTGCGGATCAGTATCAAATCCCGGGTACATCAAATTAAAGCCTGCTAAGGCATAAGTCAGTAAGCCGATTGAGATGATCATCGTGTTTTTAAACAGGATGTTTACGGTATTCTTCTGCCGTGTAAGACCGCACTCGAGACTTGCAAATCCGAGGTGCATGATGAACACCAAACAACCCGCAAGCATGATCCAGAGATTATTGAGCGTCCATGCAATCTCATTGTCGGCATGTTCACCCCAATAATCACTTGCTTTCCGCTCGACATCAGCCACAGAGACATTTGAGCCCGCCGTTTCCGTCTGCATCGTGTTTTGAGCATCTTTCATGCCTTCCAACTCTTCCGCAGTAGGCTCTTGTTGAGTCTCATCGGGTACAGCTTCTGGTGGAGCTTCTTCCGAAGTCGCCTCCGGAGCGTCAGAAGATGGGGCATCTTCTTGCGCAAATACAAATCCGCTACCTGTAAACAGCATCATCAATGCTGCCAACCAGGCAACCGGATACGGTCTCTTGCCAGTAAACGTGGTCATTACTTATCCCTTCGTATAGATAAAGTTCATGGCTATCACTACCAACTAAGAAATCGCGACGCGCCAGGGAAACGCTTAACGAAATGCAACTCTCGGTAGCAAGAGCGTTTAAGTTCACTCATTTACGCTGGAGAAAGCCTCGTAATCAGTCGCTAATTGTGAATTAGATCGACTTATGCAATTAAGAGCAAAACGCACGTCGGGATAAGCAATAAAAAGGATACCCCTTGAGTCTGCCGTAATTTGGCAATTGCTCTATCGCAGGAGAATACAAAACCCGCCATCTTCTCCAAGCGGTATTAATCCGATTGTAAGACTCTGACAGAGATTTACTAGCATTAACACGGACAAATGCGTTTTTTAGTTTTCCAAATAGACTATTTTCGATTTGGATTTGAGTTCCTGATGGGATCATTGCCCCAAATGTCTACCAAAGCATGATATACATCTGGATCAAACTCGCGCAATTCAGTTCTCACGTACGGGAAAAAGTCGTTGCAACCAAAGAATGCTTCGGTACACTCCGCAAAGTACTCCTTGTGATTCGTCAGAGCATAATGCCTCCCAACCGAACCCTGAATCTTGTTAATGCTCTCGTATTTACCACTCTTCTTTGCAGTTTCATACGCAGCAATAACACGCTCATCCTCAAATGAAATCACGCGATCGTGGTAGGCATGTGCTAATTCATGCAACATCACCCAAGGTTGATCCCGATGACTGCGGATAATGTTCTCGGCGCGACTTATGTCGACTGCCTTTGCCTTATCCGGATTGTAGTCGTTGTCGACTAACCACACCTTTGCCGGATGGTAATGAATTGGACCGTCCTTGCGGTCACAAAGCCAAATGGGTACTTCCTTTAGCCTCGCGAGCTTCTCTTCGGGTACAGCTCTGGTCACCTTAAAGAGTTGGTTTTCTAAGATTGCTAGCGCTTCTTTGCCAACTTCCTTTTTTTGCCGATAAAGCCGTTTCTGTACATACACTTTCCAGCCGTGGATTTCTGTCACCTTATAGCTGTCGGTCGGATCATAGCCGATAGCCTCTTCCCCTTCCGCACTGCTGATAGAAAAACTAATCAACAGCAACATTACGACAAGCCTGACCATTTTTAACTCACTCCGATTATTCATAGAAATCCTGAGTGTTAGCTAACTACTCTGTCGTTTCGTCCGGCTGCCCACCCAACTCACGATCAGGCCTGATTCCAAGTGCCTTTGCTCCGGCAAATGCAACGGCAGCCCCAGCAAAGCTCAATAGAGCCCCAAGTTTCGCTGCATTACTTACTGCCAACTGTTCAGCCGTAACATCAGCAGCCGTTGTAGGGAATGCAGCAGTTGTCACAAACAAGGAAACCGTAAATCCAATAGACGCAATCAAACCGATCACAAATATATGCCGGTAGGTCATTCCCGAGGGAATCTGGAGCTTAAAACACTTCTCGGAAATTAAGGTAAACAGCATAATGCCGACAGGTTTCCCAATGATTAAACCCAGCAACACCAACCACGTCGCTGGCCCGAAATTCTCCGATTCGAGCGGCACGCCGGCGTTCACCAGGCCAAACATCCCAAGCACTATCTCAACTGGGTTTTTCCACCAATGCGTGAGCGCGTTTAGGGTATCTGAACGGTGAAGTTCTGCACGGGCGAATATTCCAAGGTCTGTATGAGCATGTGGTAAGCACGGGATAATTGGTACTAACCCGAGAGCTGGATGGATACCCGCCTTGAGGAAACCGACCCAAGACAAGGTGCCGGCCGTCAACAAATAGATCCAGAAGTTTTGAATCCGAAACTTCCTAAACATCCCACAGGCAGCCATGCCTCCGAGTACCAGCAGCAACCATTGCAATTGAATACCCCCGTCTCCTTGTGGATAAGCAACAGCCAGAATCGCCAACCCTGCTGCGTCATCGGCAATCGCAAGCAAGAGCAAAAAGGCAATCGCAGGATGCCCATTGCCAAATATCATTCGAGCTACCAGATAACTAAATGCAATATCCGTAGCACATGGAATCGCCCAACCATTCCCCAATAGTGCCATCTTTCCGATCATGACAGCACCAAGCAAATACAATCCTGCCGGCCCCACGATTCCTCCAAGCGTGGCCAGCAGTGGTGTAGCAGCCTTCTTGGGATTCGATAATGCACCGCCAGGCAGTAACGCTTCCCAAACTTCACTGGCGGCGATCGCAAAAAACATCGCCATCAGAATGTCATTAATCAGAAAATGAATCGTCACACCATGACCGTGTGAACCGTGTTCATCTGCCGTATTGGCCTCTTCGTGATGACTATCGTCTGCCAACTCACCGGTTACGTCAACTTCATGATGCTCTCCGGTAATGGGGAAATGCACAAAGTTGTCATAACTTTCAAAATCAACATTGGCCCAGACCATGGCGCCAATAGCACCGAAAATTAGGAAGAGAGAATTTTCAAACAAGAACGCGATTGGCTTGGGTAATCGCGACTTTCCAGTTGAGTGACTCATGGGTGTGTCTGACTTCCGCTGTTTGTTGTTCTAAGAATGAGATCATTTGCCAACGCAAGTGAGTGTCAAAGATAGATATACCGGCTAACACTCCATCGTTTCAAATTAGCTGAACATTGTATCTTTAGAAAGGACACAATCAAAACGAAGACTCTATGCAGCGCGTTCGGCCGGGGTATTTACCTCTTCCCCAGACATCCATGCTGTTATGCGATCCCAATCACCAACATGATCCATATACGTGTGAGGATCGCCCTTCACAGACAGGCCTTGAGATTGCGTAATTAACACATCCGCTTCACACACGAGTTGGTGATGTAAGTCTTCGACATCCTTACAGATTAATACTTTACAGTCAGCCGAGTCATTAAATGCCCTGATTCCAAATGCAGTTTGGTCATCGACACAAATCACGTCAATTTCAGCACCGGCACGCACTGTCTTGAAGGGAGCTTTTGATACAACCTTCTCCATCCAGCCTTCTTGTACCTTACCACTCAGACTCATCGTTACATCTGTCCAGGTTCTCTTGGTTAGCCCTTCCATACACTTACTAAGGCGCACAGGTCGCTGGAAATAACGTACATTCTTGCCAAGAGCTGGGTCATCCGGTCGTGAAGGCGCTGTCGGATGCCACAAATGGCGGGTGAACGTCTTACCAATTATCGACTTGAGTCGTATTCCAATAGCACGCATTCTCGCATTCAGGTCGTCATCTTCGTGTCCCCAACCAACAAATCGTTCATCGCAACCATTGATTCGTTCGTAATCTTCTCGCAACATCCCCATATTGCATCCGATCAGCCGCGGCTTGCGTGGATGTCTAATCAATGAATAGAAACTACTGCGACATGCTCGTTTCCTTAATTCAAACCGCTGACGCCATGTAATCTCCTTGAGAAATGACCCGTCTTCAATACTGGCAAGGTCAATCCGGCTCGACTGTTCCTCGGTCAGCCACAACTGCGTTTCCAAACCACGCATAACACCTTTGCAGCGAACGTTATAGTGCGTCGCCACATGATCAGGTGGTATTGCGCAATCACCATCAATTAATAAAAGAAAATCCCCTTCGCTCTCTCGAACACCGTCATTTCTTGTTCTGGAAAGCTCAAACCCTTGGTCTGGATGCGTTAAAAAACGGACTGGAAAATCAGCCGACTTTCCAAACTCCTCCACCATGGAGGAAGTGTGATCGCTCGATCCGTCAACAGAAACGATTAATTCAAACTTACCGTCTACACCTTTCTGCTGAGCAATGCTCATCAAGACTCGCTCCAGATTTTCCAGTCTATTATAAGTCGTCACGATTACGGAGATCTGTTTGGCCAACGCGTCGGTTCCTCTGATATGCGATTGATATTGCGACTTTTTCACGCTTTACCTTAAATCTCGCGTGTGGGACGTTACCTCCCGCTGAGATTACGCGTGAGTTTAGCCGTGTCAAAAAGTGTTAAAAAGTCCATTATCACCGTCACCTATTCGTGAATATTCTTAACGCACTGAAACCATTGCATCAGC
>JAKUOW010000024.1 GCA_022451045.1 Pirellulales bacterium | reverse complement strand
GGAGAATGGAAGCTCAAATCACTCCACAAACAAATCTTGATGTCCAGCGCATTTAAAATGTCATCACAGTCCAATGCGGCTGGCGTTAAGGCTGATCCAGAAAATAAGTTGATCTGGCGACAGGAAATGCGGCGGCTTTCTGCGGAGGAAATTCGTGATACTGTACTTGCTGTAAATGGCAGTTTGAATCCAAAGATGTACGGGCCTAGCTTCTACCCGCTCATTCCTCAGGAAGTTAAACACGGACAATCACGACCGGGCGCTGGCTGGGGTAACTCCAGTCCGGAAGAACGAGCTCGCCGAGGTGTTTATATTTTCATTAAGCGATCCTTGCCCGTTCCATTTATTAAGGCGTTTGATGGTGCGGACACAGACACGACTTGTCCAATCCGATTTACAACAACTCAGCCAACCCAGTCACTGGAATTAATGAACGGGGAATTCACGAATGCCCAAGCTAAGGTGTTTGGTAATTTCCTGCGTGAGAATACAGATAGTTTAAATGAGCAAATCGAGTTGGCACTCAATAGAGTGTTCCAAAGAAAGCCGGTTGAAGGTGAGATTCAATTAGGTGTTGATTTAGTAAACACTTTAAAAGAAGAGAATATGGATGATATTCAGGCGTTGGACTATTTTTGTCTGGTAGCACTTAATCTGAATGAACTCCTGTTCTTAGACTGATTACCATTAGCCCTCACCACTTTTATCGCACATACATAAGTTTATGTTCCGCCTTAAGGGAACTTCGGAGAAAGCAATGAGTTTAGGTAGCAAGAAATCAACTGGCAGTTTTTGCGGTCGTACCCGACGTGAGTTTTTGTGGGAAGCTGGCGGGGGCTTTACTGGTGTGGCACTTGCCGGACTTCTCGGTGATGACGGATTTCTAAATCAGCAAGCTGTAGCGGCGGACGGTGAGTCTAAATTTACTAACCCATTGGCTCCGAAGGAGCCGCATTTCACGCCAAAAGCGAAGAATGTCATCTTTTTGTTCATGTATGGCGGACCGAGTCAAATTGATACGTTTGACTACAAACCGACCATGTATGGCATGGACAACAAGACGGTTGACGTGAAGGTATTCGGACGTGGCGGCCGTCGCAACCAAGGACGAATTGTCGAACCACGCTGGAAATTCAAGCAGTATGGTGAATGTGGTAAATGGGTGTCCGACTTGTTCCCACACCTTTCCACCATGGTCGATGACATTGCATTTATACACTCCATGACCGCGGATTCACCAATTCATGGTTCGGCGATGCTCATGATGAATTCTGGAAGCATTATCAGTGGAAGCCCATGTCTTGGAACATGGGTGAATTATGGGCTAGGTACCGTGAACCAGGACTTGCCTGGATTTGTTGTAATGCTTGATCCGCGTGGCGGTCCGATTAGTGGGCCAAAGAACTGGACGAGTGGTTATATGCCGGCTCATTATCAGGCAACGGTAATGAGAAGCCAGGGCACGCCGATTCTAAACCTGAATCCACCAGCTGGTATGACGCCCAAGGTACAGCGAAAACTTCTTGATGCTCTTGGTAAATACAATCGCCAACATGAAGAGACTCGAGATTTCAACAGTGATTTAGCGGCACGTATCTCAAGCTATGAGTTGGCCTACAAGATGCAGTCGGCTGCACCTGAAGCTGTCGACCTAGCTCAGGAAACGGCTGAAACGCATGAAATGTATGGATTGGATGAAAAGGAAACATCCGCCGTTGGTCGTCAGTGTCTTCTTGCTCGACGATTGATTGAACGCGGTGTCCGATTTATTCAAATTTACTCCGGTGGTAATCATAATGATGCAAACTGGGATGCTCATGGCGATTTGATGCACAATCATACTATGCATGCGAAAGAAACTGATAAGCCCATCACCGCGCTGCTTAAAGATTTAAAGCAACGCAACATGCTTGATGAGACGCTAGTCGTTTGGGGCGGGGAGTTTGGTCGCCAGCCAGTAGCGGAATATGCAAAAGGCACGGGACGTGATCACAACTCGTATGGATTCACGATGTGGATGGCCGGCGGCGGTATTAAAGGCGGTGTCTCGGTTGGCAAGACGGATGAACTAGGCAGCGCTGCTGTGGAAGACCGACTCCATGTACGTAATCTGCATGCTACAATCCTTCAGCAAATGGGAATGGATCCAAACCGACTAAGCTACTTCTATGGTGGTCTGGATAGAAAGCTTGTTGGTGTTGAAGGTGCTGACCCAATTCAAAAACTTATGAGCTAGTCGGTTGTATTATTAGCAAGTGAGTTGATTTTTGATTGAATGAAGCTGGCCAAATTCGCTGGGTCATCTGTACCGATCCTCATCAAATTGCCGTTTGTGAGTTTGAATTCGACGCAGTCGTATCCCCAGATATTGTATGTCCAACCTCGACCGGCCACTTTGTGGATACCCCAACCATCAATTAGTTTTGAGCGGCTGACGTAGGCTTCTGCAATATCGCAATAGGCTGTCTTCTTGGAAAGCAATTTAATGGGCCCAAATGTGCATTTAATGTGCTCGCCCAAATCATGCACGCGTAACCAAATCACAGTGAAGGAAAAAAATAAAAGAATGATACCCACAGCAATAAAAATTATCGTTGCTGAAGTAGATCGTTTGAATAGGAAGTATGACGCTACCAAACAAATCACAGCAGGGATCTGAAGCAAGAAATGGATCTTCCCGTATTGCGTATGGTCATATCCTTCTTGGATCATGTTCTACAGTTCCCAGTCGTGCGAAGCTACACTAAGTGTTTCGTGGATAATTAACAGAAAATCAACGAGTAACTATGGCACTTTATTTTGCAACAGGCTCTGCGTCAACAGAATTAAGTGATCAAGATCTCCGCAAAGCGTTGTTTGACGTTTATGAGTCCTTGGGCACTCGAGAACGCGTCTTGGCTCTACCTCCGGATTTTACTCGTTTCAACAGCCGCGCAGGCCAATTGACATGTATGACCTACGAGTACTTTGAGCATCGGCTCGTGGATGTAATGCCAGCTCTCGGCACGCATGTGCCAATGCCAGATTGGCAACTAGATCGAATGTTTCCCCGTGTACCAAAAGAGTTAATAAGAGAACACCGATGGCGCGATGACGTGGTAACGATAGGTGAAGTGCCAGTAGAATTCGGCTCTGCGGTAACTGACAAGATCTGGAATCGGCCATGGCCAGCACAACTAAACAAGCTGGTGTGGGAAGTCGGTCACGACTTGATCGTTTCCATTGGGCAGGTCGTGCCTCATGAAGTAATTGGCATGGCCAATTACAACAAGAATATTTTTGTTGGGACTGGTGGCTCCGAAGGTATAAACGAAAGCCATTTCATTGGTGCGGCCTACGGAATGGAGCGTATGATGGGACGCGCTAATACACCACTTCGGAAAATTCTAAACTATGCTCAGGATGAATTCTGCCAGAAACTACCACTTCTGTACGTACTGACTGTAATTGGGACGAATGACAGTAGTGATTTGGTGACACGCGGCTTGTTCATCGGCGATGACCATGAATGTTTTGAACGTGCTGCAGCGTTAAGTGTCCAGGTGAACTTTACTCAACTCGAGGAACCACTAGACAAAGTTGTGGTGTATCTGGATCCGGAAGAATTCCACAGCACCTGGCTTGGAAATAAGTCTATTTACCGAACACGCATGGCAATTGCTGATGGAGGTGAACTCATTGTTCTTGGACCGGAGATCGGTACGTTCGGCGAGGATCCTGAAATCGATCGGTTGATCAGGAAATACGGCTACCGGACGACACCGGAAATTATGGAATTCATGGACTCAAATGAAGACCTTAAAGCAAATTTGAGTGCCGCAGCGCATCTCATACATGGCTCAAGTGAAAATAGATTCTCAATTACCTATTATCCTGGAAAACTATCGCGTGAAGAAATTGAATCTGTTGGTTATCAGTTTGGTGACATCAATGAAGGATTAAAGAAGTATCCGGTTGAGACACTTCAGGATGGCTGGAATACAAGTGACGATGGTGAGAAGTTCTACTTCATTAGTAATCCAGCGTTGGGCCTTTGGGCTGCGAAGGATCGGCTATAATTCCGGTATTAGATGTTAAAACACTTACTCATTCGAGATAGTCAAATGGTAATTCCGTCCCGTAAATCGGTTCCCTTATTAGCAATATCGCTTGTTTGTTTAGCCACCGTTAGTGTCTCTGCCCAACGGCGCGGTAAAACAGTCGACTTGTTTAACGGTAAGGACTTGTCCGGATGGGTGACTGCCCAAGGTGAAGCAGTGACAGCAGGTTGGGATGTCGTCGATGGCATGTTGAAGCTAACGGGAAAAGGTGGAGGCAATATTTTTACTGATCGCAAGTATGCTGATTTTGATCTCGAATTCGAATGGAAGATTCCGGTCGGTGGTAACAACGGCGTTAAATATCGAGTGAGAGAATATGATGGTGCTATTCTTGGAATCGAATATCAACTACTAGATGATTCGGCCCATAAATTCGAGAAAGCAAGCAAGCAGAGCTGTGGTTCTATCTATGCGATTAAAGGTCCAAGTATCGACAAGGTCGTAAAGTCATTTGACGGGTTTAACCACTCGAGAATCGTCGTGCGGCGAAATCAGATCACTCACTACCTAAATGGTGCTGTTATTTGCGAGCAAAAAATTGGTAACAGAGACTGGGATGAGAGAATTGCTCAAAGTAAATTCAAGGACCGTAAAGATTTCGGTGAAAACAAATCGGGATTAATCATGCTGACTGAGCATGGAAATGAAACTTATTTCCGTAATATTCGCCTCACGCCATTAGGACGTCAGCCGTAGTCAGAAGGCTACGATCTTAGATCATGCGACCATGCGGTTATTGAACGACTGGAGGATTCTGGAAATCGTATCACGAGGTCCAAAGCCTCCTGCTTTTGTAATCAGCTGAATTCCGTTGAGCATTCCGCCATAAATTGTGCCGGCAGCAATACCAGGTGCAACTTGGTCTAATACGCGGATGCCTTTCGCCTGAGCAATTTCGCATACACGTTTAGCGGTATCTCCTCCACTGCAGAACAAGATGAAATCTGAGGAAGTCATCCAGGATTCCATGGCTTCGGCCAACGCCGACTCCATTTGTGACTCCCAAGTCATTCTGATTACAGAATGTTTCCCAGCGTGACTGCGTAGCCGACATATTCGCATTCCATCTCTGTTACCATCTAGCTCATCGATCAATTCGTCACGTAACGCTACATCTAGCTGGTCATGGGTAACACTATTTTCGGACCCGATGATGGCAATGACTGGTGATGGCACAATAGCCATTTGACTTGTATCAGAATCTGATTGATTTCCAGAGATGTGTTCGGCCAATCCAGCGGATCCTACAGGAAGGACTGACAAACCATAAATCGTGGTTAATTTTTCGATGAGCAGTGCAATCGTGGATAGTTCTTCGTCGCTTGTTGCATCACAGGTAATCGTGTTTATTCCCTGTGTATGTAGATCGATTATTGATTCCAGTAATTCTTCAACAGTCATCTCTAGTTGTCGCGTCGTGATATGACTGAGTCTTTCGATTCCTTGATGGCGCAGTTTCTCTTGTAGTAATTGACTATCGGACTTGCCTCGAATGAGGAGTTGTCCATTGAATACGCTACGTCCCATTTTTGGAAATGCTGGTGCAACGATTGCGAGGTCTACGATTCGATTGTCATGAATGGCTCTTAACTCGTACCCGACGTTTCCTTGCCAGGTTGAGTCCATCTTTAAATACGCAAGATAACCTCTATCGAGCTTCAATCGTTGGGTATGGACGAACGTTTGGCCGTAAGCATGTTGCGGATCGAGATTCCGTGTTTCCATATCGATGACGCAGACGTCCGCCGACGGTTGCCCAAGTACTGGGGCGCCGATGGAGACAAAACAAGAGAGTCCGGCCGAATGGAAGGGCAAGCTGACGTCACATGCGCCTGTTAGATCATCCGCGAAAATGATTGCCCGACCATCCTTAAGCATTTGCCAAAATCCTCAACGGTTCTTTGCTTTAATCCATCATCATGAACCGGTACTGCGTGAATTATAGGCGAATGGCCTGCCAGAATCGCAAAAAAATTCGACCACTGGAATCCAGACTTGATACCCTCCCAATGTTTTATGAATGAATACACTCAATAACGAGCCTCCTTACTTGTCAAAACAGGTCAATGGTCTATCATTCGGCTAATGAGTGAATCACTACAGATAACGATGACGATTTCGTCAGGGGATCCTTCAGGGATCGGTCCAGAAGTAACAGCGAAGGCTCTTGCTGACGAGCAAACACGTACAGCTGCTCGTTGGATCGTTGTCGGTGAATCATGGCTTTTTGCCGAAATCAGTGAGCAATACGGTCTTCAGATTGATCAGGTTGTGACAGATGTTTCAGAGATCGACTCGCAATCACAAGTGATCCTTTTTGATGCTCAAGAGCTCGACCGTAACGAGTGGACAGTCGGTGAAGTTAGCCAGGCATGTGGTAAAGCGGGGTTGGCGTACGTCAGGATTGCTACTGAGTTGTGCATCGATGGCACTGCCGGTGGGATTGTTACGGCCCCACTCAATAAAGAAGCTGTTGCTTTGACCGGCATTGAGTTCTGTGGCCACACAGAATATATCGCTGAGCTTTGCGGCAAAGATGAGTCGAGGATGCTGCTGGTAAACGACCGGCTTTGCGTAGTACATGTGTCGACACACTGTAGTCTGGCCGCTGCCACGAATCTGTCTGTGCAGCGAATTGAACGCACGATTCAGCTGGGCCATGATGCCATGAGACGGCTTGGGTTTGCAGAACCACGATTGTGTATCTGCGGACTCAATCCACATGCCGGAGAAAACGGGATGTTTGGCAATGAAGAACAGGAGTTTATCCTGCCGGCTGTCGAACGCGTTCAGTCACAGGGTATTGATTGTACGGGGCCGTTTCCTGCCGATACTCTCTTCATGCAGGCAGTGCGTGGAAAGTGTGATATGGTTATCGCTATGTATCATGATCAGGGGCATGTGCCGATGAAGTTGATGGACTTTGAGCACACTGTAAACGTAACACTCGGTCTACCAATCATTCGAACATCTGTAGACCACGGAACTGCATTTGATATCGCAGGGCAGGGTATTGCTGATGCAAGCGATATGAAAGAAGCGATGCAGTTAGCAATTTCACTTGCTAAGCCAGCGGTAATCGAACATTAAGCCAAGGGGACTGCGTCGAGTACGGCGGATGTTGCCTGGCTCTTGTTCAAAACGTAGAAGTGTACTCCGGGAATCCCGGCTTGTAGCAATTCATCCAATTGTTCTGAACATTGCTCAACACCGACCTTGAATTGCCATTCTGGATCGTCTTTTTCAGACAGGCGTTGTACAAAAGATTCTGGCAATTCGGCTCCACACAACGAAGTGATTCGTTGAATCTGAGCAAGATTTGTGACTGGTAACAAACCTGGAATAATGGGTACATCAATGCCAGCTCGTTGACATGCTTCACGAAACTGGAAGAAGTTTTCGTTCTTGTAAAACAATTGAGTAATTACGATATCAGCACCGCACTCAACTTTATGCTTTAAGTTTTGCAGGTCGACTTCCATGCTTGGTGCTTCTCGATGCTTTTCAGGATAGCCCGCAACCGCCACACCGTAATTGGGGAATTCATGATTGATGAGACTCACGAGCTCATTGGCATGATGGAAGCCACCTTCTACTGCTTCAAACGTCTCTGACCCTTGTGGAGGGTCACCGCGAAGTGCCACGATATAGTCGATCTGTTGACGTTCCGCGTCAGTTAAATATTGGCGGAGTTGGTCGATGGTCGCTCCAACGCACGTGAGGTGCGACGCGACTGGGATGTTAAATTGCTGTTTGATTCTAGATATGATTTCGAGAGTCTTGGATTGGGTCGTCCCGCCGGCACCATAAGTGCACGTCATGTAGGCCGGTTTGTGATCAACAAGTTTCTCCATGTGCTGGAAAAGCACAGCTTCGCCTTTCTCCGTTTTAGGTGGGAATACCTCAAACGAAAGAACAGCGGAATCTGATTTGTAAAGATCAGCGAGTCCGGGCATTTGTCTCTAAGTCTGTTTATGAAGCAATTCGTTAAGTCGTTGATAATAATCCAATTAGCCGATTGCCCCAAGGGTGGAGGTTAGCAGATCATAAACTAGGTGGTAAACTGCTCTATTACCGACGATGAGTTCTATAAACAGGAAGTAAGAAATGGCAACGGCCTCGGCGCGGCACATATTAGTGGAAACAGAAGAAGTATGTCTCGATCTTAAAGAGCAAATTGAAAATGGTGCGGACTTTGCACAAATCGCTGCTGAGTTTTCTGCCTGCCCATCGGGTGCACAAGGCGGAAGTCTTGGTGAATTCTCGCAAGGAATGATGGTTCCGGAGTTTGATGCGGTGGTGTTTAGTGACGAGCTGGGGAAAGTCCATGGCCCTGTGCAAACTCAATTTGGATATCATCTGATCGAGATCACCAGCAGGAGTGACTGACAGCTGGATTGAAGTTTCAGGTCGGATTATAGGTGGTTGTCAGCCTAATTAGCTCAGTTAAAATCGGAGTACGGCAGGCAACAAAGGCCAGAGTGGCGGAATTGGCAGACGCGCTGGATTCAAAATCCAGTGTTCGCAAGAACGTGTGGGTTCGAGTCCCACCTCTGGTACTTAAAACGGTTGTTACTTTTGCGAGTAACAATCGTTTTTTGCATCTGCAACCTAACGAATGAATTCGTTTGCCTAAAGAACTAAGCCGGCTTTTAATCGTTTGGGCGGTGGTTAGGACAATTAGTCCTCAGTCTGGTAACTTTTTGAAATCCCTGGCGTGAATCACACCGTTACGGTCAATCACGACCTGGCCCAAGGTGACACCACGCGGCTGAGCTGCGTCTTCACCCGGGGAAAAATCGAGTCTTTCGGGCACGATTAGCGAACGGTTGCGTTCGCTTTTGCTACCGTATTTCACATTCCATCCGCTGGATCCGTAGCCCAGCAACAGGGCCCCAGTTCCTGAGCTTCCGCCACCGACCGTGTTGGGTTGCACGCTGACATGGGCCACGTCGGTCGTACCGTCGTACCAGGGTGCAACGATCGATGTCGTGCCATGTGTCTCGATACCCGTATGGCAGAGCTCGATGATCGGCCGTGAAATCAGGCACGCCTGGGCATAAGTTACAACCCCTTTATCAAGACTGCTGAAGTAACAGTCCTCGATCGTCACTCCGTTGCCTCCCATGTCTTGCCCGTTACCAAACTTCAGCCCGATTCCCTTGGGATCGTTGGGATACGTGTGGCCAATCCGACACTGGCGGACCGACACGCAGAGAGCATTACTGACGAATATCCCGTTCTGGAAGCCGCCGATTGTCGCCCGCTCGATCCTCACCGAACGCTGTGTTCCCGCTTCCGCCCGGATACCCCAGCCACTGGTCCGGCCGCTGGAGCTAAGTGTCAGGTCCGAGACCATAAAGTTGTCCGGGTCGGGAGCAAGGGTAATGCCGTCTCCGGTCGGGAGTGTGTAATCCAATTTCACACTGGCAACATGGACTCCCTTCAAATGGACGTTGGCACGCCCCGTGAGCCCCGTGTGACGGTAGACGCCGGCGGGAAAAAAGACGACACCACCGGTGCGAGCGACCAAGTCAATGGCGGCTTGAATGGTGGCAGTATCATCGTCGGTGGCGCTCTTCTCTACTACGACCCATCCAGAGATGCCGACTGGTTCAGGCGTTGGATACCTGGCTGCGACCAACGAGATGATCGCAGCAAAGACCAGTACCAGAAGCAGACCATGTCGGAGCCACTTACGGGGAACAGTAAAATGGTCAGATCGCGTTTTCATGGCTTTCCTTTCGAGTGGTTAACGATGCAATTGCATGTGGCTGCCGATTAATGATAACAGAACGAGAATGTTCAATAACGGCAGCCCATAGTTCCTGAGCAGCGAGTCGTAGCAGCTCAAATGGCCCAGTCAAACTCGCGACGCTACACCGAAGAGGACGAGTAGTCACAAGCCGCCCAGCAGCATGATTTCCCCCGAAATCCAAAATAGTAGCTAATGTCTTGGATCTTTTGAAAATGATCGTTACCGCTAATTAGTGCTAATCAATTGTGCTGAATAGGAATACTGATAGCATCATGTGAGTATGTTTTTGATTACGTGTCCGTAATCTCGGTCGAGTCGCTTATGACCGGGCACTTCGAGTTTTCGTGGATTGATACCCATGAGATGATTGACCGTGGCATGGATGTCGGTCACATAGTGGGGGTCTTCGACCGCATGGTAACCCAGTTCATCAGTAGCTCCGTTAGTCGTGCCGCCTTTGATCCCGGCACCCGCCATCCAGACACTGAATCCAAATGCATGATGGTCACGTCCATCGGCACCCTGTGTACCTGGTGTACGTCCAAATTCTGTAGCAAACACGACGATTGTGTCATCGAACAAACCGCGGCGTTTCAAGTCTTTCAGTAAACCTGCTGTAGGTAGATCAACTTGTTTGGCCAGCTTTGCATGGCCATTCCTTAATCCCGAATGACTATCCCAGGCGCCTGCAGCGCCGGCACCATGCATGATTTGGATAAAACGAACACCGCGTTCAGATAACCTTCGTGCTGCCAGCAATTGTTGACCAAAGGTTTTGGTTTCTGGTTGATCCAAGCCATAGAGCGTCTGAGTTTCAGCGGATTCCTGTGTGAAATCGAGTGCTTCCGGAACAGCCGTTTGCATGCGAAAAGCCAACTCATACGATTTCATTCGGGCTTCAATGACAGGATCCAGTGGGTACTGTTCCGCTGCAAGACGATTGAGATCGTTTGTAAGCCTGAGATTATCCAGTTGATCCTTTGAAGTCATACCATTGGTCGGTCTGGCAAAGTCCAGAGGATTTTGAGGGTTGATTTGAAGGTTGACCGCCTCATAGGCTGGACCGAGGTAGTGTGCATCCTTTTTGTCGAAATACCGCGGACCGATATTAATGAATTGGGGCAGATTATCGCTAAGCGAACCGAGGCCATAATTGATCCATGCGCCAATTGTCGGAACACGGGGATCCAGAAAGTGGCGACCGGAATGGAACTGTACCTGAGCACCATGGTTGTTGTCACTCGTCCACATAGACCGGATAAAAGCGATCTCATCGGCACATGCCCCAATTTTTGGGAACCAATCACTGATTTCAATTCCCGACGTGCCATATTTTTTGTAGCCAGTCTGCATTGGGAATATTTTAGTTCTTGTATGACCGTTGCCATCACCTTTGATAGGGATCCGCAGTTTCCTGATTCTTGATGGATCCAGAACATCTTTGTGGGGCGTATCGCCAATTGATTTGCCGGCGTATTTATTGAGCTCCGGTTTGGGATCAAAGCTCTCCATGTGGCTGACCCCACCTCGCATAAACAGCCAGATTACTCTTTTAGCCTTGGGTCTAAAATGAGGTTTGCCATCCGGCACAGCCTGTTGCTCCGCAGCCATGATCCCGTTAACTGCCAAAGCACCAAAGCCAAGGGCTGATCGTAAAATCGTTCGTCTTGCGATTGTATGTTCGTAGGCGTTGTTCATCGAATCATCACAAAGTCATTAAGGTTGATCAGAGCATTAATGAAATGCTCTCGGTTGGGGTGTTTTTCCAGATAAGCCAAGCTTACAGTCAATTCAGTTTCATTCGGTTGTCGAGCCAGAAGTTTTAGGAATGCAGCCTGAACAAATGCCTCTCGTGTTAGAGCTGAATTGAACGTTGTTGTGATTTGTTTCGCCGACGCAGTTGCCAATTGACTGTTCATCATCGCCAATGCCTGCTGTGGAACAATACTTTCACTGCGTCTGTAACATGCGAAGACATCAGCATCGTCGAAAGTTGTTAGGAATTTGGATCGTCCGTCTCTGGAATGAAAGAAATAGAGGCTACGCCGTCGAACATCAGGCGACGCCATCACTGGTGGGCCGCCAAGAGTTAGATCAAGTATGCCACCGATATAAAGCAAGCTATCTCGAAGGACTTGCGCTTCCATACGTCGGCTGTTCATCCGCCAATAGTTTTGATTACTTGCATCAACAGCTAGGGTGTTTGGGTCTGCTTTGAGATTTGAAGAACTACGTTGCCACGTTTTCGATGAAAGGATCAAACGATGCAGATGCTTCATATCCCACCCCGACTCTATTAGCTCTGCAGAAAGGTAATTCAATAGATCGTGGTGTAGTGGTTTCGGCGAACGCAAGCCAAAATCAGTTACAGAGGAAACTAAGGGAGTACTGAAATGTCGTAGCCAGATATGATTAACCGCAACTCTGGCGGTGAGAGGATGATCACGGTGGATTAGCCAGTCGGCCAGTGCCGTTCTCCGGCCAGAACTTGTTTTTGGATAGCCTTCACTAGCCGGCAGGGCATCTTCGTTTTGAGTCTTAACAAGAGATACAATGCTGACCACCAAAGGTTGATAGCTTGGGAAGTTGCCTGCCTCCCGGTCTGCTTTGAGTTTTTTGATCGTCTCCTCAGCTTGGGCAGCGGTTTTTGTGTTATATGAGTCAACTTTTGCCTTGGTAAGATTCACCTCTAGCAGCAGGCGTCGGGCGATTTCTTCCGAACCTTGTCCTAATTCTTTGTAGGTAGCGTTATCTGCATCGACCCGTGCTTTCGCGAATGCGTATTCAGCTCTGGCCAGGTTGAGTTTGGCTTCCGCCAATTCGACGGTATTTGCTGTTACCACTGGTATGGCTTTTTCCGTTGCTTTTTTGAGAGCCGTCTCGGCTGGCAGATGTCTCACTTCGATACTGTCAAAGTCAGCCGTTGCATCATACGCCATAAGTTGAACAGCCCCTGGCTGACGTTTTGGCAAGTTATAGGCGAAAAGAAACTGCCCGTTTAAGGAGACGTTAATCAGAGTATCTCGCACTTTCAAGCTCAGCGTGTACTCATGATTCAATAGGATAGGCCCCATTGAGATCGCATTGGTGTAATTATCCTTTCCATCGACTGTATGAGCCAGATGTACCTTACTACCACCGACACTTGTGTAAACGAAGTGTGAATTCTTTCCACTTGTGTCGACATCGAAGCGTATCCCTACAGATTTCCACTTTTCCCCACCGGTGGTTTTAAACTTCAGATCGAGTTCAAAGTCACCAGGGTGAATCACTTTTGATCGCAAATAGGATTTTTCAAGAGATGGTTTAGTAACGGAGAGTAGTCCATCCTGGTACTTTAAATTATCACCAACGCGTTGCCAGAGATCTGGCTGGGCTTTAGTGAAGTCGTCAGCAAAAACGACTTTGCCAGTAACCGGGGAGTCAGCTGGCGTCTTCTTTGCATCGTCAGCGTCTTGACCGGCTACAGCCATTTGGAGTTTCAATTCTTTTAGATGAGCTTCAGCCTGTGCAACCTTTATTTGTGTTTGGCTGAGGAGATCCTGCTGAACAAAGTCTTGAAGATCGGGCCTCCAGGCTTCCAGTGGTAGTTCGACAGGTTTCGGTGGCTGCCAACCAGTACTTGCCAGAAAGGTTGGAGAGCCTACCTCAATATTTCTACTTTTATCAGGCTGGCTTTCTTCACCGCGCTGATGCAGATATGTTGCGGCATCGAGATTTCCGTCATAAACACGTGTCAAACCATTTGTTGTCAGGTCCGGATTTCCCGGCATGGCATCAACACGAACCTGATAAGGTTCGAATATCGCTCGGAACTTGTAGTAGTCGAGATGCGTGATCGGATCATATTTATGATCATGACACTTTGCGCAATTTATGGTGAGACCCATAAACGCTTTAGCTGTATGCTCAATCGTATTATCAAGCCAGCTAGTTCGATTGAATTTGTACCAACTTCTAGCTAGAAAGCCCGTTGCAGCCAATGCCTGTGGATCATTCGGAGCGACTTCATCTCCTGCGAGCATCTCGCGAACCATTTGGTCATAGCCATTATTGTTGTTAAGTGAATTCACGATCCAGTCACGCCAACGCCAGAGGTTCTTCTGACTATCGCGTACCTCATCGCCAAGACCATACCAGTCACTATAGCGCCAGATGTCCATCCAATGGCGGCCCCAACGCTCGCCATATTGTGGGCTATCCAGAAGATTGCTGATAATTGTCGACAAGGGTTCTTCCGAAGTTAACTGCTCAATTGTCGGCGGGAGTCCCGTCACATCCAGATATAACCGACGTAGTAAAACTGTCCGCTCAGCTTCAGGTTGAGGAACCAATCCTTCAGATTTGTATCTGGCTGCAAAGTATGCATCGATTGGATTTATGTCCTCTCTGGTGAATCCACTCTGGGGTCGCTCAATACGTTGGAATGCCCAGTGGGATTTAGGGTCAGCTTCTGGTATTTCATCTATTGGGCTCGGTGCTCCACCTTCAACCCATTTTTTAATCGCCGTAATTTCATGGGCTTTTAGTGGCTCGCCGTCAGGCGGCA
The DNA here is from genome assembly GCA_022451045.1 of Pirellulales bacterium. Lineage (GTDB taxonomy): Bacteria > Planctomycetota > Planctomycetia > Pirellulales > Pirellulaceae > UBA11883. Next base: position 17,565 of record JAKUOW010000024.1, on the reverse strand, counting down.
TACGTATGTCTTTATCGGTGGCTGTAATTCGTGAAAGTAATTCACTATCTTTTCCCAGTATGCCGTTGGCTCGCATTGCGGCAACCGTATCAAGACGCAGATTGGCTTCTTGCTTCAAAGCTCCGTGGCAAGCAAAACATCGTTCTTTTAAGATTGGTTTGATAGCGTCCAAATACTCGATGCTCAATTCGCTCTCGGCATAACTAGTCTTCACTGTTAACGCGCAAAGTAGCATTAGCAAGTTCAAACAGTTCCAATTCGGATGCGGTATCACTGTAGTTCGAAGCTTGTACGGTTTACTCATTTCAGACCTTCCCCTGAAGGCTGTGATGGTTGGATCGCCCATACCTGACTCGTAGCAGTGAAATGCTTATGGTCGGTAAATGTCCAGGTGATCTTTCTTTGGCTGGATAGACGAAACGCATGGGCGCCACGTCCAGAATTACCACGCAAAAAATTGGTAACCAGAATGGAACCATCATTTAGCTTTTGTAAAGCACATGCATTTGTGAAATTAAGCTCTGGGTGTTTGCTTCCATCAAATTCCCAGACAATGGTTCCTGCAGGTGTAACTTCCAGCAGTCGAGCTTGAGTGCCACATGCTATCAGTGTATTACCATTATCAAGTCGGAGAAGATCCTGAACTGTCCCGACGGGAAAAGGACGATTTCCGTACGGTGGTATTTGAAACCGCCAAACTTCCTTTCCGTTCTTGTCAATCTCCAAAGCGGTACCTTCACCCCACAGTTGGGCAAGATAGTTGTTTTCGGCTACGGCATATACATTGCCTAGTTGTCCATGATGATGCTTGTACTTAGCAGGTATTGGTAGTCTTTTCTGAATCTTCCCGTCAAAACTCAAAAAAATAGCCTGTGGTGGTTGTTGTCCACTTACGATCAATTGTGAACGATGTCTGGTGATATTCACAATCTCTCTGCATTCACTGCGATAGGCCCATGACCACTGCACATGTGCATCGAAATCGATGCAACGGACTTCTTGTTTATCGGTGATGATCGGGTAAACAAGTCGATCGTTTCCCAGAAGAACGAAGTCCCATACTTTTCCAGGTGGTTTGTGTTCCCACACCACCTCTCCTTGTGTATTAACTCTTGCCAATTTGAACTCGACATAGTCACAAATCAGCAGCTCAAAAGGAAGCTTTGTATTCGTTTGAGATGTGTTTGTAATTGTTGGTGGGGTACTAAGATCTTGAGCGGAGGCTGTAACAGGCAATCCGAACACGAAGAACAGAAAGCAGGCAATCGTCGGAAGTTGATTTTGAAGTAATCTGTTATCCATAAATTTCATTGCAACTGTGCATAAATTGATCTGATTGCAGATCGACCAAAAGTCATTTCAGTTTTAGTGTGTGAATTCAATTATAACAGCACTCGCGGAAGTACCGTTTATTATGAGTCGCCTCTTAGGTAAATCCTATAATCGCTGCGAAATCATATTCTCTTGTACATCAGTAAATATATGCACTGCGATTTATGAGCCATAACTTGAAGGGGGCTTTACTGATTTAAAGCATCTTGAGTTAATAATCGTCGTACTATTGAACAATTCTTATGTAGGTATAGACGCTGTTAAATGAATCTCTATCGTATCTCAATCACCTTTCTTGCTTTATCTCTGATATTCAACAGTAATCTTCTGGCGCAGAATCAGAGCAAGAAGTCATCACTTCCTGAAGGCGTCAAGTTGATAAAAGATATTGAATACGCTCGGCACGATGGCATTTCCTTAAAACTTGACTTGTACGTTCCTGCGAGTGCTCAAGGAAAAATTCCCATTATTGTTTTTATCCATGGGGGCGGTTGGAAAAATGGAAGTAAAAACTCGGGTAAACAAGGTGCTTGGCTCGTTCCCCACGGTTTTGCTATAGCGAGTATTAGTTATAGGCTTACCGATGTTGGGCAATGGCCGGACCAGATTAACGATTGTTATGCTGCAGTTCGCTGGCTTCGAAAGAATGCCAGGAAATATGGGTTAAACGGGGATCGGTTAGGATGTTGGGGCACCTCTGCAGGTGCGCATCTGGCAGCACTTGTGGGCACGCGACCGTATCCCGGCAAAGAGCGGATATCAAGTCGGGTTCAGGCAACAGTTGACTGGTTTGGTCCAACCGAATTATTGTCGATGCCTCCAAATAATGTTGGTAACGGTAGGACTGAAGAAGATGTTGCCAACAGCAACGGTGCTAAGTTGTTAGGTGCTACAGTAAAAGATGTCCCTGAACTAGCAAAAGATGCAAGTGCATTGGATAACGTATCTGAAGATGACTCTCCTTTTTTAATCATGCATGGCACTGCGGACCCTGGGGTGCCCATTAGTCAAAGTGAAAAACTGCACGCTGCGTTGAAGAAAGCTGGGGTGCCATCGACCTTTGTTGCTATAGAGGGTGCTAAGCACGGAGGGCGGGAATTCAATACGCCCATGGCTAAGAAAGTCTTCTTAGAGTTTTTTACAGAATATTTGAAGTAAAGTCTTCGCTTACAAATCTGTTTTAAATTACTACTTCAGCTTGCTTGACACTTCATTGAGAGGAGTGGGTTTCAGAATGTTAATCTGGTACCACTGCCATTTCTGAATTCTGCCTGATGTCTTGGCTGTAAAACGAAATCTAGCGACGTACACTAGGAGACAGTGAGCTAATTACTGCGCGCGGCGCACACAGTCTAACCACGTGCAGCGCTGAGATTGCAAGTCAAATCTGAAATAAGTAGGACTCGACGACGTTTAGATAATGCCGGCCATTTCCTGAAGCATATTCCAGTTTTCTAATCGATCTTCCTGAGCGAACATCAGAAGGTCTGATGGATTTCCTTCTTTGTCAAAGTGCTTTGAAAAGCGTCCTTCGCTTCGGCAGAAATCAATAAAGTCAACCTGCTCACCCGTTTTGGGGTTCGTCCACCAATCATTTTTCATTCCAGGGTTTCCTTGAAGTGAAAGACGATCGCGGATCTTGTCACCCTTTTCCGGATCATAGATCATCATTGGGAATGCCCGGGAATCAACCGCGAGGCGAGCCTGATCAGCAGCCATGTTATCCGCCACACCGTGTTCCGGCTGGCAAGTTGTATAGCAACTGATTACGCTCGGTCCATCGTATTCCATGGCCCGAATGACGCTCTTATAGAAGTGATTGGTATGAGCTGCAGTCGTTTGAGCAACAAAGGTTCGCGGATGCATCATTGCAATCTGAGCGATTTCTTTACGACGTTCTTGTTTTCCAGCAAACTTCTTGCCATGGAAGCTCATCTTGGTGTTTTGACCCGTGTAGGTACTCGTCGAGGCCTGACCACCGGTGTTTGAATATACCTGTGTATCCAAGACGAATATATTTACATTCATGCCGGATGCCAACAGACGTGACAACGACTGGAAGCCAATATCAAACATGGCACCATCGCCACCGATACACCAGATCGGCTTATCATCCCAGCCTATTTGATCCCAGCGGGCTCGAACGCCCATGGCATCAGCCGGTGCATTTTCAAATAACGAGTTTGTCCACGGTACAAGATATGGGTTGTATGGGTAGGTTGACGTGTAAACGGTATTACAACCGGTTGCCGCGACGATTCCCCATTGGTCACCGTACTTGGCGCCAGTTGCAGCACACATCATCCGAAGTGCCGTACCTTCGCCACATCCAGCACATGATCCAGCACCACCGACATAAACGTGTGTCGATTCCTTGAGCATCATGTCGATCAAGAGGTTGTCGTTTACATAATCTTCGTTGGTTGGACCGAATTCTTTGAAGTAACGGTGGCTCTTGCGGATACTTTCCATGACGTTTTCAGACTTTGGAATCATTTCCAATGCCTCGTCGTCACAGACAGTCACGCACTCTGCACATCCTTTACATTTACTTGGATCGATCAGGATTGCGAATCGACCGCCGTCCTTTCCTTTTTTGATCGGCCCATCGTAGTACTTGCGAGTCTTTGACCACTGCTTTTCGAACATTTCACGGTCAGCTTCATCATCGATTCCACCGAGTTTTTCATTTAGCTCGGTTTCCGATAGTACTTTTCCGAGAATAGCGGTGTCTGGACACTGGGTAACACAATCCATGCAGCCCGTGCAGTTTTCTGTGATGTAGTCCGGGATTTCAGGAGCAACGTAACTGAAGTCACGAAGCGTTGCTGTGCCGGCAGGGATCAATGATCGTGCGACAGACATGTCAGCGTCGAGTGATTTCTCAGCACCACCTGCTTCATAACCGCGAATAATTCGGTCATTGAAGTCAGTTACGTCCAGAACAGGTGTTGCTCCACAGGATGGGATGTCGAGAACAGGCAATTCGACTTCCTTGTAGCCTTTATCGACGAGCGTGCCGTATGAATTATTATTGTGCGGGTCACGATCATTCGCATCGTTCATTGATGGTTTTTCAGCAGTCGCCATGCGATTTTAATCTCCTGGAAACAAGAATTTCCATTGTTGGTATTTGATGTGTGTGTTTGGCAGATTTTAGTTAGGCGTTAATGATGTCTGCAGTAACTTCCTGCATTTCGCTAAATCCTCGTTTAACGCAGGTCAGGTTGTCTTGAACCACCTGTTCACCACGTTTACCGAAATATTTCCGTAGGGCTTTTTCGACACCGGCGTACACCTCTTCATCATCCATGCCACTGGATTCGGCATACGGTGTGAGTTTCAGGAATGCACCAAGAAGTACGATTCCTTGCATACGCATCTCAAGATCAGCTACCGATGCAACTTCACGGGCAATCGAGACCATATCAGCGAAGTAGAGGCGAAGGTTTTGGTTTCGAATCGTCTCTTTGTGTTCATCCGGAATCCGTTCCCAAACGTCGGCTGGGTTATCAAAGTGGCTTTGCATAAAAATTGCACCACCATCGATCATTCCCTTAAGTGGATTGCCCTGGAAAATTGCGTTGGTGTCGTTCAGCACGATCAGATCTACATACTCAAGTTCACTGTGTGAATAGATATGCGAATCTGCAATAGTAAGATAGTAGGTTGTTGGCAGCCCTTTCTTTTCAGAGCCGTATTTTGGATAGGCTTGTACGTCTTTACCAAATACTTGACCACCAATTGTAGCTATAACCTTGTTGGTTGTTACGGAACCGAACCCACCGACGGAGTGGCCACGCATACTGAATGCACCGCTTGGTCGAAGATCCGGGTCTTCGGCCATTTCAAGAGCTAAATGGTGTTTAATACCGAGGCAGAAGTAATCTTCTCCATCCGCAATCATATTGTTAAACGTTGCGATAATATCGCCAGGTCGTACATCACGAGAGCCAAGACCAGCGGCACCATGGAATATTTGTGGCATCGAGTCAATTTTCGGCATACCATTTTGACCATTCATGGCATCACAGAAAGCCGCTTTGACTTCACGTGTTAAGTGATTACCTGTTGTGGAAAGTGGGTCATCCATTCTCTCAATAATGGTGAAGGCTTTACAGTCCTTAAGGGCTTCAACAAGCGCTTCCGCAGGGAATGGTCGGAATACATAAATGTTTAGGCAACCAGCCTTGATTCCAAGCTCATCCCGTAAGTAATCAACCGTAGTCTGTGCCGTTTCCATATAGGAACCGAGACCGACAAGGATGTAATCTGCATCTTCGCAGCGATAGCCTGAAATGAAGTCGTACTTGCGACCGGTCTTACGGTGGAACTCATCGAACGCATCACGTAATGCTGGCTCGAGCATATTGTAGTACGCACGCTGTGCGATCTTACCTTTCATATAAGAGTCTTGGTTTTGTACGACTCCGGACATGACCGGGTTATTGACATCCATGATGTTGGTAAGTTTTTCACTTGGGCTACCAACAAAATCTTTCATGAACTCGGGCTCGAGTAAATTAACGGACTCCACTGTGTGAGTTGTTAGGAACCCATCCTGTACGTTTAGAAATGGCGTAAAGGATGCTTCGGCTGCGCGACGGCAGATAAGACACAGATCGCCTGCTTCTTGTGCATTTCTGGCAAATGTCACGCCCCAACCACAATCTGCGACGCTCATCACATCATCATGACCGGCATGAACGTTTAGACTATGGCTCGTTAGTGCGCGTGCTCCGATGTTAAATACAACAGGAAGTCGCTTACCGCTAATCGTGTATAGCACTTCCTTCATTAACACGAGCCCCTGGCCCGATGTAAAGTTAGTCACGCGACCACCCGCTGCGGCGAAACCTTCACAAAAGGTCGCCGCTGAGTGTTCACTTTCAGGTTCAACAAAAATTAGCTCTTCGCCCCATAGATTAGGACGGCCATTCATTACTGCTGCATTGAATCCGCTTCCCATCGTTGTTGAACTGGTAATTGGATATGCACCCGAACCTTGGGAAATATGTGTTTCTACCCATACAACAGCTTCTGCGCCATCGCATGTTGTTGGTGTACCAGGATATTCGAATTTCTGCTCGTCTGGACCAGCACCTTCCGATGTCTGTTCAATAACTTCTGTTGCCATCAATGAGCCCTCACAAATCTAAAGAAAGCCAATTCCATGATAATTCTATTATCGAAGTCCAAAAAACACTGTTTCACGGTGTTTTTTGTCTGTAATTGGCTGGGATAGATTCGGTTTAGATGTTCAAAATGTGTGTAAGTATCAGTTAGTTGTAATAGACCTGAACTGTTACCGATGATACTATCATAACGTCCAAAAACACTCAACGTAGGATTCACGTTGAGTAGGTTGCCCAAAAACACCTAAGTTGTGATAATATCCGCTTGTTTTACCGATTTTTCAGCTATCAACACATATACTTGCTCTGATCTGAATTGAAGACTGTTGATTTATATCTCGACGAACGTAGGTTGTCTGTGGAGGACGTTTCTGAGGGGACGGGCATCCATTTTGAGCGTGTCGAAGCGATCGCGTTCGGTAGATGGACGCCGAATCCGAAAGAACGTGCTACAATTGCCGAGTTTTTGGAAGTTGGGATTGATGATGTCGTTTGGGGTCATAATATGGACCCAAGAAACGTACGATATCGACGCAAAGGCTTAGAAAAGGACTTTCAATAAGATGTCCAAAAGCGTTGCATTGTTGTGCAAAGAAAATGATATTACTATCGCCCAATTGCGAGAATTAACGAATATTGATGATACGCGCTTGCTTGCAATTGTGATGGGACGCTGGACGCCAAGTCCTCAGGACCGAGAGAAAATCGCCAAAGCGCTCGGCGTTACTAAAGACGATGTGACTTGGGGGCATGTCACACCTATTCAGCATATCTATGGACAGGGTCCAAGCTGATCTACGCCAAATCCCGTTACCTGTGCACCGCAGAGTCCTTATTACCATTGTGCACGGCGTTCATGGTAAAACCGATAGACTAGATCGTTCGTTCATTGAGGAATCGAAATCATGCAGCGCGCAACTCGGCAGTTTTTAATCCCACTAATCGCCATCTTTATTCTCGGTGGTGCCGTCACGGCACAGGATGATGACGTCGAGAAGCAAAAGAAAAGTGAATATCAGGCAGCCGCTCTGAAAGCCGGAGACCTTAGTAAGGGAAAACTGGTGTTTCAATCTGAAAAGGCCGCTTGTAAGAAGTGCCATGAAGTTGGAGGCAAAAACAAACTTGCCGGCCCGGATCTCGCTGTGATCGGTGACAAGTACACTCGTGATCAGTTGATTCAGCAAGTGCTGGAACCTAGTGCTCGATTGCACCCGGATTACGCGTCACAAATTGTGATCACTACCGATGGACTGACAATTACTGGTGTCCTTCGTCAACAGTCGGATAAGGAATTGCAGTTGATTGATGCTGAAGGAAAGCTCGTGAAAATCGCTTCAGATGATGTGGAAGATCGGAAACGGAGCTCCACATCTCTGATGCCGAGTGATATCTATAAAAATATAACCGCAGATCAGTTTTCCGATTTGGTTGAATACCTCGCGTCGCTGAAGCAAGCCGAAGGTGATGCTTATCCGGGAATGCCTAGCGAAATCAAGGTAGTGGCAAAGCCGGCTAAAGTAGTACCACTTCATCCTGAGTCGATGCGATTCGATCATCCCGTGTGTGTCATCGCTAAACCTGGTTCCGGCAATACTCTGATGGTAGTCGAGCAACAAACTCGAAAAATCTATGCATTGACCGAAGGTAAAGACGGCCTGACCAAGGAGCTCTTTGCGGATATCAGTCACGAAGCGATTACCGGTCAATTCGAAGGGGTGCTGTGTCTGGCGTTTCATCCGGACTTCCTGAAGAATCGCAAGTACTACTTAAACTACCACGTTGAGGAAAATGACGTATTTTCGCCGGTGATTGTGGAACGGACGGCGACGGAGGATTTAACCAAGGATAAAGGCGGTGCGTCTCGTCGATTGTTACAGATTCCTCAGCCAACAGTGATGCACTGGGGAGGTATGCTCGCTTTTGGCCCGGACGGCTATCTATACATCGGGGCAGGTGATGGTGGTCCTCAAGAAGATCCTCTTGGTAACGGTCAAAACATGAGCCTATTCCTTGGGAAGATCCTGCGGATTGATGTAAATAAAAAGGATGCTGGAAAAGAATACGCAGTGCCCGAGAGTAACCCGTTTAAAGACGTTGGCCCTGCTGTTAAACCGGAAATCTGGGCATACGGATTCCGTATGCCATGGCGGTTTAGTTGGGATTCGAAGACCGATGAGATGTACGTTGGCGATATTGGCCAAAATCTGTTTGAAGAAGTAAACATGCCAAGAATCGGTGAAAACCATGGTTGGAATGTTTACGAGGGGTTTGAGCGATTCTCCGACCAATACAAGCGAGGTGAAGAGAAGTTTACTCCACCGGTCGTTTCTTATCGCCGCAAGCGTGGTGTATCGGTAACAGGTGGTTACGTCTATCGTGGGACGCGCAGCCCATCATATGTAGGCGCATATATCTTCAGCGATTTTGAGTCTAAGACGATTTGGGCGATGACCCAAGAAGATCGGAAGCTTACGAAGATTCGAGAGATCGGAAAGGTTCCGGAAAAGCCCGCGTCTTTTGGAATCGACGCTGAAGGTGAACTCTTGATTGTTGGTTATGAAGGCACGATTTTTCGACTCGAGCTTGATGAGTCGGTCTTTGAGTAGTTGAAATTGAGAATTTGAATTCAGGGAATCGCTCATCTCCTAACGCTTGATTTTTGGTGACCAGATAACAGCGGAGGTGATTCCCAAGGTGCGGCTATTGCCACCGGTTGTGGTGTTCCCCCATTGAGCCCCATAGTGATAGAGGAATACGGTCAAAATACGACCGTCTTTTAATTCGATAGAGCATGGACTGTGCATCGTCTGGTGCATAGCCCAACGGAATAGAGTGAACTTGTTCTCCCATTCCCAAGTCTTGCCATGGTCATTGCTGATAACAGCTTCAATGCCATGATAGATCTTTCCTTCCAATTCTCCCATTCTCGCGGCGTAGGTCATCAGGATTCTTCCATCCTTAAGTGTGACCAAATCACTATGGACTTTGCCGTATTTGAAATGTACTTGATGGTCTGTCCAGGACTTTCCGTTATCAGTACTTCTTGCTGTGGTTAGCCGCCTCCAGTGATCGCTAAATTCCGGGTATTCGGGAGGTTGAGATGTTCTCAGTGAGACGACAAGTGCTCCGTCGTTAGCGCGTGTGATAGATCCTTCAGATGTTTCCCATTGCGATGGAAGCCAGATGCCGTCGTTCCATGTTTCACCTCTGTCATGACTTGTTCGGATTAAGGATTGAGCTCTCCAGCCTGTCTTGCCATGAGGAGGTACTGTTGCCATGAAAACTGCGGAAACTGAATCAGCTTCGACCAGCACACTACCTTTGTGGTAGGTGATGTCTCCATTTGCCAAGCGTGGAAAGGGTCTCTTTTCGGACCAGGATACTCCGTAGTCAGAACTTCGTGTTATGAAACCATCGTCGTCCATCGGAATTATCAGGAGTTCATTGTTACCGAGGTGGATCGGTTGAGGCCGTTCGAGACCTTGGTGAAATAGTTGCGGCTGTGACCAGGTGTTTCCCTCATCGTCAGAAAAAGTAATAAGACAACCGCGCGTTTCTTTGTCTGTGCCATCAATCCAACCGGTTATTACCATGGCAATGCGTCCATCTTCCATTCGACACATAGAAGCGAATTTTGCTGAGTGAATCAGAAATGTGTAGCTTGTGGCTTCTTGATAGCGTGGCTTGCGGTGATGATCCTGCCGCACAGCTAATGGCATATGTGGTGTGATGACTCTGTTTGGATCCCATTCAGCGTTTGCATTGCGTGATACGAGAGTTTTGAGTTTTTCGATAGGAATCGAGTCAACAGGTGTCGGGACCGACCGTGAGATGGATTTGTCGATTGCAGTTGGCAATTTACTTTGACCTGACACTTGATGACAAAAAAATGTCACAACAAATAACCCAGTGACAAAACGAAACATAGACTCAGCCTCACAAATAAAAATGAAATTCAGCTCTCAGCAACCATTAGACCAAACATAGACTGTCCATATTTACAAATCCGCCAATCCCAATCTTGCAAACATGAAAGTCATGGATACCCATTGTTTGACTCCCAAAATCAAGACAGGCATGCACTTCAGCTTGGTTCAAAAAACTCAAACACTTAAATAACAGTGGCAAATAAAAAGTGGGTGTCCACGTTTTGCTAAGATGGTTGGATGGTAAATTTTTCGGGAAAAATCATTGGTCTAGTCTTGCTGATGCTGATTTCAGGGGCAGTTGTCGCTCAGGATTCAGATCATTGGGCCTTCAATCCAGTCAGCCGCCCCTCGATTCCAAAATTGACTAACGACCATTGGTCGCTCACTCCCATCGATAAATTCATATCCCAAACCCATCGCCAGTTGGACCTGTCACCAAGTGACATGGCACAACGTGGCACTCTCATTCGTCGACTTTATATGGACTTGCTGGGTCTACCTCCAAGTCGCGAGGAAGTTGAACAATTCATATCAGATGACTCCCCCACTGCCTGGTCACGACTCGTTGAAAAGGTATTGGCTTCACCACACTACGGAGAGCGTTGGGGTAGACACTGGCTTGATCTAGCGAGATATGCTGACTCCAATGGCTTTGAATTTGATTTCGTACGACCCTACGCATGGCACTATCGAGACTGGGTTATTCGCAGCTTAAATCTCGACAAACCATACGATGAATTCGTTAGAGAACAAATTGCCGGTGATGAAATTAATCGAGCAGACTTCCAATCATGGGTAGCAACGGGGTTCTGTCGAAACGGTCCAACGGTCGGAAACCAAACTCTTGAAAAGAATAAATATGACGAGTTGCATGACGTCATCTCGTCCGTTTCAGAAGTATTCCTTGGGCTGACCATCGGTTGTGCTCGATGTCACGACCACAAATTCGACCCAATCTCTCAAAAAGACTATTACCGTATGCTTGCCATATTCCACACGACTGGGAAACGGCAGCATCTTATTGGCACTCCTGAACAAACTGCTGCATACAAAGCCCTAAAAGCGAGAGAGAAAGAACTCAATGAACAACTAAAGCAACTTACAAATCAAGCTTCTCGCGGTGACTGGCAAATCAATGATGGTCAGCTTATTCAGTCTGCCTTCACAAACAATGCACGAATTTGGTTTGGCAACCAACAATGGTCTGACTATACGCTTGAAGTTGAATTCAAAAAAACCAAAGGGACAAAGGAACCATTCAGCTTCAACGCCGGCGTTTATGTGTCTCTTAGAGCAAAGGATTACCAAAGTGGTTACACCGTGCATCTAGGTGCATCCGATAACCGAGAACACGGCCTCGCCTACGAACAAAATGGTGGGATCATCCCGCTTGCCCCCCGCGTTGCCGGATCCATACTTGTCAATCAATGGCACAAGCTCAAAGCAAGTGTTCGCGGTAACCGAATCCAATTCTGGCTCGACGGTGAACTGCTGTTTGATCTACGCGATGCTCACAGCACCACCGGTGGAATTTCATTTGGAAATTGGTCATGCGAAACGCAATGGAAGAATCTAACGATTAAGAGCGTCGATGGTGAGTTGCTTCTACATTCATTTATGCCAATTACCGATTGCGTCGAGCCGGAATTCCGCCAAGCAGACATCAACAGCGACGTGATAAAGCAGGAAATTTCGCAGATAAAGAGAGACCTTGCCGGCCTCCCGTTAGCAATGTCCATCACAGATGACAGCTCTACACCACGGGAGACTCACATTCACATCAGAGGTGATTTTAAAAATAAAGGTGAGTTGGTTTCCCCTGGTCCACCTCAGGTTCTTGAAACCATTCCGGTGGATTTTCCAGAGGCTAAGGAGGGGGATTCAACAACTGGTCGACGACGGGTCTTCGCAAGCTGGATCACGGATAAACAGAACCCACTAACAGCACGCGTTATGGTGAACCGGATTTGGCAGTTTCATTTTGGTAAAGGACTTATTGAAACTCCAAGTAACTTTGGATTGACCGGCTTTAGCCCAAGTCATCCACAGTTGCTGGATTGGTTAGCAGCTGAATTCGTTGACCACAATTGGAGCATTAAACACATCCATCAGTTGATCTTGAATTCTGCCACATATAAACAATCATCTAACTCTCGTACCAGGTCAGAGAAAGTAAGTCGCGCCCTCGATCCAAACGCTGTTTTCTTGACTCGCTACCCTAAACGCCGCCATGATGCCGAAGTAATCCGCGATCGAATTCTTTCAGCTAGTGGTGCTATCAATTTCCAAATGTATGGACAAGGCATTCACCCAAGAATCTCTGAGTCTATCATCGGAACCAGCACGACCAGAAAGTGGCCAACAGTTGAAGTTGAAGGTCCAGAACATTGGCGTCGTAGTGTTTATATTTTCGTTCGCAGATCCGTTCTGTTTCCACTGCTCGAATCTCTGGATGCTCCAGTAACGACACAAAGTTGTGAACGTAGAATGACCACAATTGTTCCAACGCAGGCATTACAACTACTAAACAACCCGTTTAGCAATGACCAAGCATATATGATGGCATTGGATGTGATAACTAATCAGCGTGAATCGATAAGGGATCAGGTAATTGAAGTCTATTGGCGAGCGCTCTCCCGCCATCCGGATGAATCAGAAATAAAAGATTGCATGGACTTTGTAAACCTTGCCATCCAATTACATAAGAGTCAAAAAAATTCGGATCTGGAACATGATCAGAATGAGCAGGAAATTCGTGTACAAGCTCTTTCCGATCTTTGCCACACGATGTTCAACCTCAACGAGTTTGTATATCACGAATAGCAGTTGCCTAAGTACATAATGAGTATCTTAAATCCAAATGCCGGTGATCATTTCGTCAGCCGTCGCCGTCTATTGCAAACTGCCGGTGCTGGATTCGGTACTCTTGCGCTGCACTCTCTGCTTGCCGAGGAAAATACACATGGAACAGAAGGTGAGTCTGATCTGACGAGTCCTTTGCATGCGAAGGAACCGCACTTCGCAGCTCGTGCAAAATCGGTAATTTTCATTTTTGCATATGGTGGACCGAGTCAGGTTGACTTGCTGGACTACAAGCCCGAGCTCGCCAAATGGCATGGTAAGTCAATCCCCGTCTTTAATTCTGAAGATGCGTTTAATAAGAACACCAAAGATACGGCGATGATGAGTCCTTACGAATTTAAACAGCATGGAGAATCCGGCCTCTTCATTTCTGAGTTATTTCCGCACATAGCCACCTGTGCGGATAACTTATGCGTTATCAATTCGATGCACTGCGAGTCCAATAACCATGCTCCTGCTCTATTCCATATGAATACAGGATTCGTTCTTGCCGGCCGCCCGAGCATGGGATCATGGGTAAGCTACGGTCTTGGCTCTGTTAGTGACTCACTACCGGCCTTTGTGGTTATGTGGGATCACAGAGGTGGACCAATCGGTGGGTCCCAGAATTGGACCAGTGGGTTCTTGCCGGCCGCCTTTCAAGGCACTCAGTATCGAAGCCACGGCGACCCAATTATTGATTTGGCAAAGCCATCAGGTGTTTCGAATGAACAGCAAATACTTCGTCGCAAGATTCTAGAAAATCTGAATCGACGTCATTTGGAGAGAAATCCTCTCGAGCAAGATCTGGCAGCTCGCATACAGTCATATGAGTTGGCATACCGTATGCAAATGGCCGCACCCGAAGCGGTTGATTTATCGCGAGAGTCACAAGAAACCCTAGAGATGTACGGTATTGGGAGGCCGATAAGTACGTATTTTGGGCGGCAATGTCTGATGGCGAGGCGGCTGGTAGAACGAGGTGTTCGATTCGTGCAAATCTATTCAGGTGGCGCAGATCAACAACTTAGCTGGGATGCGCACAGCGGGTTGCAAGCGAATCTCGAACAACATTGTCCCGAAGTTGATCAACCAGTAGCTGGGTTGATAAAGGATCTTGAACACCGCGGATTGCTAGATGAAACATTAATCATATGGGGTGGTGAATTCGGTAGAATGCCGACCAACCAAGGCACTATTGGCCGTGACCACAACCCGAGAGGATTTACGATGTTTCTTGCTGGTGGTGGAGTTAAAGGAGGTACTGTTTACGGCAAGACCGACGAGTTTGGCTATGCCGCTGCAGAATCCCCAGTTTCCATTCATGACCTTCACGCGACTTGCCTGCATTTACTCGGGATGGATCACGAACAATTAACGTTTCATCATCGCAGTAGAGATATGCGGTTGACTGATGTTGCTGGAAACGTGATTAGTGAAATCATTGCCTGATCAAGTGTGTTTTCTAAGTCTTACAGACAGGATGATTTTGACAAATGATCGTGCGCATGTCATAGAATAGAGCAATGATCAGACTCAGCACTCTATTCCTTTTGTTCACTGTGAGTTGGCTATTTATGCCATCGTCACGAGCAGGGGAATTGGCAAAGCGAATTGATTCCATCATTAAGAAACAAGCGGATGGTGAATTGGCACAGGTGTCATCCGACGCTGAGTTTCTGCGGAGAATCTACCTCGATCTCAACGGCATCATCCCAACGTACGAAGAGACCGTTGCTTTTCTCGATGACCGCGATAAGAACAAACGCACAAAGCTGATTGATATTCTCTTAAACGACAGTCGCTATGCCGTTCGCATGCGGGAAGCCGTTACTGTCATGCTCCTTGAAAGACGAATTGGCACCACAACACCAGTAACGAAGTGGAACCAATTTCTGGAATCGGCATTTTCGAAAAATAAACCTTGGGATCAGGTTGTTCGCGAAATAATTACCGCCGATGCCGGTAATGAAGAAACCTATGGCTCGCTAAAATTCTTCACCGCAACCGGTCGAACCGTACATGACCAAATGACTCAGGATGTTGCGAGACTCTTTCTTGGGATGAACATTCACTGCGCAAAGTGCCACGATCATCCAAGTGTCGATGATTACAAACAATCAGATTACTTCGGACTACTGGCATTTCTAAATCAAACAAAAACTGCAAAGCATACCGGAGACAACAAAACATATTTGGTTGAAGGTGTCAGCACAGGCAAGCTGGAATTCCAGTCTGTATTTGAACCGGACACGAAACATCACGTTGGCCCGCGACTGCCAGGGCTGGTTGAAAATGATGTGCACGTCTTCGAATCAGGTGATGAGTTCGAGCAGGATCCAAAAGACGGATTGCCAGGCATCCCAAAATTCCGACCACGCATGCTGCTGGCGCAGCAATTAGCTTCGAGTGAAAACAAACAGTTTGTTCAAAACAGCGTAAATCGATTTTGGTACCTGATTATGGGGCGTGGCTTGGTCCATCCTCTTGAAATGATCCATAGTGATAACCCACCATCACATCCCGAGCTGCTGGAAATTCTGTCAGCTGAATTTGCCAATTCTGGGTTTGACGTCAAGCATCTGATTCGTGAGATAGTTCTTTCAGACTCCTATCAACGATCGAGTCAACTTGCTGAAGATGAGACCGAGCAAAGTTGCCCGCCAGAATCATACAAGGTAGCGATAAGTAAGGGACTCACCCCGGAGCAAGCTGCCTGGAGCATTATGCGAGCTACAGGTGTTCTTGCAGAAATGCAAAATGCTAAACCCGATCCGGACACGACATTTTCCTTCAAGGATTACATCAATGACCGGATCCCGGCCCCATCGAATCTTCAAGATACGATGACTCTCTTTGTTTCAGTATTCGGCAGTCCGCCCGGTGTTGCAGAAGTTGAGTTTCAACCCTCTATGGGACAGGCGCTTTTCCTGATGAATGAGAAGCTGATACTCGAATGGCTAAAACCGCGGGAAGGTCGTCTGATACGCAAACTTGAAATGATTGAAGATGACGCTCAAGTTGCCAAAGAACTGTATGTCACTGTTTACTCACGATATCCGACTGCGGAGGAAGTCGCCATGGTTGAGGAATTCCTCCAAGGGAATTCACAACGACGCACAGATGCAATTGCTGAGTTTGCATGGGCAATGATCACTTCTGCAGAATTCAGACTGAACCACTAGTAAATGCACCTAGTAAGTACACCCAATCCATGAATCCTTATAAATGCAACCAACCTGATCATGATCTGTCTCGCCGGCAAGTACTCGGTGCGCTGACAGGAGCAGCCGCAGGGTTGGGGATGAATGGATTGCTTTCTCCGGCCATCGCTAACGAAGCGAAGTCAAAGCGAAAGCAAGTCTTGTTGATTTGGCTCGATGGAGGCATCAGTCAGCTTGAGAGTTGGGATCCAAAGCCTGGGACAGAATTCGGCGGGCCATTTCGGGCGATACCGACATCTATTCCGGGTGTGCATATAAGCGAGTTAATGCCCAATACCGCCAAGCAAATGCATAATCTGGCTGTTGTTCGAAGCATGTGTACGAAGGATGAAAACCACTCATCTGGTGTACCTCGTATTCTCAGAGGCGATCCAAAAAACCGTGGTGTTACATATCCTTACCTCGGAGCTGCAATGTCTTACCTTCGTGGTGAGGAGCAGATTGATTTACCAAATTACATATGGGTAAAACCAGGTTCGGGTGGCTTTATCTGGCAACACGCCGGATTTCTCGGTGCCAAGTACGGAGCATTAGCTCTTGGTGATGGTAAACCGCCAGTCCATATTAATCGCCCAGCAGAAATCACCGAGGCAAAGGACTCTTCTCGAAATGCCATTCGCCGGCAGTTAAACGAACGCTTCCGGGTGGGGAGAAGATCTGCAGATGTCGATGCATATGACTACTCGTTTGAAATGGCAGAGAAGCTCATCACAAGGAAAGACCTGTTTGACGACTTCACACCTGCCGAAAAGGACCGATACGGCACTCATCCATTGGGCCGACACATATTGCAGTCCAAAAGACTGATTGAGGAAGGAGTTATGTTTGTCCAGTGCCACTCGTATCACTGGGATACGCATGGTGACAACTTCAATATGCACCTGGACCTCGTTCCTCAAATCGACAAACCGTTTGCGGCGTTGATTGAGGACTGGGAACAATCAGGCATGCTCGACAATGTACTCGTTTTACTCATGTCTGAGTTCGGTCGAACACCGAAGATTAACCAGCGGCTTGGCCGTGATCATTGGCCTGAAGCCTGGTCGCTTGCAATGGCAGGATGTGGATTGAATCGGGGGGTAGTAATTGGAAAAACAACTGACA
>JAKUOW010000239.1 GCA_022451045.1 Pirellulales bacterium | reverse complement strand
GCTGAACTGCCTCAACCCATCCACAACAATTTGAGGCCGGTAAATATCGAAGAAGCACCTGCAACACATATGATCACGTTGGAACCGGGAGAGCGCGAAATTGTGCCCTTACAGCTCGACTGGCAGGAAGATGCAGTACTTTATGCCGCACGATCGTGCAATGGTTGTGCCCGCTGCAGGACTACAGACCAAGCAACCCGGATGTGCCCGGTATTCCGGTTCAATCCAGTAGAAGAATCCTCACCTCGCGCTAAAGCGAACCTCATGCGGTCTGTCCTTACCGGACGCCTTCAGCCATCAGAGCTTCAGGAAGGTGACTTAAAACGAGTCGCTGATTTATGTATCAACTGCCACCAGTGTCGTATCGAGTGTCCAGCTGGGGCAGATATTCCGAAGCTGATGACAGAAGCAAAGGCAAATCATGTACATAACAACGGGCTGCCGTTTCACGAATTACTCTTGTCGCGTATGGATCGCACTGTACAGTGGGCCAGCTGGCTAAGATGGATTTACAACTGGGGCGTCGGCAATCGCTACGCACGTTGGATCGCTTCGAAGCTATTTCGCATCGCCCATGGTCGGAAACTGCCTAAGTTGTCCAGCAGGAGCTTTATGAAATGGGCTCTACGACACCGCCTTCACCGACCACATCAGCATTCCGGACGCAAGGTTTTGTATTTCGTTGATCTATATGCAAACTGGTTTGATGTGCAACTGGCCAAAGCCACTGTAAGCGTCATGCAACACAATGGAATAAGCGTCTACGTACCGGTCAATCAGAAATGGGCTGGCATGCCGGCCATCAGCGAAGGAGACATCGACTATGCGCGTGAGTTGATCTCCCATAATTCAGCCTTGCTCTCAGATGCGATTCGTCGTGGCTACCACGTGATCACCACTGAACCGTCAGCCGCGATGGCATTAACGCGTGAATACCCGTCCGTTATCGACAACGAAGACACCCGCTTAATCGCGGAAAATACGAGTGACGCCTGCTCGTATTTGTGGGAAATGCATAAGAGCGGTGAACTTGCGCACGATTTAGCCCCTCTGGATATCTCCGCCGGCTATCATCTGCCCTGCCACCTCAAAGCGCTGAATCAATTCACACCCGCCGAACGTATCTTGTCTTTGATTCCCAATTTGACGATTCATCGACTCGATAAAGGGTGTTCGGGAATGGCAGGTACATTTGGACTCAAGCAGCGTAATTACCGAAACAGCCTGCGCAGCGGGTGGGGACTGATTAGTGCGATGCGAGCGCCGGATATAAATATCGGAACAACTGAATGCAGCACCTGTAAAATGCAAATGGAACAAGGTACAACAAAACCAACCATTCATCCAATCAAATTGCTGGCACTCTCATACGGTGAAATGGGGGAAATACTCCAGCAACTGGAAAAACAAGGACAGGAACTCGTCGTAACGTGATTTGCTCCGTCAAACTATTTGCTATGGCTCAACAACGGACTGGTCAGCAGGAAATCAAGGTCACGGTTGAATCTCCGGCAACCGTTGACAATTTAAAAACCGCGATATCAGTACAATTCCCTGAACTTGGTGACGTCCTTCCGCACTGCATGGTCGCCGTGAACACTGAGTACGCCAGTCCCGCGGATCCAATAACGGAGTCCGATGAAATCGCCATCATTCCTCCGGTTAGCGGAGGATAGACCATGATTACAATTGTCCGTCACCCAATAGACCATGATGCTGTGTTAAGAGCCGTTAGCTCACACCAAGCCGGAGCTGTTCTCTTGTTTTTAGGTACTACCCGGCAATTTACAGGTGAGAAAGAAACAACTGCGCTTGATTATGATTGTTATGAAGAGATGGCACTGAAACAAATGACGCGACTGGCCGAACAGGCTAAGGAAAAGTGGCAACTGCAGGGCGTTGCCATGATGCATCGCGTAGGTCATCTCGAACTCGGTGAAGCAAGTGTTGCCATCGCAGTTAGTTCTGCGCATCGTGAAGCCGCATTTGACGCGGGCAAATGGCTTATTGACACACTCAAGGAGGTTGTGCCAATCTGGAAGAAGGAAAATTGGTCGGACGGAACCACCGAATGGGTGCATCACGGATGTTGAGCCACATAGCTCCTTCCAAAACTCAGTTTTCAACATGACGAATTCACAACCGCTTTTAGATCGATTTGGAAGAGTTCACACGAACCTTAGGATTAGTGTGACCGATCGCTGCAACATCCGCTGTTTCTACTGCATGCCGGAAGAGAATGTACAGTTTAAGCCTCGCAGCGAAATTCTGTCCTTCGAGGAGATCGTGCGGTTTACAGCGTGCGCTGCCAGGTTAGGTGTAAATAAACTTCGCATTACTGGCGGTGAGCCCTTAGTTAGAAGTAACCTCTCGGAATTAATTCGGCAACTCGTAGCCATCAATGGAATTGAAGATGTCGCTTTGACCACCAATGGATTGCTGCTTGAAGACCAACTGCAGGAATTGAAGTCTGCCGGGCTACACAGGCTAAATATTTCACTCGACACACTTACTGAAGAGACATTCCAACGCATCTCACGGCGCACCGGAATTGAAAAAGTAATCAGTGCCATCAAATCCGCTATCACATACGATTTCGATCAAATCCGATTAAACGCTATCGCAATTCGTGGACTAACTGAAAATGAGATTATTCCCCTTAGTAAATTTGCTAGAGAACACAAATTGGAATTGCGATTCATCGAATTTATGCCGCTCGATGCCGATGACCAGTGGGAACATGAACAAGTCCTTTCCGGAAGCGAGATTCGCTCCAAACTTGAGTCAGCGTTTTGCACGCTTGAACCAGCACATAGAAAAGACCCGAGCCAACCTGCCATCGATTACAACTTTAGTGATGGTCGTGGCAGCATCGGATTTATCAATCCGGTCACACAACCGTTTTGTCACGATTGCAACCGATTGAGAATCACCGCCGAAGGCAAGATCCGTAACTGCCTCTTTTCCATCGAAGAATGGGATGCACGAGAACTACTTCGCAGCGACGCAGACGACCTGCAAATCCAGGAGTTGATTCGCGACTGCGTAGCCCACAAGAAAGCCGGACACGGGATTGATTCCAGCGAATTTGTGAAGCCTGATCGAGCGATGTACCAAATCGGGGGATAAGCGCGCAGCAACACAGACACGCAAGCCGATGCATGTCTGTGTTACAAACTGTGTATTAACCCGAATGGCGAGACTAAATCACACCACCGTGAACCCGCTGGGGACTCATGTGATCCGGCATCTCGAGCATCCAGAACCTTTCCCAGAAATTGAGAATTGCACGCTGGTTCTCTGATGTGAAAATCAGCTGCTGGGTTCGGCGAACTCGGTCACCGGAAAAAGCCGGGAGCAAACAGCCAACACTAGTGGTTAGTGCTGCTGCTAATAGCACGGCTAAAATCATTCGACGCATTGCTTTCATCCTCCTTGATGAGCCTCTGTGTGCATCGTGCGCTTATCGAAAACTTTCAGAAACGCAATTCCTTTTGCTATTTCGTGAAAGGCGGCGTATCTAATAAACAATAACCGCAACCGCGACAATACCACTTTGGCTCGTGCCACTATATCGGCACTGACAATAGCAAGACATCAGGTCTTATCACGCGTACGAATCGCCCACAGAATCGCCTGAAGGCGAATCCTGCGGTGCTGCATCCGACACATAGCCGATCGACTCAGAAAGTGGCGGGCTTACCTGTTCGCTACCATGTCCATCATTAAGAACTGATGGATCCATGTCGCTCACAAGCTGTTCCATTTTCTTACCTGGCTTGAAGGTCACGACGATCTTCTCAGGAACATGCACTGTTTCCTCTGTCTTCGGGTTACGGGCTGTTCGTGCTGCGCGTTTCTTGGCGATAAATACGCCGAAGTTTCGCAACTCAACCCGTCCCTTCTGAGCGAGGGATTCCATGATGGCATCAAACGTATGTTGCACGATCTCCTTGGTCTGCAACTGAGTCATGTCAATCTTTTCAGAAATCGCTTTCACGATGTCTTTCTTGGTCATGACAATGCCCTTTTACAGCCAATAATTCCGTGCGGTGTTTAACGTTGTGATTCGCAAACAAGTTTACGTAACGGCTTGCCCTAAAGTCAAGTATCACAACGCTTTACGCACCATAGATTGGCATGCTGGCCGACCTCGTCCGTATGATTTTATGTCGTAACATCAACTACGACACTCACACTTCTGAGTCTTGCCCGTATCACGCGTTTCCTCTACACGAAGGACAGTCGTATAACCAACTACCATGCAACGCGCGTACGTTCAGTAACCAACCAAGTAAATCGTCTAAGACTAACAATCGCTACAGTAATTGTTTCAGAAAACCACGAGTATCTATCATCACTTCTTTTAACAGTGTCAGGCTATAATTACGACCTGAATTCACTCGTGATTCTCTCTGTACTGGCGGAACACACTCGATGCTAAGCCCAAACCATGAATCAACGCCCGAACACTGGTACAAAGATGGCCTGCAATTTGAATGCACCGGCTGCGGCAACTGCTGTACAGGTGAACCCGGCTATGTCTGGGTCACTGAACAGGAAATCCAAAGCCTGGCGGACCTTACCGGGACAGAACTCGAAGAGTTTACCGACACATATGTTCGAAAGATTGGCGCTCGCTTTAGCCTACGTGAGTTTCCAAACGGTGATTGCGTTTTCTTTGATAGTGATAAACGAAATTGCACTGTATACGATGCACGGCCGGTACAGTGCAGAACGTGGCCATTTTGGAACAGTAACCTTGAAACGCCGGAGGATTGGCAACGAACCTGTCAGGAGTGCCCAGGAAGTGGCCGCGGACCGCTTGTACCAATCGAAGACATCGAGCATCAGCGTAAACAAATCAATATCTAACGAGTGGTCACGGCGACTGTGTTATTGAGAAAAAACTAAAAACGACATACCATCGAATCATCACCCGAACCACCTTGCTTGCTAGCAACAGAAAATTGAACCAACCACAACTCCAAGTACAACTAGGTCGATTAAGCCTACCGAACCCTGTTCTCGTGGCATCCGGTACATTTGGTTATGCCCGTGAAATGGAGCAAATTGTAGACCTGACTCGACTCGGTGGTATCGTCCCAAAGACGGTTACTCCTCAACCGCGTGCCGGTAACAATCCCTGGCGAACAGTTGAAACATCCTCCGGATTGCTTAACTCCATCGGGCTGGACAACGACGGAATCGAGGCCTTTATACAGCACCACCTACCATACCTGTCGGAGATCAACTCCAAGCTCATCGTTAGCATTGCAGCTCCGGATGCAGAATCCTATGCGTCTATGGCTGGCCAACTGGAAAAGGCGGGTGGGGTCGATGCCATTGAGCTCAATATTTCCTGTCCAAATGTTTCTG
>JAKUOW010000238.1 GCA_022451045.1 Pirellulales bacterium | reverse complement strand
GACCCCGTTACCGGCGATAACAAAGGGATCATCATAAGGTGAAGCCCGCAGCGCGCCCTGTTCATCGACCAGAGCCTGAGTCATTTTGTCACGAACGCCAGTACGGTGATCCTCAGCGCGGTCATAGGTAAGGGTCTCGCCACCTAACGCATGCACAGTATCAAACTTTATGCTTGGCGCATCTTCTGGCATCACGATGATGACTTGCTTGTCATAGCGATTACATGCAAAGGCAATACCACATGCGAAGTTGCCTGACGAATGTGCTGCAATTGGTGAATCGCCAGCGGATTCCAAATTATTGGCCATCCAATTGAGTGCACCAAGCAACTTGAATGATCGCACAGGTGTGAAGCCGTAGTCTTTTAGCCAAACCCGTCGCGAGCCGGGCAAGCCAAGCTCACGTTCGAGAGGATAGGAACGGATGAGCGGAGCAGGGGAGATGTGCTGGTAGATTATCTCGCTGGCTTGATACACGTCGTCAATGGTGGGTATCCGCAGATTCATAGCACCTCCTAAATGAGTGAATTTGACAGCGCCATTTTAACACATTTCCAAAAAGCATCCGTGCAGATCATCAGTCCAAGCACTGGCCAGTGTCGACGCAGCAGAACACACTAGGCTGTCATTAAGACGGCCGCTAGAGCTGACTCACGGTAGCGTCGCCCGCAAGTCGGGAACGACTCGATAACAGGCGGTTAGATTTACGGCGGTACCCAGGGGCCACATTTAATTCGCCACAGGCCCTCGCCTCACCTCAGCTCTTCCAATAACCGCATCTGCTCTCCAATAGGTTTTCCGAAGAAATCCTGCAGCGAATCATAGAATCCTTCGACTGTTTCGAAGCGTGTATATTGGACAATAGCATCCTTCCAACCGAGCTTGGCGATCATCGGGTAGAACCTAGTCGTGTAGTGGCGAACTTTACGCGTCGATGAACTATGAATCAAATACGCCACGCCCCAGACTCCAGCATCATACGCGAGATGCCGATAGTATTTCTTCAACTCCGGTCTATCGCGTTCGATGGCACCTATGTCCTCAAAGTCAATGATCGTAGCTTCAGTGGGGTCGACGGATTGGACCATCCGCATCGACTGCCGCATTGAATCCTGAAAGTTGACCCACTCGTGTTGTCCGCCAAGGTAGAAAGCGATGAATTCAGCACCACCTTCGGTCATCCACGTTGGCGTCTGTGGATAGCTGCGTTGAAAGACGTGCGTATATTCGTGGATTCCACGTGTATAAAGATACGGCATTGGAAAGCCGTGTGGATTTATGAATACAAGTTCTGCTAAAGGGCTCTCTGTAAAGTCGACGTACGATAGGTATGCTTCGGTTGATCCATCCTTTGCACGCTCTATTAAAGATGCGCCGTTGCGCTTCAGGCAATGTTCGTAGTTGTCCTTGTTATTGGGATGACGACATTTGCAATAGTCTTTGATGATTTTCTCGGCTACTGAAGCCTCGGCCAACTCATCCTCTTCTTGCCCGATGATATAGACGTTTGTGGGACCGTAATTCCCGAGGTACTCCCGAGTAGTATCTATCCCCGTTTTAAGCACAGACTTCCATTTTTGGTCATAGTTGTTGTTACCAAAATATTCGGGTGCCTCGCTTGAGCTCTTTAATAGTGCTCCGTCGGTTGCGACGGGTTTCTGGTCAGAGCTTGATTTTGATTTTTGGGCTGACTTTTCAAACACGAAATCGACAGCTGCCAAGAGATCTAATCTCTTGAGCAACAAACCGGTAGCATCGTCTTTCAGGCTCTGACCGGTTTTTTGGAAGATTCTCATCATTGCTTCGGGAAGGTTGCCATCTATTTCTCGCCATTTAAAGCCACTGACATCTATCGCTTCACGCAAGATCATTGCCGCACCACAGAGGATTGCGTTCGATGACGAGGTTGCCCCTGCTGGCACAACTAGGTCGACTTTTTTATGCCTGTCTAGATAGATGGTGTTGGTGCCGGGACGGACAGCTCCAATTGCAAAACAGTTTGGTTGGCTTGAGGGCCAGGAGATACCATTGGTGAAGTTGTGATTGCCCGTGGGCGCACTTACCCAGATGCCTAGCTTGCGCAATTTGGCCAGCTGCACGTCGATTTCTGTTGGGACGGGTTCATCATGTGCGAGATCATCAACTGGCGCAAGATTTACTGTGGTAATTCGATATTTACGATGGTGTTTGGCAACCCAGGCTAGCGCCTTCGCAAGGGTTTTCGAATCCTTGACGTTACAATGGCAGCATTCGAGTGATCGAATAACCGCAACCTGATTATTGAATGCGACACCTCGTTTCCCTTCGTGATTTACACTTGATGGGATACCAATAGTAGTACCGTGATAACCTCGGCCTTCATGTCTTGGATCGTCATCTCCATCGACGCTGTCATATGTGACTAGCACCTTTGGATAATCGTCATTAACATCCGAGGACCATTCGGGACGTGAAAGATTGCACCCATCATCGACGAGTGCCAATGTCTG
This sequence comes from Pirellulales bacterium, assembly GCA_022451045.1. Lineage (GTDB taxonomy): Bacteria > Planctomycetota > Planctomycetia > Pirellulales > Pirellulaceae > UBA11883. Next base: position 2,891 of record JAKUOW010000238.1, on the reverse strand, counting down.
ATTACGACCGAAGGTTAGGATTCCTTCATACTTTTCCCAGGTTGCAACAACTTGAGACTGCTCAAAAGGAAGTGGCTGTGCAGGTTCCTCAGCAAAAACGACAGGTATGCCGAAGATTAAACAAATGTTTACTAACCAAAGTGTTAGACGGGAATTCATCAATGATCACCTAAACTAATCGACTTCGAAATAATCGCACCTCGAACATTACGTTATTTCTTCTTACTGTTTCCGGATTCTAAACCTGCTTTAATCTTATCCGTCCCTTACTTCTCAATGATATCTGTCGCCTTGTCAGTATTTAAGGCGGAACAACATAAACCACGATCAAGGCATAAAAGAGCTGGATGCAGATTCTCAAGGCTTATTTGAATCCATGATATAGCGCCAAAAATACCTTTCGTTTCTATCGGGATAAATTTACCGCCGATTCCGTGATTTGTTTTATAGAGCCTCAATTCACGCCTGGGCCTCTGCAGTTTGAGCATGTTTCCAGATCTCTGCCCATAATATTTCACTTTCTTTTGAATTTCGTGTCCGCTTTCCTGCCGAATACCGTTTTTATTTGTGAGGAGGCAATTAAGACCTTGCCTAAACCAAAAACACAAAAAACAAGGATAAAGAAAATGAAACGCCGCCCATTCGTTCTCACACTAATCTTGACACTGACAATCGCCTTCACCTCGGCATCTCCAGCCTTCGCTAAAAAGAAAAAAGAGAAAAAACAGACCACCGACAAAATCGAAGCACCTGCTGTACCCATCATCGGAGATGCCGATTCAAACGGAGTTGTTAGCTCAGCAGAAGCAAGGGCGTTAATGCAGAATCCACAACTAAAACAACAATTGTTTAATGCCACGCAAGCCGAACAAAGCCTCTTCTACAACAGTCTGGAGAACAAAATTCGCATACAGTTGCTTAAGATGGCAAAAGCGTACGGCACGCCACGATGGGCATTCGTCATCGAACGAGCAGAACAAGCTGGCCTAAGTGCCTCAGATGCGGAACGTATCGCCCTAGTAATGAAACGTTAACGAACGGTATGAAATGGCAGAAGATGACAGTTCACACTCATAAACCTTAAACTAACTGGATCGACGCCCCATTAAATACCGCACCAACAAAAACCCTCCTGGCCTGCTGGCTGGGAGGGTTTTAAGTTTTGGCAACTAAATCAATGTCTAACACAGGCCTTTTGTATATTAACGCAGCCCATTGTTTAAAATGCAGCCAGCTCGTCCTAGCCTATCGCCTGTAGACACATGAACAAACCAACCCATAGCTCCGACTCAGATCAGCAAACAATGTCGACGTTCCGTTATTCACAGGAACTTCGTCGCACGATTCGGCTTTTTGGTTCATTCGCTGTCGCATTTTCCTTCATCTCGATCACTACAGGGATTTTTGCGAACTACGACACCATGTTGGATACGTCCGGCCCTGTAGGCATCTGGATGTGGCCGATTGTTACGGTTGGTCAATTACTCGTAGCGCTAGTGTTTGCAGAACTAGCTGCCCGAATGCCGATCACTGGATATTCCTACCAATGGGTGACGCGACTGGGAGGGCATGCATGGGGTTGGATGACTGGTTGGGTCGCATTTTGTTTCCTTGTGATTGTGGTACCATCCGTGGACCACGGTGTGGCAAGCGTCATTGGATATATGGCGGATATACCAGAGGGTTCAAAATGGCTAACTGTTATTGTTTGCGCTACGATAACGATTCAGGCGGTGATACATGTGTTCGGGGTAAAACTGGCCGACCGTATCAATTCAATTGCAGTCTTTACTGAAATCGTGGGAATGCTGGGCCTCATTATTATCCTGGGTGTACTTCTTATAAAGGACGGCGCATCTGGGGAAATGATAACCGTCCGGGGAGATCATATTACCGACGCGTCGTGGATAACCACCTTCTTGATGGCGGCATTAATGGGCGCCTACACTCTTGTGGGTTTTGAATCCGCAGCAAATCTCTCAGAAGAAACTGTGAATGCCGGATCAACAGTACCAAAAGCAGTTATTTGGTCAGTACTAGTAAGTGGAATCGTCGGAACGGTATTCCTGTTGGTCACAACCCTATCAATTGGAGACTTAGGGGCAGTAATAGATGCGACGTATGCATTACCAACCATCATTGAGTCTCGTTTGGGCAGCGTTATTTCAAATGCATTCTTTGTACTTGTGATTATCTCTATATTTGCTTGTGGCTTAATTATCATGGCCTCCGGATCACGTCTCATATACGCAATGGCTCGCGATGATGTATTCCCGATGTCCGACATGTTTTCGAGCGTTTCAGAAAAAAGCGGGGCGCCCATACCGGCAGTTGTGCTAATGCTGGCACTTGGTCTACTGGCCGAGTTATTTTCGGAGTCCTTAGAACAACTCCTGTTGGCGGCAGCTGTTTTACCAGCGTTGATCTATCTGAGCACAATTGTTGCTTATTTAAAGCAGCGAGATTCAATGCCACTACGGTTTGGGACATTTACGCTCGGGCGTTTTGGTAAGCCAATCGGTGTTATGGCAGCGGGTTGGTTGTTGTTGGTGATTGGTGTTTTGACGATACCAGAGGAATTCCAGTTCACGGCACTAGTTTCGCTTTTGTTATGCTTATCGGGGCTCATTCCGTACTATCTATGGGCCGCAGGAAAAGATAACGAGCATGGCAACTCGTAGTTTTATGCGTTTGCTGTTTTACAGGCGGAGCAGGGGGCAGAGGTCGTGATTGGGTTATTGGCAGTTAGGCGTAGTGTCCGTATAATTCTTAGTTATCGGGCGATTAGCTCAGTTGGCTAGAGCGCCACGTTTACACCGTGGATGTCGGGGGTTCGAGTCCCTCATCGCCCACTTCCCTAGTTCGCAAGGTTTCGCGTATTAACGCTAACC
>JAKUOW010000237.1 GCA_022451045.1 Pirellulales bacterium | reverse complement strand
CAAGATTCTGATTCTTACCACACGCGAAGAAGAAGATTCGCCTGTACCACTCTGCGCCACTGTGATAATCACGTTCGGTATCACAATCGACCCTGTTGTTTTCCTGGGGATCACAAAGTCACCCTCACCTTCTATTATCGTGACTTCCCCCTCCTCTGCTGTTAACCCTTTCAGGTTTTTAGGCATCCAACCCCCGTCCATAGAATCTGGATCAGTAGAACCGGAATTAGCAGCCATCACCAAATCATCAAACCGTTGCTGATAACAATAAATCTGCATACCACCGATCATGATCCCTTCATTCATCACCGCATGATAATTATCGTCAATGTAGGTTTTTTTAATCGATCTCGGAATCAACATCGGGATCATTTCGTCTTTACGAATAGCGCCCTTACCTTCTATCTTTACTACTGACTTCCTGACCATACGCGCTACACCTACGCCAAGCCCATACTTGAAAGCATCTGAGTTAATGAGATCTACATGACCCCAGAAATCATACTGGTTGTTCCAGTGATTGATTGTCCCTTGCACTAACTTATCAGCATTGTCCTGCGTAATAACAGACGGGACATCATTCTCGTCACCCGCAATTAACGAACTAAATTCTACTTTATCGAGATACTTATCAGTAATCGCTGCATGGGCTTCAAACCAGTTCCCGTTTGTGGGAGCCATTAAACGCCTGGCATCTGCATTGAGTACCTCTAATGTTTGCGCTTGTAACGGTAATTCAGTTTCCGGCAACCACGCCATGTAATCAGGAACCGTACCATTAATCATCTTGTACGAAATGTCCGGCTCCATGCGAATTTGGCGATCCACTTCTGTCCAATCGCGCTCTAAATCTTTTCGCCGTTCCTTCCTTTCATACAACGTATGTACCAGGTAATCAGCAATGTGATCGAAATCTGCCTTCGTTAACCGAGGACGCTTTCGCTCTTTTGTGCCTTCAATTTCTGTTATATCCATTAGATTCTTTTCGCTGTAATTGAATTTTCTATGAATCGCTCCGCTTCCTTGCGAGCTACATTGATTCGCATCTGTTGACGCTCACTGTTGCTATGCTGTAAATCGTGTAACCCATCAAACTCTATCCACTGCCCCACATCTAACTTGCCTTCACTAGCGTTCGATGCGACAAACCACGCAGTCTGGAAAAAACCATTGGGATATTGTGGGAAACGTAACAGGTCTGCCTCTTTGTCAGTCTCAGCAATAAATATCTCTGCCTTACCCACATCACCACGCTCAACACAACGCAGTCCTTTTTTTTCGCAAAAATCTAAAAATGTTTCGTATGCTGTCATCTCGCTACACTAAATGCTTTGGGAACTTGTACGGGACGGGAGAAACCCCCGCCATGTGTAACGGCATATCTACGCATCATCACTGCGTAAAATACCGCTTTTAAAATATCGTCATTGCGATCAATAAGCCGACCATCACGCCTATGATAATTACGGTACTCGTTAAAAAAATCCGTACAGCTATCAAACACCTTGAATCGGCCAGAGGCACAACGCTCATTAACTTCCATCACAATCGGCTCAACCGGTTGGGAGCCTAACTTATCCGGTTTGTAACACGCTGAACGCGATAACATTTTCAGGTTGTGATCCATGTAAATGTCTTTCAACCGTCTACCAATTCCTTTCTGACGGTTGTTACCATCGTGAGGCCAAGCAATAGGCATCCAGGGCGTTGTATCTTTAATCGCTTCAACGTGTTCAGAAATATCAGGTAGATTCCTTTTCTTCCACACTCTCGTTACATAAATAATATCGAGATCCCGATCCCACGCGATATCTGCTACCGCCGCAGGGTGATCTAAACCAAAATCTATTCCCTTGATCCGCGCCCAATGACTCGGCACTTCTATCGCTTGCACTTTGATATTATCTTCTAAAGTGGTAAACGCTCGACCTTCACCCATCATGGGTACGCCTTTAGACCGCGCTTCCTTCTCATGATCAGGATAAGAAGCGGCTAATCGTTCTCGTTCTTTCGCGCCTAAGTGTGGCGCATCGTCCCAAGTAGCCGTCCCTAGAAACACGCCTTCACCACCAGATTGAAAGTGCTGTACCAGATTCGTTGCACCGAGTAATGGTGTGAACGTCACCATCATTGAACCATGCGAAGTCAATAACCGCGTTAAGGCTTCCGCATAGATTCTGCGTTGTCGCTCTTCGTTATCTTCAGGTTCCTCATCCAACCACACTAAATCCGGTTGCGTACCTTGCCACTTACGCCAGCCCTGTTCATAGGTTTTACAAACACACTGACTCACACCGCCAGACGAATGAATAATCTTGAACGTATCAACTACGTCACTCACTCCCGCCTGTCGGGTCTTGGGTTTACCTTTAATTAAACTTCTCGGTATCGCACCTGTACCTAGTGTCTCTTCGTCAACACCCCCTAATAATATCTTTTGCACGATATCCCTGGACGTTTCATTCGTAGGGCTACCCGTCCACACTAATACCGGATCTTTAAATACCCTGCCTTCCCACCAATCAGGATAAACACCTGTCATGTGAAACGCGACTTCAAAACCCGCACTTCGCGTTTTACCTGGCCGGTTAGCCGCCATGAGCATCCGCTCTTGGTGATCCTTACCGGCATTATGGAAGTCAAGTTGCCAAGGATGACCTGACCACTCACCCCACACTTCATTTTTAGACCGCAGCTTATTCACTATCGCCCATAGCTCATCGCGTTTAAAGTGATACGCCATGTCAATTAGAAAATGTAAACTCTCAGGAACGCGATGCTTCGCTTCCCAAACCTCACCACCCACTAGCGTTGCCTCATGACCGTAAGGTAAATAATAATTCAGTTGATTAAACCGCCAATCTTCTCGCAGTCGTTCTATAATCTTAGCTTGTTCAATATCCATCAGGATTCAGGATTGCTTTGGTTCGACCGGAGAGGCTTTTGACTTTGCCTTGGAAACTTTCTTTCGCGGCTTTCGTCCAGTATTTGATTTCTTCGTTGTCGCAGGGGACTTCGTTGGTGAAGTTGGTTCGTTGCCAGGGAGGGTCGAAATAGTGTCCGGCATCATCCAACGGGATACCCGCAAGAGTAATTTCGCTATAACCAAGCGCAAGCGCTGTAAATACTGCATTAAGTCCACTCGTTCCACCTCCATGCCAAGGCCACACATAATCCGCGCCGCCATAACACGAATGAGTTAAAATGTTTACATCGGTAACGGCTGATAACGGCCTACGGGCTGCAACCCATCGGGGCAACATTTCCCAATCGTTTGAATACCAATGATGAATCGGACAACCTAAGTGCATCCCTATGTCATTTACGACCATCACATCACCATCGAAAACGATAGACGCGACCCCTTCACGCTCTCCGAATTGATAAATAGATAGGTCATCCCAGATGCAACGTGCAGAACCGCAAATTAATAAGCGCCCTGAGTATTTACCCCTAACCTCCGAGCAACGATCGTCCAAGGGCAAACTTTTTACGCCTTCTCTCTAGAGCTTGCATATCTGACAAACTGGTTGGATAACGCATCAACTGAGGCGCAAGTACATTTGTCTGTAACGCACCTAGCTCCCGATTATATTCTGGAAGCGTTACCTTTCTTCGATAAGGCTTTACATCCAAACGCCCTAACTCTGGCGCTTCTGCAAATTCCAACACACTACGACCAGGCACTTCAAAAAACTCGTACTCTACTTTTTTCGGTGGACTGTCTACAGGTTGATTTGCTGCTCGTTCCTCTTCCTGTAACTTTTCTTCTTCCTCTTTTTCCTTCTCTTCGTCACTCTTACCTTCCCCTTCTCCAACACCGTCACCAGCACCTTCTCCTACTTCCACCTCCGTACCTACCTCACCAGCACCTTCATTTTGTTCAGCTTGAATCTGTGCATCCATTGTTTCAAACAGTTTTTCTGTTTCAGTACCCTGTACCGCATCGACTACCGCATCAGCCGCGATTGCAACTGCTGCATCCTGTAAGGGATTACCCTCTGCATCTTTCTCTACGTTTGGATCAACACTAACTGGTTGTTGTTCTGCCTGTTGTCCACCTGAGATAGCATCGACTACCGCATCTGTAGCCACATCTACTGCTATATCACCAGCAACTTCTTCAGCCGTTCTTTCTGCTTCAGGATCTACTTTTACTGGTGTTGGGTCTGCTGTTACTTCCTGGTTGCCTAAGGTCGCTTTCATTTCCTCAATAAGCTGCAACTGTTCTTCTGTATAAACACCTTCCCATTCATTATCTGCATCAGGAGCGATTGCACCGCGTATATATGCGTCAATACGAGATACTTCAAGCCATTGCTCGTAAGGCCGATCTTCTTCACCACGCCGCACCATTTCTTCATATGCAGCCCTGTCCATAGCTTCTTGCTCTGGCGTAATGGTTGCTTTAAATCTTTCTCGAAGTGCGTCAAACTCTTCGCTAATTCTAGGTGCGTTATGCAGCATATCTCCTAAAATTAATTCATATAAGGATTCGCCTGTGATCGTGGGGTCGTAAATCTCGACCGTAGGTGTACCGAAATGCGGATTAGGACGGTTCGGCGGCCCTGGTTCATCAGCCGGAAAAAACTCTGCCTTCCTACCGTTACTCAAAGCCTCTTCACCAACCGGCGTTCCCCGTTGATCAACAACCTCAAAACCAACCGTTGATAGCTCTGGATAATCCTCGTATATCCTTGCTACTGCATTGTCGATTTCGGTATTTGTTTCTGTTTCCTCTACAATAGGTTCTTCTATTATTTCTTCTTCTACTACTTGTTCCGCTACTACTTCTTCACTTGTGCCACCAGGATCTTCGATCGGTGGGCGATAATTCGTGAACGGATCTTGGAAATAATCAACTCGCTCTAAATATTCGTCACGTTCTACAGGGATATTATCAGTAGCATCTTCCGGTATCGCATCATTGATCTCTTTTTGGGTAGGACGTAGACCATTCAACGTGCCATCCACTGCCATTCGTCTAGTCGCACTTTTTAACAATTCCGCACCCGCACTCTTACCTAACTCTTTCCATGTCGCAGCTGGACCACCAGGTACATACGCCTTAACAGCCGCAGTCGCTATCGCTTTTACCCAATTCATCGGATCAGTAACAAAATTCGTGAATTTATCAATAAAGCCACGCGTTTTGTTCTGTTGACCACGACCCATCTCACGAAATGCGTAATCCAGAGCATCAATCGCAAAATCCGTATCTAAACCCGCCGGTGGATTCCCAAACCCACCTTGTATCCACTGGTTCAGTAAATTCTGTTGCTGACCCGAACTATAGCGTTGCAAGTCACGCATAAACCCTTTACGGTTATCCGCGTTCGTATTCGTTGGCCCCGCCCACTGTTCTATCGTTACCCAAATCTGATCAGGGT
>JAKUOW010000236.1 GCA_022451045.1 Pirellulales bacterium | reverse complement strand
CTTCTCGCGTCTCATTGATGGCCAACGCGGCGTGGCCAAGGCAATAGATTACGCTTAAAGAGAGAATTGTCCTATACTTTCCCCACAGCCAGTCTGCAAGCAATGCTCCGACGGCAGGCAAGATATATGTCCAGAAATTAAACGAGTGAATCCAGACTTTTGCCTCGGTTTCGGTCAGGACGTCGTGCTGGACGTGGCTATCCAAAACATGTTGAGTAAGAAAAACCGAAAGGCTCGCCATCATTCCGTACAAGCTAAAGCGTTCTGCAGCCTCATTCCAAACGATATAAGGGATGCCAGGCGGCATCCCTGATAACTCGTAAGGCTTGGGCTGATATCTGTCGGTACTCATTAGCATCGAGTTTAGTGAATCAAGGCATTATTTCATACGCCGGAACATAATGGCACTGATGACTGTTAGGGAATGCGTGGCAATGTCTCGGAACGAAAACCGGGAACGTTAGATGGATTGGATTCGTCGATGCCCTCGAGCAAGAAATCAACAGTAGTAGCGAGCGACGGCTCGTCGAACATAGGCTCTTCGCGTGGTGTTCGCCAGACCAATTCATTGCTGTCGAGGACAGCACTACCTCTGAACCATGAAGAAATTGCATCTGTTGACTGGTTCTCCTCTAAGTCACGTAAGAGAAACAACTCTGGCATTTCTGGGGAATCAAGATGCCGTATTGCGAGTATTGTGGCAGCCACATCGTAAAATGAATCTGTTAATGCGATCTGTGGCCTATATGCTTCGTCTTGAAGATATGTGACACCGTCTACGAAGATGGCAGGTACCGTATTTGGGTGTAACAAGATGGATTGCTCAACGTTAAAGCTGATAGTCGGTGCAAACCTGTTTTGCGCGTTTCCAGTGAGTCGTATCATACCCTCCCCGCAAAACAGTGTTACGTGAGATGCATTAATCCGAATGTTTCCATTCATTTCTCGATCCGAACATTGGCAATCCAGAATACGCTGATTTGATGCCATCCATCCGTCGGTCCAACTCAGTGCAATGGAACTGCCGTTCATACACCTAAGCAGAGAGCAATCACCACGGACGATTGTGCGTAATAACTGTAAGTTAACTTCCCCCATGGTGGCCGTAACGCTCTCCTGTGGGTCATCAGAGACACCTGATTGGCCGTTTGATAAACTTTCGTAATCAAACATGGCGACATTTATATGGGATGAGTTTCCCGCCGTCGGATCTTCAGCCGCGAGCTCCAATATGCAGTCATGGAAGCTTACTTGCTGAACATCGTAAAAACGAAAGAGACTCCAACTTTGGCGAAATATATTTGGGAGTTGAAACTGGATTACAAGCTGCTCAAACGACAGCGATCCGTTGGTAATGTCAAATAGAGCAGGTGTAATTGACTCCGTATCTCCATCATCTGCACTGACCAGCACAGTGGGGTGGGAACCGGAAGCAGCTCGAATGGTTAATTGATCCGAGTCGGCTGCCTCGAGAGAGACACTTATGGCTGGAAGGGGTATAACCCCGGAACCACCGATTTCGATAACATTGTATTGGGGCGAATCAGCCGCCAACAAAAGCGCGTGTTCCAGTGACTCAGCCCTAAACACCGATGATGATGGCTGAGAAGAACGTGGCCCGACGTAAATCACACCATTCATGTCAACTGGGGCGGGATTTGTGACACCCTTGTCATCCAATTCTTCTTCTGCGATCGCGGCCGGTGAGGCTTCCATTGGTGTTGCTTCCACGTCTGCACTTGCCGGTTCCACAGATGGCTCGACTGTAATCGCCGGTGCCTTGTAGCTGGGTTTTAAGAATACGGGGCGAGCGATTACAACAGGTTCCGTATGCTTGGAAAAAAGCTGCACCAGAAGTGCTGTCGCCAGTAAGCAAATTACGCTAACTAACCATGGGAAGTGTGTTTTGAGTTTCAGCCTGCGCGAGGCGTGATGTTGCAAGTGCAAGTGCGTGGTAGTACTTAACGGGATCCCTAGGCGGTCACCTAATTCAAGTAGCTCATGGATCAGAATTGCGGGTGTTTGGTGACGGTCTTCAGGACGCTTCGCCAATAGTTTGTGTAGGAGTCTTAATGAGTGATCATCAATATCTTCCCGATAGAGTCGCGGGTCTGGTGGCGGTTCGCTACTATGGCTTAACAGTTTTTGAAGCACCGTACCTTGTGGATAAGGTGGCATTCCAGTGAGCATGAAATAGAGAGTGCAACCGAGCGAATACAGGTCGCTACGAACATCGGTTGATCTCGGATCGCGGGCCTGCTCAGGAGATATATAGTCAAAGGTTCCCAAAGTGACGCCACTGGCAGTCATATCGGAGTTTTCCGGCTCCAGATGTTCAAAGCGGGCTAGGCCCATGTCAACCAGTTTTGCGCTTCCGTTGGTTGTAATCAAGATGTTCGATGGTTTGATGTCTCGGTGCACAACATCTCGTGACGCAGCATGCTGTAATGCGTCAGCGATTTGGATCACGTAAGAAAGTGCTTCGTCCAACGGCAACAGACCACGATGCTCAATCAAATCTCGAATATTTACGCCGTGTATATATTCAAACACGATGAAGTGCCAGCCACGATCTTCACCGACGTAGTAGACTCTAGCGATATTGCTGTGATCCAGCCGTGCAGCACTTTGAGCCTCATTTTTAAAGCGACGCAAGGCATCGTCGGTTTGCTGGTGTTGTGATAGTACTTTAACTGCAACGCCCCTGCCAAGTTTTGTGTCGGTGGCGCGAAACACCGCTCCCATTCCCCCACCGCCGACAAATTCCTCAAGTTCGAAGTGCTCCAGCCGACTACCTTCAAGGTGCTGTCCAACAGCCTCGGAATCCCGCTTCGGACGATTCAACCCTAATGGTGATTGTTTGGAGATGACGGTCTTTTGCGCTTCCAAAAATGAAGAATTAACCGGTGCGGAATCCGCGTCATCGAGAATTTCTACATCCGGGTGATCATCAACCTCATAGTCTGTTTTTTTAAGCTCTCTTGTGTCGTCATCGCCGACTTCGAAATTGGAATTCAACTCACAGTTTGGCTGTTCGTTGGCATCTGATGGCTGCGATTTGTTTTTGTTATCGGTCATTGCGTCACCTACGGTCTATTTTACTATCGAGATGCAAAAGTAAACCGCTAAAACAGCACTGCAGCGGGATAACCGATAGAGTGCAATTAGGCAAAAGTTACTGCCATGGAACGTTTCCACCTCGCTGTATATGCTTGCGGAGCTCAATTGATAATTCACGGAATATGCGGATATTGGTTCTGGCTAGGTCGTGCTCTTCTAGAGGATCCTCTTTCAGATTGTAAAGCTCAAGAGGTTGGAAAGGGCTGTTTTGGAGTAACTTCCAATCTCCTCTGCGAATCGCTTGGATGGTGAGTCCCCCGTATCGATCACCTCCCTCGCGTCGATGAAAGAACAGGCTTCGCGAATCCTCCTGCTGGCTATTTCCAAGTAATGTATCCAGCTGGGAGACGCCGTCTATGCGGTGATTGAGCTTGATGTTCGCAGCTTCTGAAATGGTTGGAAACAGGTCCATTGTGATCATCCGTCTCGCACTGGAACTGCCTGCTGCAATGTGACCGGGCCAAACAGCACATGTTGGGACTTTTAGACCGCCTTCATACATGCTTTGTTTCCCATCTCTGGTGTGGCCGTTGTTGGCGCCAACGTTTACTTGTCCACCGTTGTCGCTGGTAAAGACCAACAGCGTGTTGTCCAGCATTCCGTGCTCCTTCAGGCAATTGGTTACTTGGCCTATCCCTTCATCCAGATGCTCTATCAATGCAACAAGTCCGGCCCTCTTAGAATCCATCTCAGGGGCACGTGAGATAACACGTTGCAACCATTCTTTCGGTGGTTGTATGGGCGTATGAGGTGCGTTGTATGCCAAAAACAAGAAGAACGGATCTGCAGTTTCTTTGCGAGAAGAAATATATTCGCACGCCCACTTTGTGAAGAGATCCGTTGCGTGACCGTTAGGCTCGATTTCATCTTCATTCAATCGCATATAGTTAATGCCATGTCGGCGATGGTTGTAGTAGTCATCCATCATGTCTCCGAGATACCCAGCAAAATGCTTAAACCCTCGATCGTTTGGTTTGTCAGGTGCTTTTAGGCCCAAATGCCATTTTCCCACCAGAGCCGTATGATATCCGTGATGACTTAGGACTTCGGCAATACTAATGCTGTCATCGGTCAAGTTGCCCCAGTTATTATGCGCGTGGGTACGTATGACACCTGGTACGCCGACTAACTCTGGGTATCTCCCTGTGAGAAATGATGCGCGCGTTGGCGAACAGACCGGGCAGTTAGCATAGAACTCAGTGAATTTCATGCCGCGCGATAGAAGTGCGTCGACATGTGGTGTCTTCAGATCATTAGCTCCATAACTTGAGAGGTCTCCATATCCGAGATCATCGACCATTATTACCACGATGTTTGGACGTTCTGCAGCTAGACTTATTGATGATAAGCTTGCAATGAGGATGGTTTTGCAGAGCAAATAAACGTTTGTAAATCTGTTGATATTGATGCGAATCAATTGGATTCCCTTATTTGGCAATAACTGTCGTAACGGCGGATGTCGATGAGACCGTCTGCGACGGCGTGCTTTACTGCACAGTGGTTTTCATGAACATGGCTGCAATCGTCAAATCGGCATTGGTGAACAAAGGGACGAATGTCACGAAAGAAACCTTCCACCTCTGTTTCAATGACGTCCCATAGTTGGAATTGTCGTACGCCTGGCGTATCCACCACATAGCCACCGCCGGCGAGCGGAATCAGACGTGCAGCTGTTGTCGTATGTCTGCCTTTTTCGTTATCCAGGCTGACATCATTTACCTTTAGATTAAGAGTGGGATCAACTTCATTTAGGAGTGATGATTTCCCCACACCGGACTGTCCAGTAATTACGTTTTTACGACCACACATGATTGTCTTAAGTAGTTCAATTCCCTGACCCGTTTCACAACTACAAAGAATCGTCGTGTAACCAAGTTGACCGTAAATCCCTGCAATGGATTGCAATTCAGCAGGATCAATGAGGTCAACTTTATTGAAGCAGATAATAGGTCGGATGTTGCCTTTTTCAGCTGTGATAATCAGCCGGTCAATTAGATTCGGTTTTAATTCTGGCTGAAGGACACTAGCAACGATCAGCAACTGATCTACGTTAGCAACGATCACATGTTGTTTTCCGCGACTGCCTCGGCTGATGATCCCTTTGCGTGGTTCAACTCGTAAGATCATCCCTTCTGTGCCTTCGTGCCTGAATAACACGCGGTCTCCGGCTGCTATTACATGTCGCTGGTCAGTATTCAGCGTCTTTAGTAGGCCTCTCACAGCACAGTTGTAGTTATTGCCACTCTCGTCCTGGATTTGGCATGTTCGGCCGTGCACGGAGATTACCACTCCGGCGAGTGCATCCTTCAACTCGACG
>JAKUOW010000235.1 GCA_022451045.1 Pirellulales bacterium | reverse complement strand
GAATGGCGGAAGGACGGCCGATCGGGCTCGGAACGCTCCGGGATTCGGTAATCACTCGTCAACTTGGGTCGTCAATCCGGAAGTATTCGACAACGCTGCGTTTGATAGGAAATGGGACCGGATTAAAAAATGACCTTGCAGCATAGCTATTCAATTAGCGATATCCACTCTTTGCAAAGCAAATAATCGGTCGCGTTATCTGATTACTACAACAAGCTGCCACTTGAAGACAAGGTTTTTCGAAATGAAAATAGCATCAATGAAAACCATTAATGTAAATCGTCGAACATTTCTCGCACTTTGTGTGATCCTGCTTTGCCTGCAACAGGAAACGCCACTGTTGGCTCAAAACACTGAGCCGATGCCCGCGGCACATTTTCGCCAACAGTACCACATTGCGGATGACAGCTTTTGCAATTCAATGGTCTGCGTAGACTTCAATAACGATGGGCAGCGGGAACTATTGTTTGCATCACGCAAGACGCATGAACTACAGATGCTTCGCGCGACTGATGGCGCTGTCATCTGGTCGAGAAAACTTGCAGGGGATTCACAGACGTTGTCAGCATATGATCTGGATGGTGACGGTATGTTCGAAATCCTCTACTCTGTGTCAGAGCCGGGTCGGCTTTATGTGATCGATCATACTGGCAAGGTGATCCGCCAATGGGATTCAGGGGATAGCAAACTTGGAAACTCTGCCGTAATTGTCGATGTTGATCGAGACGGACATCTCGATGGGCTATTTGGATCTCGTTCGAAGTACCTTTTGCGACTCAATATGTCCGATTTAACCCAAACAAAGCGTCGAACAGATTGGGTGCAATGCGGTTGCTACACTACAGCTATGGATGTGGACAATGACGGGCGTTGGGACTTTTTTGCTGGTTCCGGTGACGACTTCAGCGGAAAAGGAGTATTGCATCGTTATGACCCTGTCACGTTAGAGACGATTTGGTCGCACAAGACTAATGACAACGCATCTAGCGCCGATCCAGTACTGGCCGACATCGATGGCGATGGTCAAGTCGAAATCCTAAAGTCAGTAGACAATTATGCTAATGACGATGCACACGATGCAGTGTTTGCATTTGAGACAGATGGGACACTTCTCTGGAAGGTATCAGGCCTTGCAGGTGAAGACTCACCCGACATCGCGGATCTGGACGGAGACGGTGAAGTGGAAATCGTCGGCATGACGTTCGGTGGAGAAGTTTACTGTCTCGACTCCAAGGGTCGCCTCAAATGGCGCAAGGACTTACGTCCGGAATTGGATGACAAGGCCCATGCTTATTTGACCCCGATACTATGCGATTTAAATGGCGACCAACGGCTTGAAATAATTGCCATGACCAATGGCGGTTATTTCGTGGAGGGTAATAAAGCTAATCTCGGTGCCAACGGAGTGATATTCGCACTAACGGCGGAAGGCAAAGTCCTCTCACAATTCGACGTTGGCGGTAAACGCTATTGGGGCGATGCCTTTGTGTGCAATGTGGACGACGATCCTTTTCTGGAACTTGTAATTAGCGGTAGCGGTGGTTTGGATGTGATTGAAACACGTGGCGTTGGGGCTAATACTGAACATTTCCAGCGGCGCAAAGACTATCGGCGCAGTAATGTGCTGCCCTGGGCCTACGAAGATACGTATTTTATCTATCGAGGCAGCAAAGAAGGGGTTACCAACGGAACTGATAATCTAGTACTAGCTAAGAAAGAAGGAGTGTACGAACGGTCGGGGACGTTTACTACTGATTTACTAACCTTACCACCCGATACTCGATTCGACCGCGTTAGCTTCAACGCTCGTACCTCAAATGGGACTACGATAATGCTGGCAATTCTCGATGCGTCTGGAAAAGTACTCGAAAACAATCACGACGATCTTGGTATCATTCAGCCGATTAGGCTGCAATTCCGATTTTCAACAACGGACAACTCGGTAAGCCCAATACTGGATTCTTATCGGCTTTCATTTCGTCCAAATTCTGAACAATGAGGGGAAACCGCTGAATTTAGAGTTCTTCTGCGATGTAATTATGTACCCAAATCAGGCAGGGACGGAACTTTCTGCTCAGTTAGCTCATTTCGGAAATGGTCGTGAGGTGGGACACGCTTCACGACCGGAGTAAATACGAATTTATCGGGACTTTAAATATGTCCGATGGTAACCGCGATTCCACGTGGCCAATGCAGATTATTACCAACCGCCCGTTCGAATCGTTAACGTCTTACTTCCCAGGTCCCAGCAGATGTGATTGTGATGATGCTGGAATCCATGCTTGAGCCGATACTAACCGTACAATTGCCCTCCTTGTCCACGTTGGTTTTGATCGAGCGAGCGACTTCACGGGCTGGCTGGCCTTCATCAAACGGGACCAATACGCTCAAGAAGACTTCGGTCGTACTAGCTTTCAAGACCGCCTTCGCGTGGGAGTTTTGCGTTGGGTAGTATTCGAAACCCAGCGGACGCGAAATGTCAGCTGAAGTGGCGTGCGCTGTAACACCGAAAGTTCTTCCTTCACCCGGATGAATCCATAGGAGAATTCGCTTCGGCTTTGTTTGCCACCAAGCATGGTCCCATGCCGGAGCGTCGAACCAGTTGCGTTTGGGATCGTGCTGCACTGGCCCGCGGTCGGACCTGTTATCTTCTTGCCAATTTGCATCGGGTCGCAATAACC
Source organism: Pirellulales bacterium (assembly GCA_022451045.1). Lineage (GTDB taxonomy): Bacteria > Planctomycetota > Planctomycetia > Pirellulales > Pirellulaceae > UBA11883. The sequence continues at coordinate 2,761 of JAKUOW010000235.1, read as the reverse complement.
AACAGGGACCAGCGAGATAGCCATCGACGTATTCCCCCGCTTCGTAAGAATCACGCACAACGAGGTAACCTTCGCGAGTCAATACCGTTTGACGCGTCCAGCGACTGTGTGGTCCGAAGTAATTTCGATAACGAAACTGCCCAAAGGAATCTTCATTGCGATTTTCAGATCGAAGCGACTCGCGTTCGAGGATCCCGCCGCGAGCATCGTAGGTCAAGTATTCCATGCGATCGTTCAGTTTAAAACCTGCTTGATGCCCGCCGCGCGTGCCTATGTTGTTGCTGCCAGAAGAAATACGGCCGTTGTGACCGATGATCAGTCGCGTGTATTCGTTGGCTGCATTAAAAGTCATGCCGATCTTTTCCAGACGTACCGAGTAGCGAACATCCTTCTTTCCACGTATACGAATCGCTGGCCCTTGAGGACCGTCTATAAAGGATACGAATTCATTGACCGGATCGCCGCCTTTCCACACGACCTCTTTTTCGCTTTCCTGGCTTTCGGCCATCATTACAGTAAAGCTCGTCGGGGCTTGCTTCCATGATGAAATCAGTGGGAAGTCACCATTGGGGCCGGAGAGACGCGGAATTCCGAATTCAACTACAGAATCAACCAACTGGAATTCAAGTGAGTCCAGGCGAAAATCGTTGTTTAGATACCAATAGCCATCCATGTTGCCGTGTGCGTAGCCGATCTTGGCATCGTCTGACCGGCGGAACAAACCGACCATGGAATCGTAGTTCCAGCGACGAGAGTCGGGGCCATGACGACTGTTGAGTAGACCCGGCAGTGGCATCGAAGCCGTCTTCCAAGTGCCGTACGGAATATCGCCAGCGCGCCCAGTCACAAAATCGACCGCCGGATGCTGTACCCACAGGGCGTCATAGGCTGCAGGAAACTTCATGACGTTGCTGTTGTACTTGCCGGAAGTATGCAGGAACTTTGCGCCATGAGCGGCGTACTCGTAGAGTTGCCCCATGACGTCGTCGTTGTAGTGCATGTAGTTGTTGTTGCGGTCGTATAGGTAGAACGACGCGAAGGGCTTTCCCGATTCACGACTCGGACAAAGGTAAAGCCGCTCGGGCACGTCATGTTTCCCCGTACTGTAATAACCGACCTTCGAACCGCCGTTGGGAGCCTGCGGTTCCATTCCTTGTTTAATGAACCAAGCATAGCGCTGCTTGTAAGCGGCCATGTACTCTGCCGGAACGTCGCGATCTGTCGGCGGCCGGCCGCCGAGACTCGCTTGCTCTGATGCCCAAAGAAACTCGGGAGATTCGAACTCCTTCGCCAGTCGATACCAAACGTGGGCGTCGTTGTGGTCGCCGTTATAATAGGCGGCATCCCACGGATTCGAGTAGGCTTTATCTCGATCCGTCACGACAAACGAACCGGAGTTCGGATTGCCTCTTACACCGCCTCCGTGAACGTAGTCAAGGTATCGCCGTACGTGGCCATAGACGAAGTCCCGTTCCGATTCAAACTTGTTCAACCCTTCTGCCATGTCCAGAAAGCCGTCAAGATAGATCGGTCCATAGGGGAAATAGTTGGTTTCTGTCGTGTCGCCGTATTCCTTCACCTCTCGCCAAAGGGCATCTAGCCAGCGGCGGTGACGAGTTGCCTGGGACAAGTCCGGAAAAATCTGCAATGCGATGGCCGGACCTCCGTTCATTCCATAAGGGCGGTTGTTAGCGCCTCGCTCTACGTTCTCGTAATCGAAACTCTGTGATAACGCCTCGCTAACAATCTTGCGGAACTTCGCCTGTTCCTCTGCCGTAAGCATCTCTTGTCGCATGAGTTCCTCATAAATCCGCAAGCGGCCGCCGCTGCCCCACGCGCCGTGTCCCGAAAAGAAGGTCTTATAGGATCCGTCTTTGCCTTCGCGATCGAGAATGCTCCGAAAATAGGCTTGCAGAATAATGATCGCATTTTTCTCTTCTCGGCCGCCGTCGATATATCGTGACAGTAGCCGATCCCATTCCCACGCGCCGCGGTGTGCAGCGAACTGGCTTTTACGTACCGCCTCGGCCATGGCATTGATGTTTTTTACATTGTCGTAAGACGGTCGTGGGTGGCCAGTCGCAAGATCAGTGGCTTCTTCAGCGGAATTTGTGGTTGTGAGAATAGCGATGAAGCTAATCACCAAAACTACTTGGTTTCTCTTATCAGTCATGCAATTCCAACCTTCGCAAGGTGACAGTTATTTACTTCGTGTTACCGACCACGTGCCGTCGCTGTGAATCGAGATCTGAACATCGCCGATTTCTGCAGAGAAAGTCCCTGTGTCGAGGATCGATGTTCTAATCGTCTTTGCTATTGCCTCTGGAATTTCATCTACGGTGTGAGGTGCAAATACGCTCAGGAACTGCTCGGTGTTGCCACTGCTGACAGATCGGTAACCGAACGTCGTAATGTTTGGCAAACCATCTTGGGTATGAGTTTGCTTGATCGATCCAAAGTTCATGTTGCCATCATCGTGCAGATGCAAAACTACTCGCATCTTTTCTTTTTGCCACCATGCATGATCAAGTGCCGGCGCATCAAACCAACTTCTCTCTTGCATTCCCACGGTGGTTTGCTCGTCGATTCCCAGATGCCAAACCGGCCCCGCCAAGTACTCGTCGCTCATGGGCACCGTGCAGGTGATGCCCGTCGACGGCTACGCCCTCTTCAACAACTTCTCCGTGACCAACATCTCGGCTGGCCTCGTGCTCACGCTCTACACGCCGCTGCTGCTCGTCGATTACTCGCAGCGATTTGC
>JAKUOW010000234.1 GCA_022451045.1 Pirellulales bacterium | reverse complement strand
TCGTAGAATAGTATTTCGGCGGCACGACCTGCGAGCAATACGACTAGTTGATCCAGTAGTTGTGGCTCGCTCATTGAAACACGGTCTTCTTCTGGCAGCATCTGTGTAGAGCCAAGCGACCGTCCCCGAGGAATAATCGTGACTTTATGCACCCGGTCCGCACCTGTAAGGAACCAACTGGCGATCGTGTGACCAGCTTCGTGATAGGCCGTCTTGTGTTTGTCTTCTTCAGACATCACTTCTTCACGTCTTGCACCCATTAAGATCTTGTCTCGAGCATGATCAAAATCTGCCATGCTGACAACGTTCTTGTCCTGGCGAGCGGCCCATAGTGCTGACTCGTTCACGATATTTCTTATGTCTGCACCTGTTAAACCGACCGTACCGGAGGCGAGGATTTCTAAGTCGACATCATCGTCAAGGGGCACATTCCTAACATGTACCTTAAAGATGTCTCTACGGCCTTTTTGTGTCGGACGACCCACGGTGACATGTCGATCAAAGCGTCCGGGCCGTAGCAACGCCGGATCAAGTACGTCGGGCCTGTTGGTGGCAGCGACGACAATCGTGGAATCACTTTGATCAAAGCCGTCCATCTCACTGAGGATCTGGTTGAGTGTTTGCTCGCGTTCGTCGTGGCCTCCGCCCAAACCTGCACCTCGTTGTCGACCGACTGCATCGATTTCATCGATAAAGATGATCGCGGGAGATGTTTCTTTCGCCTTTTGAAAGAGATCTCGCACACGGCTAGCGCCGACACCGACGAACATCTGAATAAACTCAGATCCATTTACCGAATAAAACGGGACACCAGCTTCTCCGGCCACGGCACGGGCGAGTAACGTCTTGCCGGTTCCGGGCGGACCGTTCAAGAGGACACCTTTTGGAATACGTCCACCAAGTTTTTGAAACTTCGTGGGGTCTTTTAGGAATTCCACAATTTCCTGCAAATCCTGCTTTGCGGCTTTCTGTCCAGCAACATCTTTGAAGGTGATCGGTGCTTCATCCTGATCATATCGCTTCGCTCCTGTTTTACCGAATCCCGAAAGGAATCCACCGCCCATAAACTGATCGCGACTACGACGATATGAAATCCAGAAGAACAGTAACATGCCGATTGGCAAGAGTATGGCCACTAGCATCAACGTGCTCATCGTGTTGTCACGTGGAAGATACGTGACCTTCAGATCGGGATGCTCTTCCAATTCTTTGTTTAGCTTGTCCAGAGATTCAGCACTTGGGGGCAGCTGGACGCTGAACTGGCTCGATTCCCCGGTTGGTGTGTGCTCGGCTTTATAGGTGCAAACGGCAACCTGATCCTGAATCTCAATCGAATCAAGGCGTCCTGTGCTTAACGCGTCTTTAAACTCGTTATATTTTTTTGGGGCAGGAGCAGCTGCATTGGCGAACATTAACAGCACAATTGCCATCATCAAAAGAAAGAAGAGCACACGCGGATTGAACCCCCGTTGCGGTTGCTCGCCGTTAGCGTTCGGATCGCTTTTTGGTTTGTTCTCGTCCATCTGACTTCTTTGTCAATCGTCGATGTGTTGGTAATCATTAATCATTTGAATTACCGCTTTAAATCATGAGATTAACACGTATTTAGAATATTCGCGTTTCTGATGCAATTATTGTAATCACGAAAACGTAATATGAACACAACCGGCGCATCGCTGAGTTGAAAAGCAGATTCGTGAAGCGACAAATTTACAAGAGTTTTGCGGTTCAACGAAGCTTGTTAAACGAGTCCGGATCAAAGGGGTCAGCTTTATCGGCCGCCGTCTCTTTAGGGTCGCGATATTCCGCAGGAATGGGTATTTGCGGTAGGTTTTTACGTTGCATTAAGAGATTTGGAGTAGATCTTGAGAACACTAGAGGGCCAGATTTAGTGTTGGGTAATGCAGCGGACTTGAATTGCAGTAACCAATTCTTCAAATGTTCCCATTGCGTTTTTTCTGTTGGTGGTAACGGAACAGCTGGTTTAAGGGATTTATTCGCATGAGGAGTTAGTGCCATCTTCACGATTGGACTTTCGAGCGGTCGAGCTTCATCTATCACCGACATTGTGCTAACAAGATTGCGTCGCGAATATCGCTGAGGAATGGTATTTGAAAAACTAGGCTTAATTAATGCGAAACCGTGATCCCCGCTGGAATCATGGCACCGAGCGGTCGAGCAGTTTTTCAACAGGATCGGTTGTACATGACGTACAAAATCCTGAATCGTAGTCGATGGTAGAGAATTGACGATTTTCTCTACGTCGATCTGAAGCTCTTTTGAGTTAGTCCTGCTTGTACTGGTTGGCTTTGGAATGGACGCGAGTGATTGAGTGCGTAGCAGTTCTAGTCGCCGTTTGCGCAACGGAATCCCTGGATGTTCTGGCGAGAGTTCAGAGGCAAGCGTTATGTGTGTTTCCGCGTGTTCTAACAGTTTGTGAGCAAAACACCAATCAACCAACTCGAAATGCTCCTCAGCTCGCACGTGGACCTTACGAGCGCGTTGGTACAAATAAACTTCTTCAAGCGATCGTCCGATGAAGAGCACACGTGATTTCGACAATCGGATAGATGCACCGTTTTGAAGGTCTACAACGGTACGGTCGGCCGCGTGAGAAACAATGCCTTGCAATACTTGACCGTTTGCCAGTAAGACGCAGTGTTGCTTCTCTCCGGCAAAACTCTGGGTCACAGAAAGTACCAAGAATATTACGGCTAGGCGGAAGGAATGAGCGTGTTGGATTTGTGATGGCATCATCTTGGGGGAGGTTATGAAAATGCTCTACAACCGTCAATATCAGTACAGGCAGTTGCTTGTGACGGTGTAATGGAAAAGTTTGCAGGTGCATATTGTAGGAAAGATAAGCGAGAGTCGATTTGGATGGCAGCTTTTCTATGTTAGTTGCACACGGTGTTTAAAGACGATCGAGAAAAGACGATGCGACGATACAGCGTTCTATTCGAAGGTCGTGTGCAGGGAGTTGGATTCCGTTACCGCGCGACTTCAATAGCCAGGCGCTATTTGTTGACAGGGTGGGTTAAGAATCTGTCCGATGGTCGAGTGCAACTGGAAGCTGAATCCGACACTTCAGTGTTCCACACATTCTTAAAAGAACTTGTAGATTCAATGGGTAACAACATTTCGAATTACAGTGTGAATGAATGTGACCCAACGGGAGAGTTTGACAGCTTTGCGACGAGATATTGATGATCACTAGTTTGCACGAACTAGAACCATAAACGGTACGTATTTTAAATATTCAAGCGTCAGACAATCCCCCTTTATTAGTAGGTCAGTCAATTCCCCAAATGAGACGACGGCTATGCAATCTTATTCCGAAATGCTGGTTCTTGGGTTAGATATCCCTAAAACAATTCAAAACTGGTTAACGCCTGTATGGCTTCTCGGCCTCGGGTGTTTAGCAGGTTTGCTATGTATTGCCGCCTTGGCACTGTTATTCAAGAAGGTCTTAACACGTATCGAACGTCTAAATCATGTTGCTGACGAAAGAAATCGTCTGCTGGTTTACACCACCGTTACGAGTGTTTTGCTCGCCAGTATTACTATTTTTCTGACACAGTTCGCTAGAGTAGCGGTACCGCAAGTCGGTGTCGAATCGACCAGCGAGGTAGCAACTCCGTCTATCTTAATAAGCTCGATAGTGATCATAATCGCATGTTGGGTGGTGTCATTAGCGTTTTACGTGTGCTGTTGGCATAAAACGATATCTGAAGCCTCAACACTACTAAATGAGGGCCCGTTGAAACCGATCTTAACTGTGAGTCTCATACTCGCAGCATGGGGAATCGTTGGTACCGTTGTGGTTGAAAGCCCAACGTTTGCGGTTCGATCTCTGGTTCAAATGCCGTTTGCAGGTAGCGAACGTTGGGATGCTACGGTTCCAGTAGAAACGGACGATGGCGGGCATCTTGCCGAGGTGGAAATACGCATCGCAATGATGAGTAATTTTGTTATCAAAACAGATCAGGATATCGCGTTTGCATTTAGGCCGCATTCTGAGTTGCGGGTAGGTGTAGAAGCGCCCGTCGTTCCAGCTGGGCTTGCAATGAGCCTCGCTGAAGTCGACCCCACGGTGTTACCCGGACTGTTGCCGGACGTCGAGTCAATATCATCGCTTGAAGCGGTTTATTTAGTTAACCAGGGTGCAGACACGGCGAATGTAGAAATCTATGTGGAAACAGAAGTCTTTAGTACACAAGCGCTGGTGATCCCGACCGTTGCTTTGATTATGCTCGTTGGGTTAATGATATATCTCATCCAAAGAATGCTCTTACCACGCCTGTTTGCTGTGGCATTGTCTACGTACAAGTCTGAAGTGAACCAGCCGTTATTTCCGTTGGTTGCAACGATAGCTAGTCTCGCGTTAATTGGCTTTGTATGGATTCCATACAACACTTTTGGTGAGGATATAAAGATGCTTAAGGATACAGGCATCACTCTAATAACAGTGTTGACAATATTTGTGGCCTTATGGGCAGCTAGTACAAGTGTTGCTGAGGAAATCGAAGGGCGGACGGCGCTTACAGTTCTGAGTAAACCTCTCAATCGGAGGTCATTCGTTATAGGAAAGTTCTTTGGAATCAGCTGGGCGTTGCTCCTAATGTACGTAATTCTGGGAGTCATATTTCTGATTTCAGTGGCATACAAACCGATCTTTGACGCGAGGGAGGCAACACAACCTACGCCTCCATGGGAACGGTGTTATGCGGAGATGATACAAATCGTACCGGGCTTGGCATTGTCTTTTATGGAAACGATCGTTTTTGCAGCATTGAGTGTGGCAATCTCGACACGGCTAAATCTTTTAGGCAACTTTAGTATTTGCCTGATTGTATATCTGTTGGGCCACTTAACACCGCTGCTAGTAGAGAGTTCTGCCTCAGGATTTGACATCATTCAATTTTTCGGACAATTGATTGCGACGGTATTTCCAAATCTGGAAAACTTCAATGTAGAAGCAGCTATCGCGAAGGGCATCTATGTCCCGTTCGAATATCTGAGTTGGGCATTTCTTTATTGCGTTATCTACAGCGTTATCGCGATGCTATTAGCATTGTTGATGTTTGAAGATCGCGACCTTGCCTAACGTGCGAGATGGTGTCGTTGCACTGAGCATTTAAGCAGCCTTTAGTTGCTGCAAGCTAATAAGAGCCGGAGTATTTGGCGAGGGGACGTTGTTATGCGGCGCATCGTGTCTAACCACATGTAGGCGTTGTTGGATCTCCAGTGCAACAGCCAACGCGTCACGTCCTGCAGCACCGGGCACCTCCACATGTTCCCCGGTGGTAATAGCCTGTGCGAAATCCCGGTGCTCGCTCACAATCGCATTACCTGCAGGTACGGATACCTCACGGCGCGGTACAAGTTCTGTAAAGAATCTGTCCGAGATATTATCCCTTTCCTGCGGGGTAACATTGAGAGGGTCGATTTCCAATTCAAGCATTTCATCTGAGATGTACTGGACACTCGCCGTCGCGTTTGTGAAATCGATTGACGTGTTTTGGTGTTCAGATGCGGCAAATAGGGCTAGCTCACTCCGATCCGCTCATCGTGAGGCCGTCAGTTTTGCCTGAGCGCCG
>JAKUOW010000233.1 GCA_022451045.1 Pirellulales bacterium | reverse complement strand
TGAGAATGCGATTGCCGCTGGTACATCAATCGGCTGAAGTACTATCCGGTCTGGTGGTACAGAACTGTGTGATGCGCGGAGCGGCCGCTGGCTTCAATTCACAGACAAACGAGAATAAGATTTACCAGAATCCCGTGGCAGCGGTTGGCAATGAATCAAAGACGCGATGGATCCTTACGGCCTGGCAACACTGCGTGCGACCGTGGGGAAATGAACATTGTCCATGTCTGCATAGCGACCCACAGCTACCCGACTGCCCGCCGGGCAAGACGGTAAAACTAAATGGATGGGTATCGTTTTATGACGGACCTGATATAGACACGGAAATGCAACGAATTGCTAAGATGGAATGGCTGTCGCAAGGAGACTAACACTCCGCCGCGAGTTATAGCGATTACACACATCAAAAAAAGGATTCGGAAATGCCTAAGCTTACGGTAGAGGGTGCAGGAGAGTTTGAGGTTGCTGCTGGGAAACGGCTTGTATTAGCGCTCACAGATGACGCCGGAATTGATCAACTGCATGCTTGTGGTGGAAAATCAAAATGCACGACCTGTCGTGTAGAGATTCTCGCTGGCGATGCCGGTGAAATGACCGCGGCTGAAGCAGACACACTGGCTGCACGAGAACTCACCGGTGTGAGATTGAGCTGCCAGGTGTTATGCAACAGCGATCTGACGGTTCGGGCTGAGAGTCGCCTAGAAGGTAGCGGACGTGCCGATGCAGGCGGTAGGCCTTCTGATGAATTAGAACCATAAGCTGAAGTGTAAAATTCAGTCTGCCGGTGAACTGCCGAGTGTGACCGCAACGGTTAAACGCTCGACGTTTGGGTTGGCAGAATCGCCAGTGAGCCTTTCGAGCGTGACCTGAGCTGATGAGCCTGCGTCACGATTTCCAATAATGTTGATGAGAGCACCCAGGTCTGTAACGGGTGTGTCGTCGATTTGCAAAATGAGGTCGCCGACTTTTAGTCCGTGTTCACGTCCTGGTGAAGCTGTTGCTGGAAAACCGGTAATGAGGGCACCTGAAGGTGTGGGGCGTTGAAATAGTCGAAGTTGTCCGGCGGAGGGGTTTTGCAGGAATACACCGAGCCAACCTCGCGGTACACTGCCGTGTTCAACGAGTCGTTCGTAAACGGAACGCACCACTTCAACTGGCACGGCGAAGCTGACGCCCTGATAAGAATTGCCGACGATTGCTGTGTTGATGCCTACTAGTTCGCCGCGGTCATTAACAAGTGGACCGCCACTGTTGCCGGGATTTACGGCTGCATCTGTCTGAAGAAAATCCTGATAATAGTTTCCAATTTGTGCTGTTCGGTGCAGAGCACTCACGATGCCAAACGTGATTGATTGCTGAAGCCCAAATGGGCTACCGATTGCCCAGACCATGGTGCCAACTGGAATCGTGGTATCGGAAGCCCAGTTGATTGGTATTAAGTCGTTGGCGTCAATTTTAATTAGAGCCAAATCCGTTAGTCGATCGGATCCAATGACACGGGCGGTGAATTTGCGACGATCTGATAATTGGACCGTAATGGCACCTGTGTTTGAGACGACGTGTCGATTTGTAATGACGTAGCCATCTGAATCAACGATTACACCGGCGCCCTGACCACGAGATGGGAATAGGTTCGATTCCGGAATATTTGCGTTGTAGCGGCCTGTAATTGCTGGCGAATCTCCAGCGGTATGTATGTGAACAACGCTCGGGCTGACTCGTTGTGATACCAATTCGCTGACTTTAGAGAGTTCATGTCTTGGCGATGACTTTAGCGTGGTGGTAGCAACGTCATAAGTGGCTTGTTGTTTGCCCCTAGACATGGCGTATTGAATCCGTTCGACAACAAACGGTGCTGCGTAACCGAGTAGCAACAATATGGCGGTGGTAAGTGCCATTCGGGCAAGTCGGTATCGGATAATTGCGATGGTTGTGCGATGGGAAATCTCTTGCCGGTTTTGTAGCGACTTTATACGAGAGGTTTTCACGTCATCGCTGTTTGCAATAGATTGTGCCCAATCTGGAACGGGAGCCTGATTCCAATTTGAATTGCGTGACATGTGATCCTGTGCCGACAAAGTAACAGGTACCGTGATGCCGTTACTGCACGGACTTTTCTATAATTCATGAAGCCGTAGGTACGTGACTTTATTATATCCAGCATGACATATCGACGTGTCAACGAATCTTCGAGTTCTCTAATGCCAAAAATTGATCGTACCATGCTCGGAGATATTGACGTCTTTCCCGATAGAGGGACTGCAGACGAGTACGGGCTTCTGTGCATCGGTGGCGAATTGACACCATGGTGGGTTCTTGCCGCCTATTTTCAAGGTATTTTCCCTTGGCCCATACAGGTAGATGACCAGGAGGAAGTGCTCGGTTGGTTTTGCCCCGACCCGCGGGCGGTGATTCCACCTGGCGTTATGCATATTCCTAAGCGGTTGCAGCGTAAGTTGCGTTCAGGGCGGTTTCGGGTAACAAGCGATCAGGCATTCGATGCTGTAATTGCTGGATGTGCCGGACCACGCCAAGGGCAGGATGGAACCTGGATTACTGCTGAATTAATTGAAGGTTATCGTGAACTTCATCAATTGGGGTTTGTTCACAGTCTGGAGGTGTGGGAGTCGGACACACTGGTCGGCGGTGTTTATGGTCTTTCCATCGGAGGATACTTCAGTGCCGAATCAATGTTTCACACCGTGAGTGATGCGTCAAAAGCGGCATTAGCTGTGCTAGGACGACACTTGGTAGAACAGGGCTTTACCTTGTGGGATATTCAGCAGAATAGCGAACACTGCAGTCGGCTCGGCGCAATAGAAATGCCACGTGAGGCGTTTCTCGCTCAGCACGCGGCATCTATTAGTTTGGATGTTGAATTCGGTGAAATAGATACGAATACAAATTCGCATCTATTACTCATCGGATAAAGTGATTTCGTTGATCAGATCGCCACCTTCAACGGCATCGACAACGTCCTGCCCATCGAGTACTTTTCCGAAAACACTGTGCTTACCATCGAGCCATGGAGTTTCGACATGGGTGATGAAGAATTGTGAGCCGTTTGTGTTGGGTCCCGAATTTGCCATCGACAGAACGCCTGGCCCGTCGTGTTTAAGCTCCGGGTGAAATTCATCAGCAAATTGATAGCCTGGTCCGCCCGTGCCATTTCCAAGCGGGCAGCCGCCCTGAATCATAAAATCCGGAATGACGCGGTGGAATTTGAGACCGTTATAAAAGCCGTCTTCGATGAGTTTTACAAAATTCGCAACAGTATTTGGGACTAACTCTTCAAAGAGTTGAATGCGAATATCGCCTTTTGAGGTATTAAAAGTAGCAACTTTCATTTGTTGGCTTTCTATGTAACGGACTAGCAATTCGTTTCGGTGTTCTGTTTGCGATTGTGTTATACGCGAAAACCGGGTTTGCGCCGATGTAGGGGCCTAATTCCAGTGCGAGATACTGAGCGATTTGCAAACACAATAAGCGTCAATAACGGTGCACATAAAAGAAGGCCCAAACAAAACGACTTCTGCACACGGCCTTGCTGATAACGACAATGTAATTGTTAGGAGTATAGCCTTTAAAGGTCACCCCCCTACAAGGGTGAAATGCCTTGAAAGTCGTATTGCACTTGGCAATGCGGATGGTGATAATTCTATAAGTGAACCTAGCGCCAGTTTGCATTTGCTGAATGTAACCGGTTTTGGGTATGCTATATTAAGGGCAGGGACCGTAGAGCTGCGGCAAAGCGCTGCGTGCCGGTTTTTGCCAAAGAAGGATATACGAACGCACTTTGAATAAAGAGCGTACGGAAGGAAATCATGAAGAATCGCTATTTGCCCACCTTGGCTACTCTGTTGGCCACCATGTTGATTCCAGTTGTTTCAGGTGCTCAGGACGCGGAGGAAAAAATCGTACCTCCTGGCCTTGGAGATCCTGGTGTTTTGCAGTCGATCGATATCGTGACTGGCCGTGACGTAGACGGCGTAGTGACAATTTCCGGTCGTGATGCTGGACAGCAGTTAATCGTGACCGGACGCTACGACAGTGGCCAGACACGAGACTTCTCGCACAGTGCAACTTATACGACTACGCCTGAAGGAATCGTCAATGTAGACAAAGCCGGTTGGGTTACCCCGATCGCCGAGGGCGCAGCAACGATTCATGTAAAAACAGAAACTGGTCAGGATGCATCGGTGAAGGTAAACGTCACAAATATCGTGAACGACCTACCGGTGAACTTTCCAAATCAAGTTGTACCGATCTTCACAAAGTTTGGTTGCAATGGTGGTGGCTGTCACGGTAAATCCGGTGGGCAAAACGGATTCCGACTTTCGCTGCTGGGCTTCGAAGCTGATGAAGACTACGAGTATCTGGTTAAAGAAGGTCGCGGACGTCGACTATTCCCAGCGGCTCCAGAACGCAGCTTGCTGATTCAGAAAGGTACCGCAGAACTGCCACACGGTGGTGGTGCTCGTATCGCAATGGACTCACCGTCATACCGAATGCTCGTTCGTTGGGTAGAGCAGGGTATGCCTTACGGTCATGAGGATGATCCAGTTGTAACTGGCATCGAAGTGCTTCCGATGGAACGCTTGATGCAACGTGAAGGTAGTCAACAGATTACCGTGGTTGCACATTACAGTGACGGATCAAGTGAAGACGTAACACGAACTACAACATTTGATTCCAACGATACCGAGATGGCTGAAGTGTCACCTGAAGGCTTGGTGACAACAGGTACGCTGACCGGTTCGGTTGCGATCATGGCTCGTTATCAGGGACACGTTGGCGTATTTCGCTCGACTGTGCCGCTAGGTATTGAAGTTGATAACCTGCCAAAAGTGAATAACTTTGTTGATGAATTGGTATTCGAAAAGTTGGTTCAGCTTGGGCTACCTGCTTCACAAGTAAGTGACGATGCTACATTTATCCGTCGTGTTACAGTTGATGTGATCGGCCGTCTGCCAACATCGGTGGAAGCGGAAGCATTTTTGACTGATCAGGATCCGGAAAAGCGAAGCAAGTATATCGACTACCTGCTCGCTAGCACCGATTACGCAGATTACTTTGCGAATAAGTGGAGTGCAATTCTCAGAAACAAGCGGCGTAATGATAACGATAAGCTTGCTACGTTCGGATTCTTCAACTGGATTCGGCAAAGCATGCACAGCAACAAGTCGTACGACCAATTTGTTGCAGAGATCATTACGGCGACTGGTACCGCTGGCCAGAACCCAGCAGTTGCATGGTACCGTGAAGTAAAGGATCAGGCAGCTCAAGTAGAAGATACTGCGCAGTTGTTCCTGGGCCTGAGAATCCAATGTGCGCGCTGCCACCATCATCCGTTTGAGATCTGGAGTCAGCAGGACTATTACGGTTTTGCAGCATTCTTCTCACGTGTTGGGCGTAAGAAAGCTGATATTCCAAATTACGACCGTGTCTTCCACAACGCTGGAACCGCACAGGCTCAAAACCCGAAAACGGGCGATCAAGTACCGCCAACCGGATTGGGTTCGGATTCTCTCGAGCTAACTGCTGAAGATGATCCACGGATTCACTTGGCTAAATGGATGGGCGATCCAAAAAACCCATTCTTTGCTAAGGCTCTGGTAAACCGCT
>JAKUOW010000232.1 GCA_022451045.1 Pirellulales bacterium | reverse complement strand
TGCTGTGCGCGGCGAGCATCCGCTTGATCCATGAGTGCTAATACGGACTCTATTTTCTCGCGTTTTTGAGAATTTGCGGCGTTTACACGCTCAAACAATGGCTCGGCTGATGCAAAGACGTCATCACCATACTTATTCAAGTGTAATTTCCACTGATCCAGCGGGATGACGGAGATCGCATCTGAATTAGTTAGTGACTTTACCAAGGCTTGTCCGAGTTCCGGACTTTGTTGGTTGGCGAATCGTTCCATAAGGCGTTTTAGTTCCATGGGGCCGGTTGTCTGCAAAGCATTTGCCAGCTGGAAAAACTCCGGACCTTTCAGGGGGCTGCTCATGATCACGTCAACGGCGGTTGCGCGTGTGGCGACATTTTCGGTCGTTGAGACTTGGCTGCAAATGAATTTCATGTTGACCGCATCGATAACTCGTAATCCACTAGGGATGGAGTTCATGGCTTGAAGACGAACCATTGCAGGTACATCAGTGTCAGCACTGATAGTAGAAAGTAGCGAAGCAATCTGCGAATCATCGCTCTCTTTATTTATGTTGTTGAGTGCACCGACTGCTGCACCGATCACTGAAAGGTCATCTGACTGGAGGCTTCGGATGATCCCCGATTTCCATGATGTTGGTACGGACTTATTGCCGCTTTGTGCAATTACGTCAAGCAGCACAATTAACTTGTCTTTGGGCAAGTTCTCGTCACTCAGATGGCTGCCGATTACAGGTTGGATGTCAGGACTATTTGCATAGTCGATTAGATTGACAGCGAGTTCTTGTAATTGCTGATCGTCCAAGTCTTTAGATAGCTGACTATCAAAGTGCTTGGCTGCACTTCCAGCCCAGTCTGGGTGATGGCTTAGAATCCACCATGCTACATCGCGGAGTGATGAATCGCTGGCGGTAAATAGTGGTGAAATGTCACCGGGTGCGAGAAGCGGTTCATCAGACGGGATTTGATCCAGAGCGATTAATGCTCCCCGGCGCACAGCTGCAATTTCGTGCTGTGTGAATTGCCGTATACGATCAATTCCCTGGATTTCGATACATGCATAGATCAGCGAATGTTCCAAGTGGCGATTGTTTGCTGAACCTAGCGCTGCTAATAACGCTGGTATTACCTTGTCGTCACCGATGCGACCGAGAGCTTCAGCCGCAACGCGACGGTTATGAACATTCTCGGAGTGCAATTTAGGCAAGACCTTTTGAACCGCGTACTTGTCTTTGTGGACAGAAATGACGTGGAGCGCGGCCTGTACCACGGTGGAGTCGTTATCGTTGAGTGCAACTTGAGTGGCGATTCGTGCCGCTGGGTGGTGAATATGAGATAAGGCCCATACTGCCTGCAATCGATGAGCTGCATCGTCGGATTCTTCTAGAATCGTGACGAGCGGGAGGATGGCTTTGACTTCCTGTTTGCTAAAGAGCATGCGCGCTCTATCGCGAACCGCTTTGCGGGTATCCTGTAGAAGCTGACTTAGATGTTCGTCATTGAGTTTATGCCACGCAATCTCCATGCCTCGTGGATCGGCAATCCGAGGAGCGTCTTTGCGTGTTACGCGATAAATGCCGCCAAGTACATCGGGCTTGTAAAGCTGCGATGTTGGGCAGCAGATCTTGTACCAACCACCGGTGTCAACAACCACAATGCTCCCATCGGCATCTTCCTGTACATCTGTAGGATGGAAGTCGATGTGGTTGCTTTCGAGAAATGGCAATTCCTGAGCTTTAAAGGATGAGCCTTCTTGTGTGAGTTGATAACGAAAGACTTTTCGTAAATTGAACGAACAGGAGAGTATGTTGTTCTGATATGCCATTCCAAGGATGTCGGATTCAACTCGTGTTAAACCACATGGAGCACTTGCTCCCTGATGCACGAGCGGAGGCATGAGCTCACCGGTTCTTGGATGGCCATTTAGAACGCCATGATCTTTGCCGTAGACTCCGCCGTAAATTGCATGGATGAGTCCATCGCGAGTCACGCCTCCCGAGTGCGTTAGGAATGTAGTTGTGAAAAGCCGTTCACCACCCGGTGTAAAGGTAATGTCAACAGGATTGTCCATGCCACCGGTCATGACCGGTTCAACGACTCCACCGTTTGGGTGGCGACGGAAGAGGTGAGCTGCTCGAGTAACAAGATCTCGTTTGTCTTCAAATTCATACGTTTGTTCTTCAAAGGCACCCTTGGCCCAATAAAGCCAGCCATCCGGACCAATATATGGGCCGTGGAGGTCGTTGGCACAACCGTTAAGTGTCTTACCGTCAAAGAAGACTTCACGTTTGTCAGCAACACCATCGTCGTCGACGTCCGTGAGTTTCCAAATCTCTGGTGGTGCACCAACGTACAAAGAGCCGTCGTACCATTGACATCCCTCAGGAAACATCATTTTGTCAGCAAAGATGGTGCGTTTGTCAAAGATGCCGTCTCCGTCGGTGTCTTCGAGTCTCAATACTCGATGTGGTTTTTCTTCAAGCTGGTCGTATACTCTGGCGTTAGAGCCGCTAGATTCGGTAACGTACAAGCGTCCCAGTTCGTCAAACGATGCGGCGATCGGACGGTCGACCAATGGCGGGCCAGCAATTTGTTCGATGGTCAGACCATCTGCCAAAGTGAACACTTGACCGTCAAGCTCAACGGTCTCTTCTGCAATAACGGAAAAGCTGGCTGTGTTAAGTGCAACGAGCATCAGAGTAAGTATTGAGATACGCATGGATCACCAGATCAGAAAAATGATTCTGTAATTTATGAGCTAAGATTCTGTCGCTCTTTCGCGGTGATCTTATTGTACTGTGCTAGAAGATGAATAGCACGAATCGACAGGATGTAGACACATTATGTCGTCGCGTAGTATTGAATAGGCTGATTTCTCTAATACGACAAGCCCGAACGCATCGAGCGTTAAAACCTTTGCGCCCTCATTTGTTCTGAACGATCAACCAGTTAGCGAATCATATAAGTGTGCGATTATGTTTAAAGTCCGGGCTTAATCTAAAACATTAAGATGCCCAGGGAGTGCTTCGTACAGAAATCCAAATTGCCGTGTGTTCTGGAGGCCTCGGCTGGTCGATTTGGTGACCTTCCTCGTCGGTCAGATGAAACCACATCCTGTGTTCAAACAGGAGGCCTGCTAAGTCCGATGTGCTTTGGCAATCGTTACGCTGGCTTAATGCCAATTCAGACAGTTCAACCAATGTGATTCCTTGTGGATCTCCTTTGAGATTCCAATCGTAACCAGGGGTCTGGGTCTTTATCCAATCAAGCAAAGGTTCGGAGTGTGACATCGGTACTGCAAATTGTTTGCTATTTCCATCTCTTGAGCTTGCGTAACGACTTCACAGCAAGTGCAGGTGCATCCGAAGATGTGGAATCTGGATTGAAGCTCAGAATTGGCAGTAGTGACTCGAGGCTGCCATCACTCCCGTTTATGTGCAACGCTGCACCGGTACTTCGTACTCGCTTGACGAGTGGATCTTCAATTCCCAGTGAGGCATCGACCCAGCGAGGCCAAAGCCGGATTGTCTCGACACCGGCGGTGGCATATTCCTCGATGTGATCCGGGCCGGCGATCAGGCCTATTTGACGGGCTTCGGGGAGAAGCTGCCGAAATGTTTTTGCATGTTCCACGCTTCGTACGCCAATTACGGTACCGGCTGGGTCTCCAAACTCTTTCACTTCACTGACGACTTGCTGCACGTATGCTGGATCGTCGGTTTCCTTGAGGTCCAACAGGATGTCCATTCGGTCTTTACATAGTGATAAAACGTCGCGGAGCCGAGGCACACGTTGGCTCGCGTATTTAGGATCGAACCAACTGCCGGCATCAAGAGTCTTCAGTTCGGCATAGGTGATTTCGCTAAGAGGTCCGGTGCCATTGGTAGTGCGATCGAGCGTGTCGTCGTGAAGGATCACGAGCACGCCATCTTTGGTGCGCCGGACATCGACTTCGGTTGCAGTGGCGCCGCTCTTAATTGCACGTTTGGTCGATGCCATAGTGCACTCAGGCCGATCAATGCTTGAACCGCGGTGAGCGACCAATTGTGAGACGGGATGTCCACCCTTCTCTCCAGCTGCAACTTCACACGCGAAAGAAAAGATTATCGAAGTGAAAAATACAGCGAGTGTTAGTCTCATGGTATAGCCAGATGATGATGAGTCGGGTGTTCGGCCAATGGTTACTTGCCGGTCAACTCTCCGTAGATGTGTTCGATGTTTTCGGTGCGTTCTTTTACGTTTACACCAGTCCACTTTTCATAGAATGGCAATTCGATGGATTCCTTGATCTCATCGAGGCTTTTACCATCCTTGATAGCTTTACCGATAATCTTGCGCATTTCAACAAAGTAGCGTTTTTGAGTTTTCAGCAACCCTTTATTGGATGGCTCGCCATGGCCTGGAGCGATCGTCTTAATTGGCAGTTCGGAAAGCTTATCTATCACATTTATCCAGCTCGCGGTGTTGCTATGGCCGGTGAAATTGAACGCGCCATTTACGATAGAGTCTCCTGTAAACAGGATGCCATGCCTTGGAAGCCATGCAACAGCATCACCAATGGTATGGGCGTGGCCAGACCAAATCAATTCAACCCGCATTTCACCATCGTCAAAGATCATTCTTTCAGGAAAGTAGATGGTTGGGTATTCGTATTTTAGTGGGCCGTATTCGTCCGGCTTTTCCTTTTTTGATGTTTCAAATCCTTCGACGCCCACCGTCTCAAACATGGCTCGACTTCGTTGGCTGGCAATTGGAGTCGCACCAATTTTCTTGAAGATGGCGTTCCCGTCAGCGTGGTCGCCATGATGGTGAGTGTCAAAGACGTACTTGATCGGTTTGTCTGTTTGTTGGCGAATCAGGTCGATGACAACTTCTGCTTGATTTGGGAAGTTTGAATCGATGACTAGAACAAAGTCCTTAAACTCAACCCAGCCTTGGTTGCAGCCGATAAACTCGGGCTCAGTTTGTGTTTTTCGGAAGAAGACGCCTGGTGCGAGTTCAGTAACGGTGGTTTCGTCAGCGGCAAAACGGCCGGTGATGGATGGCACCATGATGGCAGCGACTAGGAGAAATACGAGGCTGGAAAACATACGGCCGCGATTTGTCATTTAAAAGCGCCTCTGAGCAGTCTATGTGTTGAGTTAAAGTATGCGTAAGCACCATGATAACGCATGTCAGGCGCCAGATGGGTAAATATGTTTGGGTAACGGCGGGACGCGTGGGTGTACAGTCTGCATCGCATGTAATGGTGGACGGTTGTAGCTACGCAGTCGCAGGGCTTGGCAAGCCGAACCCGCAGGGCCTATCACTGGCACGCTTTCTTGGCGATCGATGTGAGCGACTAGCTACTTCGTCAATTCCCTGAGTTGTCGTAGCGTTAACTTGCCCTGATAGATTCTTAAATCACGTATGCTGCCGTTAAAAAAGTCGTGCTGCCCTGCCCCAACTTTGAACGGTTTGTCGTTTGAAATTTGATACTTGCTGTTGCCCTTAAATTTTTGCGAAGCAACTTCCTTGCCGTTCACCAAGAGCCGAAGTGTGCCACTCCCATCTGAATTGCCAGTGCGACTGACAATTAAATGTTGCCAGCCGCTTGGCAGAGCCTTATCGTGCGTCACGCTTTTTCCCGCTTCCATTGAATGTACGTGACCCGAAGGCAAT
>JAKUOW010000231.1 GCA_022451045.1 Pirellulales bacterium | reverse complement strand
CCGTTTGACCGGCGTCGTAACCGTACCATTGGCTGTGATTTTTGCAATGGACGCATGAGTTAATAGGCCACCTCGCACACTTCCCGGCTCAAGAATGACTTTTCGCATTGCTTCGCCGTTGATGTTCTCCATGCCCTTGATTTCATAATGCTCAGCAAGCTTGCGATTGAGAAACGTAAAATCTGATTCGATCAAGTTTGCGACTGTAAGGTTATCTTCGATTAAATGTGCGAAGAACTCACGTGTTTCAGCAAGCATGGCTCGTCGAAGAACGTCATCATATTCGGGGTATAAATAGACGTCCGGTGTAGTCTCATCGATTCGTGAAAGTTCTAACCACTGGTCAAGGAAGTCGACTAGGAAACGATCCGCATTCGGATGTCCCAGCATCCGTTCTACTTGAGCGTGTAGAACTTTCGACTCGGTGAGCTGACCTTTTTGTGCCAGCTCTAGCAATTCATCATCGGGGAGCGTCCGCCACAAGAAGTAGGACAGTCGCTTTGCCAACTCTATTCCATCTAACTGACCTGCTTTGCCGGAATGAAATAGTAATTCGGGTGAAACGAGGATTGCTCGAAGCGGGATTCTCGCACAGTCTATGAAATCTCGCCCCGCTTCCAGATGCGGCCTGGCTAATTCCAAAAAGGTATCGACTTCGTCTGGTGTTAGAACTCGCCCGTAAGCCTTTTCCGCCAAAGCATTAATGGAATCGCGAATGTGCTCAGCAGGTTCTTTGCTCAGTACAGGGTGGAATGCGCGCCCACCCCTTTGAGCGGGCGCACGGAATTGCCATCGAATCCCAGGAAACAGACTTCGCGTACGTTCCGGTGGCCATTTAGATTCCAGAGGACCCTCTATAGAAAACCGCCGGATTCGGACGCCCTCGCCTTTGTACTCATTTGCGGGCTGTGCGTTATAGATTACTTTGCCATCGGGTGCGGGTTCTAGTTCGTCGGCGCTGACATAGATATAGTCATCCGGCCTTAGGTACTTGAGAGTGGAAACGGTACGGTAATCCTCATTCCCAAGATCCCATGCTGCGAACAATTCGCTTTCACCTTGTTGATCATTTTGCCGCTTTAAACTGACGGTGATTGAAGAGCGTTGTTGGTGAGGTGCAGCAGTGAGCCTAATCCTATACATGCCGGCAATTGGAGGGGAATAACCATTGGCGTCTGTTCTGTACACATAATTCTCGCCTCGAAAGGTGACGACATCGGTGTCAGTCTTGAAAACGGTGCCGCCACCTCTTCGAACCGGTCTGTCTACCCACATTTGAATGTATGGAGAATTGAAATAATCAATCACGCGTTCCTGCATGTTTGGTTTATGACCAAGTGCGATTGCTTCATCCAAGGCCAAATCTGCCGCGGTCAATAAGCCGCGGACATGTACGCTGGACATTTCCTGTTTTTCAGCGACGACGTCAAATGCCGCTGCGCCGTTTTCCGGTGGCAACTGTCGTGCTAAACTGCCACCAATTCCGAGTAGGTCGTGAAGCGTGTATTCAAATTCCAGCCGACTCAATCGACGCGATGGTACTCGGCCAAACTTCTCTTGTGATTTCAAGTTGGCATTTCGGAGCTCATTCTTCAGGAATGAAACTGCCTTCATTTTGAGGATGGCATCGGGTTGTTTGGCAGAGGTCGGAGGCATTTCACCTCTTTCAATTCGCTCATACACTCTTACCCATTTGCGATAGTTCGTCGGGTCTGTGAATTCATAGGCTAAGGCAGTTAGATCCAATTCAGTGTCTGATGATTCATCATGACAATCGATGCATGAGGATTGGACTAGCGCATCTAATGGCTCAGAGGCTTGCGAAAGTGAAGCTGTTACGATGCTATGCGCGATAAAACACAACATCGCTTTGTTAAGAATATTGCGGGTCATTCTGCTCCATCATCCTTTGGCAGTGGAGCAACAGATTGAATGTATGCCACGAGATCAAGAATTTCGTCGATCGTGAACGTGTCTAATAAGCCAACCGGCATGCTAGACACGTTTGACGTCTGTCGCTCATCAATCGATGCCTTTGCTAGTACATGCGTCTTTTCCGGTTTTAACATGTTCGGTAGCACTGTTAACTGCTCTTCCGTTTCCTTTGTGACAACGCCGGTGAGAACTTGCCCGGTATCCACTACGATCAGTTGAGGTTGGAAGTCTTTGTTGATTTCAGCGGACGGGCGAACAATTTGATTTACCAGTTTTGCTCCCTGGAATCTCTTATAAATGCCTGAAAGCTCGGGTCCTAAATTAGCACCCTTGCCTTCGATGCTGTGACAGCGACTGCAGGTAGCTTGGTCGAAAATCGCTTTACCATTTTCGATCGAACGACTTTCGAGGTTATTTGCAACTTCACCAAAATAGTGATGCTGCCATTTGTTAATGAATCGACGTTGAGGGCCGGCCGCATCCAATTCGAAAACGTATTCCATGATTCGTACGAACATTTGTCCATCCCGACTCCGATCGGGGTACATGCGGCGGAATTCGTTCCAAAGCTGGCCGACTTTTCCTCTGTTTTGTTCCGAAATTTGCGCCATGCGGGCATCTACGTACTGTTGATGAGGTTGTTTGAAATATGCCTTCGGCATTTCCTCCTTATCGATCCGGGCAAACAGCTCTTTGTTGTTCGGCTTGGGGCGATTTGATGTGGCAAGGTTTCCGATTGCGTGATTTCCGTCGAAGAATCGAGGTTCAAGCTTTATGCCACCATCTGCAGGCAGCGTTTTTGGAAGCGAAATCTTAATTACGGCACCAACCCCACGTTCCATATGTCTTGCTGGCCCTGACGTGCTCGTCCATACATTGCCGTCATCATCAAATTCGATTTCACGAGTGTAGGAAACTCGCATGGGTAGACGGTACTCAACAAAAAGTTCAGTCTCAGGATCAAATCGGTTGATCGTGTCATTGGCCGTTCCACAGATCCAGACGATTCCGTCTTTATCAACATTGAGTGCATATGGCGTTTGATTTTCGTTGTCGGGTAACTCATAGATCGTCCATTTTTCTGTATCCGGATTGAATTTACCAAACACACCGGATCCAAATCCGGGGACCCAGATCATGCCATCCGGGCCGATATGTAGCCGGCGCGGCCCTCGGAAAGGAGGATTCCATTCCATGATGTCGCCGTCGCCCGACTTAGGGTCGATGCGTCCGATACGATTACCGTTGAGTTTTGAGTACCAGATGGAACCATCAACAGGAGAATAGTCAATTCCGTAGGGGGTGATGCCTCTGGATTCACCGCGTCCGGCAGCCACTGCCTGACCAGCACTTAATAACTTGTATTCTTTGACGAAACCCGTTTTTGGATGCATAGAAAAACAAGAATTGGACCCGGCATCGGTGTACCAAATCAAACCTTCAGGATCTTTCGGATTGATTCGCAACGTATGAGGGTAACTGCCACGCTGCTTGGGCGCCTCGGCGCTACTGTAGATGTCCAACGTGTTCGTCTCAATGTCGTAGCGAGCCATCTTGCCGCTAGCACACATTGTCGTCCACAGGGATCCGTCGTTGGCTGTTTCGATAGAGTGCGGTGCGTGGACGTTACGTGGAAAGTCGATGGTTGTCTGTTCTCCTGAGTTGGGATCCAAGGCAACCATACGACGCTTACTGATATTTACAGCATAGACTTTTCCATCAGGACCGATTTCCAAATCATGGAATGACCCTTGGTGTAATTCATCCAACTCCCACATTGTGATTGTGGCAGCCGTCGCGGCACCGGTTGGGGCCGGAGGTGCCTCAAAGGTTGGCCATTGTTTCACAGCGTCTTCTGAGTATGTCTCCTGTAAGCGACGAACAATTGTTTCCTTTGTGTGGGGATACAAGCCACCGAATCCATCCATGCGGCGAATCATGGTCTGCCAATCAACAGGTTTTTCCGGCGTGCGAAAACCAAGTGTTCCGACCTGGTGACAGTATGTGCAGAACATTTTGAAGTTCATTTTGTCGCGAGGGTTATCAAACTTCAGCATGCCGAAAGCGCTACTTGCGGGCCGCTGTAATTCGAGTTCTTCGCCGACAGCATGATGTGTTTCAATTGTTAGGTCGTTAGTTCCTGCTTCGACAACGCTTCGCCATTCGTCCGCCAACCCCATTAAACGGGTGCGTACTTTGTGGTCGACATCACGCAAGCCTCTGATAACGAAAGCTCCGTCTTTTTGAGTGAAAACCGAAGTCCACTTTCGCTTTTCGTTATCTACAGCAGAAACCATGACACCTTCCAGCCCAACACCTGCGGCGTTTACCACTCTACCGCTGATGGTCGTCAGTTCGGTTTCTGCATGCAGTAAAGACCCGCATGTCAATAAACCACTGATGTATAGGAAAAGGGCTGCGTGAAATCTCATTTTTGATCTCCTGAAGTATCCAACACGGTTGCTTCAATAATAGCCTCTCGAAAGGCATTCTCGGAAAGGTCTTTTAGTGAGTATATAAACGCGAGTAACTGAATCGTTTGCTGTTTATCCAAGGCTATGTTGCGATGCGTCTCGTTAGCTAACAACTTCTGCAAACGGGCGAGCGAATACGCTTTGTTACGTAATGAGGGTACGGCTGGATCACTGGATACTCTTCCGAAGGAAGGTAAGGAATGACAGCCGACACATTTTCCTGTTGCGGAAGATGCCGTGCTCGCGGCAGCAAGGCGGAATCCATAATAGGTGTAGTGATTCATATCCGGCGGCAGCTTGATCAGCACCCGCCCTTCCTGGTTAGCCAAGCGGCTTGCGATGCGACCCGATAAAATGGCTTGCGATTCATCCTCATCTGGCTCGATGGGAATTCTGTTAACGTAGGCAAAGGCATCAAACGTGGATCGTCGCCCTTTATCCAAGCGGTGGATTCCGGCCTCGTTTTTTTCGGCGTGTTTGCCCCAGATCGGCGCGTCATCAAGCACACGCTGATGTATGTTCCTTAGTTGGTCTTCCATCCGCTGTGCAACATCCGGATGGTTGTCAATTATGTTCTTTAATTGCCTGGGATCCTTGGATAAGTCAAAAAGCTCAAGCCGGGTGATCCCACCTGTGCCGGTTTTAATTAATGGAATCCATCGTTCCTGAAACGAATTGAGAGTCACAAATTCACCACGCAGCTTGGAATATTCGGTATTGCGAAAGGGATTGTTGTAACATTCGTGCCACAACTCCGACGCACTCAGTTTTTTACCGAGATGACTTTCCAGATGAACACGCATTTGTTCCATCACTGTGTTGATGGAATCCTTGTCTTTGGGGTATTCCTCGCTGCGCCATCCAACGAGTGTGAAGTCACCTTCTCGTATCACCGCCACAGGCTGACTCAATGGAGAATGCCATGTAAGCGGCCGCACCCTCTTAAACTCCGTCGCTTTTCCTTGTAAGACAGTACTCAAATCAGAACCATCAAGCTCCAAATCGGCTGGTATCCTGGCATCGACTAACCCACAAATCGTTGGAAGGATATCCATCGCTGCCCCAGGCGTGGTTTCAACTCGCCCGCCCTTAATTCCATCAGGCCAATAGACAATTCCAGGTACACGCAGGCCTCCTTCCAGCATGGATCCTTTTCCAGCTCTTAGGTTTCCATTCCGCTCGTGTCGATAACTACCATGGTCCGAGGTATAGATAATGATCGTGTTATCTAGGTCACCGGTTTTCCGTAGATGCTCAACCAGTCGACCAATGGCGCGGTCGGTGTTGTCAATTGTGGCTGAATAGATCGCCGCCT
>JAKUOW010000230.1 GCA_022451045.1 Pirellulales bacterium | reverse complement strand
TGACGAACGGATTTGGTCTCGGGAAGTAGATGGTGGTTTTCCCGATATCAAGGTATTAAAACGTCTGGTGCGAGACCGCGCATGCCCGGAGCGTGATCTGGGCCATGTTGATTCCTCCAAAGAAGGTGAAAACCAAAAAGATGCAAAACAGATTTGAAGTCAACCGCAGAACGGCAACAGCAGTATTGGCTGGTGGGCTCGTCTCAGGACATGAGAGTCGAACTCTAAATGCAGCGATAGAAACAAAGCGTGAGGAACCGTTAACGCTGGGCATGGGAACCTATGCTACGAAGCTATTAAAGACTGAAAAAGCTATTAGACTAATTTCGGATACCGGTTTTGATTCCGTTGAGTTAACTGTTAATGCCGGCTGGGACGCGGCGCCGGAAAATATGCCTGCACAGCGCCGAGTGGAAATTTCCCAGCAGCTTAAGGCAAGTGGATTGCATTTAACATCACTGATGGAACATACAGTGCCGTCGAAAGATGATGCGAAAGCAGCAGAAAATCTAAAGAGGATCCAACGCGCTGCATCGTTGTCACGGGATTTAGCCACTCATGAACCACCTGTTATTCAGACAGTTTTAGGTGGTGGCAAATGGGAAGAACAGAAGAATCTGTTTGTTGATCGAGTTAGCAAGTGGGGAGAAGAGGCAGCGAAGTTTGGTGTAACCGTGCTTGTGAAACCTCATCGAGGCGCGGCGATGTCGACTCCAGCAGATGGTGTCTGGCTCGTTGAGAAGATTAACAACAAGCATGTTCGCTTGTGTTACGACTACAGTCACTTCATCTATAGAGATTTAGACTTGGTGAAGACGATTCATCAAGCGGCACCTTATACACAGCACATAGCGATTAAGGACACCGTGAAGAGACCTGACGGCGGGTTTCAATTCGTCTTGCCAGGCGAAGCCGGCACTATTGATTATGTAAAGCTCCTGCAGACGTTTTATGACGATGGTTATCGAGGTGATATCTGTTGCGAAGTGAGCGGCATGGTATGGTCCAAGCCAGGCTACGATCCAGTTGCAGCAGTGAAAACGTGTTACAAAAACGTTGCCAAGGTGTTTTCCGAAGCTGGAATCAAGCGACCTGCTTGATTCCTATCTAACAGGACAGAGGAGTCTGCCGTTTATGCGTCAGTTGTTTACCCCGATCTTTAGTCTGGTCTTTACCCTGATCGTCATTGGTGATCAGCCGGTCAAAGCGCAGTCAGATGAAGCGTTGGAGGCGATTTCCGATGAATTTGTGCCTGGCCTTGTAGGTCACTATGTAGATTCAACGGGAAAGATGATCACTCGTAAAGATGATGCGATTTCATTCCAGTGGGCGGGGTTGTCACCAGATCAGCGTTTGACAGCAGCGGGCTTTCGAGCAATCTGGGCAGGCTTTCTATTCACACAGGCTCAAGGTGTATTCAGGATTCATGCTTATGTGAGCGGAAAAGGTGTTGTGGAAATCGATGGCGAGGTTGCCTTGGAATTTGATCAGCAAGAACCGGGTTGGATAGCGAGTGACCCGATTCAACTGGAATTTGACTGGCTCCCGTTTAGTGCGGACTTCAGACCGTCGGCTGAAAACGGAGTGTTCAAGTTATTCTGGCAGGGGCCGGGATTCCAACTCGAACCGATTTCAGCGAGAAGCTGGTTTCATTCCCCGGATAAGACCCCATCCGGTGGATTTGATACAGGTAGAGAATTGGTGCAGTCGTTGCGATGCGCCCGATGCCATGATTTACCCAATGCAGGTATCGATGCGGGGCTGGCTCCAGATTTTGCACATGTCTCATCCTTTGTACGAAAAGACTGGATCATCTCCCGGCTGACGTCTTCAGAAATAACAGCAGGTCAAAAGATGCCAGCGTTTGAGATGACAGACGATGATGCAACCGCTGTTGCAGCATTCTTAATGTCACAATCCAAACCGGTTGAAGAAGATCTTCCAGCAGGTGATGTGAAGAAATCTGGTGATGCAGAATCAGGTAAAGCAACATTCATGAGTATCGGTTGTGTTGCTTGCCATCAAAAAGATGGTGTCGGTGACTCAACTACATTCGATGGCGGATTGTTGGATAGCATCAACAAGAAGCGTACACCTGATTTTTGGAAAGCATGGCTTACGCAGCCTGATAGTGTAAATAAGAATCACCGAATGCCATTGTTCAAACTGTCGGATGAGGAGATAACCAATCTCGTTGCCTTCTTGACGGACTCTGGTAAAGAGCAACCAGCTGATAAGGATATTCAGTTGAGTGACGAAGTTGTTCGTCGTGGAAAGATTTTGTTCGAATCACACAGGTGTTCGAGCTGTCATGAGAAAAACGAAGAGCGTCGTCCAATTGACATTTCCGTTCTTCAGCAGAGTGGGTGTGTGAGTGGAATTGAACGGAAGACGATTCAACCTGGATTTAAACTCAAGAAACAGCTACAAGAGATGATTGCTCAGTTTGTAACGAACGCAGTGACTCCGACGTCTGAACAAACATCACACGACTTGCTGCAGATGAATAACTGTCTTCAATGTCATGCGCGCGATGCCAATAAGGGTATCGGCGACCAACTGGATGCCGTTCTTAATTCGAGCCCGGACTTAGCCGATGTCGCTGCTGCACTTGCACCCCCGTCATTAAATAGTGTCGGAGATAAGCTTCACAATGCTGCTATTGAAAAGACAATTCTGCGTGATGATGACGGCCATCGTCCGTGGTTGCGTGTACGAATGCCGAAATTCAATCTCAGTGATTCTGAAGTTGCTTCACTTGTGAAATATCTTGTGGATCGAGACCGCATTCCCGATGGAGCAGATGTAATTCATGCTCCTCAGAGTACGAAACCGGAGACAGAGCAAGAGCAGGCAGGTAGTCGTCTTGTAACAACGGATGGTTTTGGTTGCACGAGTTGTCACCAAATTGGATCCGTCATTCCGCCAAAGGCACCCTTGAACGCGAAGGGGCCTAATCTCTCCGGTCTTTCATCTCGCATTCGCAAACAATGGTTTGACAGATGGGTAAGAAATCCAGCACGAATTGTTCCTCGCATGGAGATGCCTTCAGTCAAACTTGCGGTTCGAGGAGTTCTAGATGATCAGATCGACCATCAATTGCATGCAGTATGGGATATCCTTAACAAACCTGGATTTGAGCCTCCGAAACCTGGTGCCGTACGTATCGTCAGACGTTGCGGAATTCTGGAGCGTAACGAACCAGCTGCAATCCTTACCGTTGTAATACGAGACAACGGTATTCAGTACATTAAGCCAGCAGTAATTGGATTAACCAATCGACATAATCTGTTGCTGAATCTTCAGGAAAACCAGATTGCTGGATGGTGGCAAGGTGATGTCGCTAGACAGAGGACTGCCGGAAAAACCTGGTATTGGGAGACTCCCACGGAGTCCTGGTTGCGTCCGTCAGATGTGCTGTCAGATATCTTTCTTGAAATGGACAGAAACGTAATTGAACCGTTACGTATTGGACAGTTTCTTACCGAGTTAGATGCGTGGAAGCAGATTCAAGATGGCATTGAAATCGACCATCGTCTGACCTTTGATATTGCAAACAAGAAAACTGTGATTCGTGTGCGCCAACAATTCAAAGTGCCAGATGATGGAAAGGGAATCGTCAGGAGAATTGCAGCACAAGGAATTCCAGAAAGTGGCATTCTTCGCATACGGATGTTTTCAAGTGACGCAAAATTCAAAGATACGCGGATTACGCTGCCTGATGCTGATGGACAATCACTTTGGATCGATATACCAGACCCAGCGGGCTACAAGCTCGTTGGGGGATCGCATACTTTGCGAATTACTGAAACCGGTGCGTTATTGAATTACAAAACCGCTTTTGAGACAGATCGATTTCCGGTCATTCCTCCGGTAGTTGATGGCGTTAAGCCTCAGTTACTTCATGTAATCCCAGGCGCAACGGTTACCCGTCTTCCATTCTCAGATGAGTTTATGCCAACCGGGCTCGACTGGAATGATGAAGGTGATTTGCTGGTGACATCTCTCAAGGGTCGTATTTGGCGACTG
This sequence comes from Pirellulales bacterium, assembly GCA_022451045.1. Lineage (GTDB taxonomy): Bacteria > Planctomycetota > Planctomycetia > Pirellulales > Pirellulaceae > UBA11883. Next base: position 1,715 of record JAKUOW010000230.1, on the reverse strand, counting down.
TCTGATTCTGATAACGATGGCTTGAGTGATAAAGCCATTACCTACGACGATGAACTTGCTGCTCCGTTTGGCATTCAGGCTAGCACGGAATACGTTGACGTTATCAATAAATACGCGTTGTTGAGAATGTTTGATCGGGATAGCGACGGAGTGTTTGAAGAGGTCAAGACGCTTGCCAGTGGCTGGGGACATACCGCAGACTATCATGACTGGACTGTCGGTTTAGTTAACGGTGAGAACGGCGTTCTGTTCGTGACAACATGTTGTGAACAGGATAAGCGGAGTCTGGCCGCTGCAAACTTGAGAGGGAAGGTCCTGAAACTGATTCCGCGTGAGCCAACATTTGATGACCCGAGGCTTTATCGCATAGAAGTCGTAACGGGAGGGCATCGATTTCCGGTCGGCATCGCAGCCAACAAAGATCGGGAATTGTTCGTTACTGACAACCAGGGGAACTGGAATCCGTTTAACGAATTAAATCATGTGCAGCAAGGAAGCCACTTCGGATTCATCAATTCCACAGAACGTGGAAAAATTGAACCGCCACCGCTCGTAGCGCCGACGATTGATATCCCCCATCCTTGGACGCGTAGTGTCAACGGAATTTGCTTTCTAGAAACTCCTAAGGCTGTGTTTGAAAGAGACCAGTTAAACGCATTTGGTCCCTTCGAAGGACATTTAATTGGATGTGAGTACGATACCCGTCGCTTGATCCGCATGAGTCTCCAAAAAGTTGGCGATGTGTATCAAGGTGCAGCTTATCCATTTACATACAAAGAGCCCAAAGAGGGTGATCCGCTACTCGGTCCACTTGCTTGTGCAGTCGGCCCTGATGGACACCTGTACGTTGGCTGCATTAGGGATAGCGGCTGGGGTGGCGCAAATAATATTGGCAGTATTGCACGAGTTGAACTAAAACGTGCAGACGAAATGCCAGCGGGTATCGCTGAGGTTATTGCCAGACGTGACGGCTTCATGATTAAATTCACCAACGGACCATTTGCCAAATTAGATGTCGGCAAGATGATTGATCCGGACACCTATTCGGTGGTGGCTTATACCCGAAAATCGACCCCATCATATGGCGGTGGAGATGTGGACCGTCATCAGGTGAAGCTAAAAGATTCTGTTGGTCTGTCAGCCACAAATGATTTTGTATTTATACAGCCGGAAGAAGCCTTCAAGGAAGGGTATGTCTACGAGATTCGCATGAAGAATATCTGTCAAAAAGAAGGCGAGGCCTTCTTTCCCGCCGAAGCCTACTACACGATGCGGAAAGCCCCTTAGATTGTAGACGTCAAAAGTCACAAAATTCTAATTTACGGCCTCTAACTATCATGCCGGTTAACTAAAGTTTAACGGTTATATAAGCCGAAACTGATGAAAGGCAGGGGGTTGCGCGCTTATAGAGTGTGCTACTCCTATCTAGTAACGTCGAGGTAGGGTTAGGTAATTGTTATGACCGTCATTCAAAAACCAGAGCAGGTTTTGAATTGGGGAAGATTAGCAATTCGAGCAGTTGTTGTCGTGGCCGTGTTTGTATTTGTATCCGGCTTGGCAGTTGCCCAGGAAGAGGAACCAGTATCTGAGAGCCCATCTGATGGCCCGGTCATCCCTGAAGTTGTCGTTGAAGGTGTAATTCCTTTTGCAGATTCCCCAGACCTGATCTGGGAGACAGACAGCCGGCGTTATCAGGGTAACGGAGGGCTGTTTGA
>JAKUOW010000023.1 GCA_022451045.1 Pirellulales bacterium | reverse complement strand
GCCGACATTAACCCGGTGGTTGCACCGTATCCATGATCTCACCGACAAGGAAGAAGGATCCGGTGATACAAATCAGGTCCTCATCGTTTGCCAAATCCATCAGGTAACGCAATGCGGTAGTCGGCGGCTCGATACACACAGGTTGGTTTCGCGATGGTGTTGTAGCAAATGCGTGATGTTGTTGCTCTCTCTCTACATCCTTTAATAGGTTGAGGCTGTTCACACCTCTTGGATTAGATCTGTATGTTGTAAACACTACGGTATCAAACACCGGTAAGACAGATTCAATGATTGCGTGATGCTGTTTATCCTTACTTATGGCAATTAACAGGTGCTTGCAGGTGCCAGCGTATTCGGACGTGATGTGCTTCAACAATGCTTCGATCGAATCCTGATTGTGAGCGACGTCCACTAGAAGGGTCGGTGATTCTGCGATCCTTTCCATACGGCCAGAAACAGTTGCTCGAGAGATTCCATTCGCAATGTGCTGTGTGGTTATCGGCCATCCCAATTCATGTAATTTCCAACAGATCGCCGCTGCGGTAGCTGCATTTTCAAATTGATGTTCACCGGCAAGCCGTAATCGAACATCATCCCAGTGAAATTTATCGAGCAGATTAACAGAGATGGACTTTCTGTCAGATTCACCGTCGGCAATATCAAAATCAACACCACGTTGAATGACTGGAGCGCCTCGGTCATCAGCGATTTGACTGATAGTTGAAGAGGCGACGGGATCGCCTGAGCCACAGATAATTGGAATGCCGCTCTTAATGATGCCAGCTTTTTCTGCAGCGATCGCTTCGATGGTATCACCTAGTAATTGAGTATGGTCAAGGCCGATATTCGTAATCGCTGTAATAACGGGGTTACAGATATTGGTCGAATCCAGACGACCACCAAGGCCTACTTCAAGAATGCTGAGATCGACATTTTTATTCTGAAAGTACAACAGTGCGATCGCGGTAGTGATTTCAAAAAACGTCACACCTTCATAGTCAGGATTGTTATCCATCTGACTTACGATCGGTTGGATACGGTTAATGAGGTCACAGAGTTCTGCGTCTGTACAAAAGATGCCGTTGATGGAGAATCGTTCGTTTACCTTGATCAGGTGTGGCGAAGAAAAAATCCCTACCGTGAGTCCTGCTTGCTCAAGGGCGCTGGCAACCATTTGACTGGTCGATCCTTTCCCTTTCGTTCCTGCGATATGGATAATCTTCAGGCTATCTTGTGGATCACCGAGTAAGCCGGCTAGTTTACGCATCCGACCAAGTTTGAATTCACGGTTTGCAGCCGGCGAGGTGCTTTCATAATTGATCCGGTCGTAGAGAAACTCTAACGCGTTACTGATACTGTCGGCCACGGTTTTCTTACTGTCTTGATGTTGACTATCTATCATACGCAACGGCATTACCGTCATAACCGTCAAAGTACATATGGTGATTGATAGGAATGGGCTTATTCGTAAATAGAATTCCCATACTTTTATAGTGCTACTAAGGCATACTTTAACACCACCTTTGGTGAAATTGCGCAAAGTGTAGGCAAATCTATATCAGAACAAATGTAGGTTTACGCACGTAAAAAGGGAATTGGTAGGAATCACCACTTTCCCAGATTGAACAAAACTGAATTCAGAAATTGTCCTGGAAACAACGATGTCATCTACTCAAACGGCACCAAGCCCAGAACAGAAATACAAGTCTAAATCAGACGTCGTGATCGAAACACGTAACCTCACGAAGACCTACAAGGACTTTTGGGGACGTTCCAAGGTTCACGCTCTAAAGGCACTCGATCTGGATGTTAAGAAGGGTGAGATATTTGGCCTTCTGGGGCCAAATGGATCGGGAAAGTCGACAACGATTAAACTGTTGCTCGGACTCCTATTTCCAACTGGTGGTGAAGCACTGGTATTTGGTTCGGATGCATCAGATGTGTCAAAAAATGAACGCATCGGTTATCTGCCGGAAGAGTCATACCTGTACAAGTTCCTGAATGCTGAAGAAACACTCGATTTTTACGGCAGGCTTTTCAACATGTCTGCTACCAAGCGTCGCAAGCGCATCAAAGAGCTCATCAAGATGATTGATCTTGATTGGGCCAAGAAGCGACAGCTGAAAGAATACTCAAAAGGTATGACACGTCGAATCGGTTTAGCTCAGGCACTTATTAATGATCCAGAGTTAATCCTGCTGGACGAACCCACCACGGGACTCGATCCAATTGGTACACGTGAGATGAAGGATCTAATCCTTCGCCTGCGCGATCAAGGGAAGACCGTACTGATGTGTTCCCACTTGCTAGCCGATGTTCAGGACGTTTGTGATCGTATTGCCATTTTGTATCAGGGTGAGCTCAAGGAACTTGGCCGCGTTGATAATCTCCTTTCTGTGCAGGATGTAACACAAATCCAGGCGAAAGGCTTAAGCGATGAGGCAAAGGAAGAGATTCAGGAAGTAATACAACGGCACAGTGGCGAAATGATCTCAATGGAAAACCCAACCTCGACACTTGAGGAGCTATTCCTGAATATTGTTCGCGAGAGTGAAGAACGCCCGGGGCACCGCCACATCGAAGAGGAATAATCCTTACTACTCATCGGACGAATTGTCCGTATCCGGTTAAGAGCAAAACACCATGGTTGTTGATCCAAGTGAATTCATCCGGTTTGGCGACTGGTTCTGGGAGGCCATCGTGCCTTTCTTGTTGACCATCGTGACCTTATTGGTGGGTGGTTTGGTATTTTGGTTCGTGCAATTGGCTGTGAGACGGCACCCACGTGTGGCAGTCGATATCATCGGCCGTACTTTGCACAATTCCATTTTTAGAGATTTGCCAAGCACATCGTTGCGCCGAATTCTTGCGATGGCACGACTTGCTATTCACGAAGCGTTGCGAAGTCGCGTACTTGTCATATTTGCGATCTTTGTTGTACTGCTATTGTTTGGTGGTTGGTTTCTTGATGTTGAAAATGACCACCCCGCCAGACTCTACCTGACATTTGTACTTTCATCGACAAGCTATCTCATCATTGCATTGGCAATGTTCTTGAGTGCTTTTAGCCTGCCAAATGACATCAAGAACCGGACGATTTACACCATTACGACCAAGCCGGTACGATCTCACGAGATTTTCATGGGTCGTGTCATAGGATTTGCTGCTGTCGGAACAATTCTATTGTTGATGATGGGTACGATCAGCTACATGTTTGTCTGGCGGGGATTAGATCACACTCACACCATTGATGTCGCGGACTTGAATTATGATTCAGACCGCAAGGAATGGACTGGCCGCACATCGTTCGATCGCCATCACTTCCATGATGTCATCATCAGCAATGAAACCAAGCGTGGAATTGCGATGACATCGAAAGGTCATCAACACGAGATTACGGTGGTTGGAGAAGGCACCGACGTTCAATTTGAAGTGGGGCCGCCGGTCGGTGACTTGTTGGCTCGTGTTCCTGTTTATGGAGAATTGTCATTCCTTGATCGATACGGGAATCAGGCTGAATCAGGTTTGAACGTCGGAAAAAGTTGGGGATATCGCACCTATATCGAGGGGAACACACTTAATACAGCGATCTGGAAGTTCGGGGATCAAGCTACGTCTCAAATCACGTCAGCTACATTTCCGGATGAGAAGATTCCTCTAGAGATGGATCTGCGAGTGTTCCGTACAAACCGCGGGGATATTGAATCGAAAATCCGCGGCGAGGTGATTTTAATGAGTACGGATCCGATTGCGAAGGTTCAGGAATCGCTGCCAATTAACTTTGAAGCAACAGAATTCGCAACACTGCGAATGGACATACCGTTTAGCGATGTGAAATATCTGGATCCGATTTCTGCCAAACCTATATCGGTGGACGTGTTTAATGACTTAATTGTTAATGGCGAACTTAAAGTTGGTATTCGCTGTAAGGAACATGCTCAGTTTTTTGGTATGGCTAGGGCGGACTTATATCTGAGGGGTCCGGACCAATCTTTTATTATTAATTTTGCAAAATCATACGTCGGTATCTGGATGCAGATGTTGTTGGTGACTCTGTTTGGAGTGTTATTTAGCACTTTCTTAAATGGAATCATTTCACTGAAGGCAACGCTTGCCATCATCGTGCTCGGGACGTTTGCTGGGTTTATAACTGCGATTCAAACAGATGATGTTAGCACCGGTGGTGGCCCGATCGAGGCGTTAGTGCGTGGCGTGACTCAACAGGGTGCAGAGACTGAATTAAACGTATCGGACGGAGCTCGCGATGTCATTGAAGCACTTGATGGCGCATATCTTTGGACGATGAACGTGGTATCTCAAATAGCTCCTAGGTATCCTGAATTTAATACAGCTGACAAAGTAGCATACGGATATGACATATCCATGGATTTGCTGTTAAGACATTTAACCGTGACGTTAGGATACTTCATGGTGATTTCGATAATCGGGACGCTTATATTGCGTTCGAGGGAAGTGGCAGCGTGAACCTAAACACGATATTTGCACGGAAAGTAGCTTACATAACAGCGATCGTATTGTTGTTGTTTCCGTTATTCATGCTTGGACAACCAGCCACACAGTCTACCGAGTCGGGAAAGTCCAGCAGTGGTGGGAAGCTAGCTCAACTTAGAGCCTCCTATGGTTTGAGCCAATCCTCGCTTGGTGAAGTTGATCCGGTTAGCAGTTCTCTACAGCTTGCTACGTTTGGGATGCGACCGATTGCGATTATCGTCTTGTGGCATAAGGCCACGAAGTATCAGGAGATGGAAGACTTTGATAACGTGACTGCGACGGTCAATCAGATTGCAAAGCTCCAGCCACACTTTACATCGATTTGGAAATTTCAGGCTCACAACTTGGCCTACAACATTTCAGTTGAATTCGACGATTACAAACATCGTTACGAATGGGTCAAACGTGGAATCCGCTTCCTCATGGATGGCACACGTTACAACCAGTCGGAGCCGAAACTCTTCGAAGAAACGGGTAACTATATAGGACAGAAAATCGGTCGCAGTGATGAGAAGCACCAATTCCGAAGCCTATTTGATTCAGATGCCGAGTTCCATGATGAAGTGCTGCAGGACATTGACGAGACCGTATTAGAAATCAATGGACCGAATGGGAACCCCGACAATTGGTTAGTCAGCAAGATCTGGTACAGGCAGGGTGAGCAGGTTTACAACCGCGGCGATGATGATCAATTTGCGGGTGTGTTGCCAGTAGTGTTTTTTGCGAGTCGTCCTCGCTCACAGATTTACTATGCGATCGCACTTGAAGAAGATGGATTACTAAACGAAGTTTCGCGCGCAGCGTTTTCCCAGGGTCACGACGAATGGGAAGAGTTCGGTGCAAAAGAACTTCGGATTCCAGCAGAATTCCACGGCCAGTTCGGTGATATCAACATTCGCATGAGTGAGTATGCAGATTACGCACGACAGGCAGACGAAGCTCAGGAGAGTCTGTTTGCCGTTGACCAAATACTTTATGACGACATGGTCAGTGAACGGCGGTTGAAGCTTACCAAAGCTGAGTCGCATGCATTAGAGACGGACCCCGCTGTTCGTAGTGATTACTTAAAGCAACTTGCATACAAGGCCGAAGGGCAATTGTTCATTAACCCACAGCAGTACATCATGGCTTTGCGGGATAAAGTCGAGGAATCACCAGAGTCCTTTGGTGGGGAAGATTCCGCGGAGGATACGCTTAAAGAGGCTACACGAATAGCCGAACGAGTGATGATGTGGCGAGCTCGTGAGATGGCATCAGAAAACTATCTGGGATTAAGCAACTATCAGTACTGGCTAACACGTTGTAAGGTTGAGCAAACTAAAGACGCTACGGATGCCCGAATCGCTGTACAGAATGCAGATCGGCTGTTTCCTCAGGATCGGCTTGAAGAAGCGCGGGCAGAATATGAACAAGCATGGGAACTATGGGGCAAGATCTTCAAAGAATATCCCGAGCTCGAAGGTGATGAGTTGGCAGAGAACTTGATGCCATCGCTGGCAAAGTATGTGTTGCTGCTTGAACAATACGATGAAGAAATTGGTGATGACTTTGTACTCAAGGGAATCATCGATCGTTATCAGTTTGCACCAGAACTGGAAGGCGGCAGTATCCAGTTCCCTACTCCGGAAAATCCAGATGGAGCGGTTGGAGAAATCCCAGTACCGCCAACAGAATAAGCAAGGCTTTAAAACGGTTTATTCGTTGAGCGCTTTCATGTGCGAGGCACTCTCATTAAGCACTTGTTCACGCGATGCGAACGGGACATATTTTGCTCTCATGACCATTTGATATCGTGTGTTCACTCTGTAATTCGGTATGAAGTACTGAAAATCCCATGCCGGATTGCCGTTACCACCCCCGGATGGTGACTGTGACAATCTCATCTCGTCCCTGTCGCGGAACATGCAAATCCAGGCCATTCCATTACTGACTCCGTAATACATAGGTGTGGAGTATTTGTGTTTTGACCGATTGAAAACCAATGTCAAAGGGAAGTTCTCGTCGTGTGCGAACTTGCGTTTGTCATTCCATCGGACATGAGTGGCATCCACGCCATGACTTGGTGTAATCCCGCGAATCCACTGGGCTTTTCCACGAGGTTTGTCCGGAATGGCTTGTGCATTTGGGAATCCCAGAAAATGGATATCTTTGCTTTCAGGTTTATGGATATAGCTTGCCCAGAATAAGCCAACGTAGTTATTGGTAAACGAACGCTGTCTCGGTATACACTCCAGAGTCATTTCGATCGTGTTGTCACCAATAAATTGATACCGAAGTACGCTCTCGAGTTTGTATTTTGGTGTAGGTGCTTGATACAGCTCTACGGTATGTTCATCAATGACCCGCAATTGCATGGGAGCGTTACGTGGTTCAAACAGAATCGGTCGCGGCTGAACGGTGCCGTCATGAATGTGTTCATAATTTAGCCCAGCAATTCCCGGCACGAACAGGTTTTCTTTGTGCTCGGTATGTGTGAGTTTTGCCAGACCACTATACCCGGCACGGTGTTCTTGCAGGACATCGTCATCGACGGCTGCGTTATTCACGATAACCGCTTCTATATCACCTCTTCGTACGATCACATAGTCTTTCTCCGGTACAGTGAATTCCAGATGCGCGTTACTGAGTGATGTTAGTGCTGGCAGTTCTTCGGCACATGCAGTCCTGCCGGAGGTGATCATGGAAAGAATCGCGCAGATCAAGAAACTAATTCGCATTTTTATTCTCGCTAGAGCCGGGGAGTTTTGTCGGAAGTAGAGCTGTGTGATTACACCATTTGAAAGTGGATTCCATTGTGGTTCAAATACTTATCAGGTGGAAAGCAGAATTACTTTTTCAAATAGCCAGCGGTAGACTCAAAATATCGTTTTCGGCGAGATGAACTGAGCTCTTGATTGACTTCCTGTTGGGCAGTCAAGTCATCAAGATGTGCCTGACACAAACGGCAACCCACTTCGTTTATGTGAAAATGAATATAGTCTTTGTAATCGTCGTCTAGGATGCCAAGTAACCCGTCGGCGATCGTTTCCCGGCTCGGGCATGTAATGCTTGCCCGTCTCCATACGGAACCAACGCTGTGAACCCCGGATTCGCGTTGTGAGAGAATTGTAGAAAGTGAATTGAGCAACTGGGTATCTTCACGAAGCGCAACCTCGATGTTGGACATCATTCCAGCATCAAGGTCTTCGTCCAGATATGCTTCAAGTTGTGCTTGCGAATAGGTCATGGTCTAAGCATCGCTCATTTCATCCGTCTGGTTTGCGAGCTCCGGAAAAACATCAGCAGAGATATTTTGTGCCTTTACCCGGTCACGCACGCGCGTTACGAATTCAAATTTGTAGTTTGCAACCTGTGTTTGAGGAATATTGAGTTGGTCAGCAACGGCACGATTGGCTAGGCCAGCCACCATAATCAGTTCAAGACACTTGAGTTTCTCCCATTTGCCGGTGGATTTCCAATGCTCGGTTTGTTCTCTAATTGCCTCCTCAAGAGCAGCCACCTCGATGTTCTTCCGTTCCTGGCTACGGAATAATGTACTCGCTGCTCTTCCAGGTCCCGTGAAACTTCGATGGCCCTGTGAGTCTTCCGTGGTGTACATTGGGATCGTTGGTCGTCTGCCGCTGCGTCGCAGGTGATCGGTAAGTTTATTCGAGCAGATAGAGAACAAAAATGACTCTAAAGGCCTGTTTTCATCAAAGTTAGGTAAGCTGTTTACGAATCCCATAAACGCTTCCTGCACGATGTCTTCGCAGGTAGCCCGATCTGCAATTCGGCGGTGAACATAGGCAAACAGCCGACCTTCGAACTGCCCTATCAGTTCTTGCCACGCTTCTTCCTGACCATCTCTGATGCGTTGGACCAGAAGTTTTTCAGCCTGATTTGCCATTGTTGTTATGTGATGCGTGTCTTAATCGCGAGTTGCTTGAATCGGTTTACCTCAGATTCAGTGAATTGAGGGGTACACAATTGCACGGTCAGAGCCATTGTACCACCCAGATAAGCTCCCCATGGTTGCGGTGTGATGGGCAGTAGCCATGCAATGACAGCACACATTACGACGACAGAGAACTCCAGACGTTCCTCCCTAAATGGGCTGGCAAATTCAAGCCAGTTAAGAATACCGAATAGCCCACCCGTGAGGACTAGGAATGGAGCGATCGGTAACTCATTCGAAACCGATGGATTCCAGGAATCTGGCAACCACGCGATAAGGAATTCGCCATGCAACTGAACGAGATCTACATTCAGATGAGATGCGGCTCCATAAGTGACCGCACCAACCCCGATGCCAACCGCTACGGAAATCAATCGCTGTACAGCTAGCTCAACTTCCATGCGTCCAAGGTACTTGCTAAGTGTGATAAGTGACCAACTACCCGTGATATTTACGAGCATTAGCCAGCTAAAGACAGCAAGTGGCCCGCCCGCTTGCTCGAGTGAGGACCAGTGTAGTCCCATAACAAGTAGGCAGAGAATCGAGGAAGTCACAAAGGCTGTTATACAATTGGAAAAGATCTCGGCCACAATCTCAGATTGTTCACGTTTTACGAGTGCTCGTTTTGCGACAGTCTGCCATCGTTCGGGCGGCTTATTCGTTTGAGGTTCATAGACCGAGACATGGAGACTTGGGGCGGTCTGTATTTCGATGTGGCTCCGTTTTAGGGAGTTTGTTGGCGTGGCAGGCTCACTTGGTTTAACGCTGCTATCCGCAGTCGAGAATCCAGTGGGTTTTTCCAGCAAATCTATTTCAACAAAGTTAGCGGGCGGAACATATTTCAACATCTCGGCGACATCCGCAAATCGCTTAGCAGGATCCTTTTCCAAGGCTTTACCGATAGCAGTACGGTAGGAGACGGGAATGCTTGAAAGGTCCGGCGTGTCGGTCAGGTGTTTCATTATTACTTCCTGACTGCTTTCGCCTTCAAACGGGTGTCGCCCTGTCAGGAGTTCGAACAAGATTATTCCAAGAGCATAGATGTCGACTTCCCGTCCATACTTCCCTTTTCCAATTTCCGGAGCCATGTAGTGGAAGGTTCCGATACTCTGTGTGTTATTACTTCGCTGGCTGTTGGATATGACCTTGGAAAGGCCATAGTCGCCGATCTTTACGAATCCGTTGCTGATGAAAATATTTCCAGGCTTGAGGTCTCTATGGACCACACCGTGGTCATGCAGATACTGCACTCCGGCGGCAATATGATAGAACCAAGCACTCGCGTCATTTTGAGCTAGTCCGTCGAGATGCTCGTTCAAATGTTCACGTAGTGATGCACCTTCCATGTACTCCATCACGATCCACGTACATTCATCTTCATCTGCTTTAACGTCGTAGATCTCTAACAGATTCGGGTGTCGCAGGTTAAGACACTCGCGGGCTCCCCTACTCTCTGTGTCGCCATGCTCGTTTACGCGTTTCAGTGCGACTTCTTTTCCGGCATTGCTCAAACCGAAATACACTTCCCCAAATCCACCGCGTCCAACACCGCGCTTGATGGTGTAACCATCCAGTGGGGTGTCTCCATTGCTAAACGCGTATTTCATTTTTCGGGACTTCTTTAAGATATCAATTTGAGTCGCATCTAATACTATAATGTCGACAACATCGTACTCAGTCGAGCGATTCAACAGTAATTGTCAAATCACCTGATTCCAGACAGCTACCGTCCGATAATTCGCTGGTGTCTGTAGCACTCTGTGCTCCTGGTCTTATAGGTGCAGTGGGCTTGAAAAATAGTCGCTTATTTTGAGAGGATTCATAGATTACGGTGTCTTCATGCCCAGTTCCAAGGACGATGTGATTTTGTCGTTTGCTACCGAGGATAATGGACCTTTTCATTAGCAGGATATTTTTGGCGCCATGCGAATTGTGGTGACTTGTGATTCTCAATCCGAGCGTTTGACTCAGCGGATGACGCGGCAGGACTTCCAATTGAACACTACCCATCGTAAGCATGTCTCCCGTTACGATGGCTAGCGGTTCTTCTACTTCAAGAGAATTTACCAGCGTCTTGGCGTGTGGTGTCAGGACGCAGTAGTCGCTTCCACTTTGAATAGTTATATGTTCGGATGCTAAGTCACCATTGATTGGTATGTCCGACGTCGCATGAACTCCGGATCGGCCGATGGTGAATGATTCGTTTCTGGAGACGAGGTATCCACCAACATCGTCAATCCATAGAAGAAAGCGTTGGCCAATGCTATGGGTAAGTGTTTCAGAAGTCATTTACAAAGAACCTTTGTGAGGTGGGTTGTGTGTGACTTGTAAACAGAGCGCAAAGGAGAAACCGGGCCCAAAGGCCCGGTTTCGTCGTCAGTTAGCGAGCTAACCGATTCAGGGGATTCCTAGTGACTTGAGGTTACCAGGCTGTCCGTACTTTTCTGATTGAAGTAGGCAGCGACGTCTGCGACTACATCGTTCTCGTCACCATCTGCTTCTACAGGAATGCGATCCATTGGCAGGATTTCTGCATCAAGAATCTTCTCTTCCGCACTTAACCGCGACTTGATCTCGTTAATCAACTCACTGGTTCTTGCAACCTGGCTATCGCTGATGACCAGATCACTGCTGGATCGAGCAACTTCAACCATCTTGTTGCGTGCTTCGAGATTGTCGATTTGAGCCACGAGCTGTCGCTTGATCGACTGCATTTCTGCAAGCTTCTCTTCTGCAATGTCCAGGTTATGTTGTCGAGATACATAAACCTGCTTAAGATTTACCAGAGTCTCGTCGTTGACCTTGTATTCAGAGAAACGATTCGAGAGATCACGCTTTACTTCCGAAGCGCTGTATTCATTACCGGTGTAAATGAATGTTTCGCTACCGGATTCTAAATCAGCCTGCAATCGCATGATGGCTCGGTGATCGCCTACTAGGCTCTCTTCAAGCGAATCAATTCGTTCACTAAGCTGCTCTAATTCAACCTCTTCCTTTGCAATCAATTGCATGTTGGATTGAATCTCTGGCGTGATCTTGTCGACTTCGTTGCGAGCTCTCTCTAACTCAAAATCAACAGGGACACTGCCTTTTACACTGTTATGAACCTTGGAAATCGACGTTGAGACATAACTCAATGCATCACTTCCAAACAATAAGAAAAGCAATAGAGCGCCAACAGCAACTCCACCACCAACAAGTTTAAATTTCTTAGTCATGATGTTAGCCCTCCTAAAATGAGGCGTAAAGTTCTACTTTGCGGCCTGACTAGGGCCTTTGTCTTAAAGGAATCGGGTGCAGTAAACTCTGCAAAGTGCCCGGTTAAACAGCTATTCGATGTGTCTAACGATTTATTAGCACCAACAGAGAAGTTTTTTACGGAAAAACTCTTGCAGATAATGAGAAAGACCACCTTTTGCGGTGTTTTTAGCGCAAATCTCTAGAAGAAAGATCGCTGCGAAAGCTGGATTCTTCGACTGAAATACACAATTTCGTCAGTGTGGATGGTAGGCCCAGAGATTTTAGAGACTGAAAGTGGCCTTTTGTGGTGGCACCCGTGTGCTGCAATTCACTCATTTCTCTCCCAAAGACTACAAAGCGTGTTCCTTTGGCTGAAAACATCGAAATGGCATCATCAACGGAGAATTCGTCGTTGTAATACCGATCTTCACCGATTCTGGCGATTGTGTCGGCCCCCACCACGAACGTGATATTATTCTTGTAGGATTTTTCCACAAAGGTAGCGGCAGCTGTAAGAAGAACCGGAAATTCGAAGAGCAATGGAAGTATTCGGCAGATGCAATCTGTCTGTGAAAGCGTTGGCTTATCGACATTTTCAATAGACACTTCTAAGACAACTGTCTGGTCTCCAAGTGTGCTGGCGATTTCAGCCATTTCACGATGACCATCATGAATTGGATTAAACGCGCCCGGAAAAAGCAGGTCCGAAGATTGTTCCATTCGATCTGGAGAATCTGTTATGTATACAGGCGCAGAGTGTGCCTGTTGTACAAATCTGTGAGCGTGTTTAATCAGGAGCACTTGTCGGAGACACCATAGCACCAGACTTGCGGCCTCACGTTGGCGATCACCACGGGCTTGGCAGTTTAATTGAAATTCGCGAGTCCACACCCTAAAACTGCCTGTATCCGCTTCATCCCGAAATCCAATCGCTGCAAATACATGGCCATCAATCTCCGAGGGTGCATCTGGCCCCAAATGGCCGGTGATGGCGATCCCGATATCTGCTTCTGATGTCGAAGTTAATAACCCTGCAACCATTTCATCTGCGGTAGGTTCACTTACTGCACTGTATTGACTCAACGTGCCATGAGTCACCGCGAGCCACTCATGCTTTGTGTTGTCACGATAGGTGACTTTACTACCACAGAAGTACTGAGAAATTCCAGGAATTGCACCGATGGTGGCTGCGGCAAGTCCACTACTACAGCTTTCAGCAAAGGCGAATCGTGATTCCTCACTCTCAGCAAGCGCATGGATTTCTTCACAAAGAGAATTGATGAACTCTGGCCAGGCACCTGTTTCACACAGATGGGCTGGAATGATTGATTCGATTGTCATAGGAGGGAAATTGTCGTGTATCAGGTTTTCTACATTACATCTAGAATGACAGACTGACACCATAGATTATCGAATGTAACCGGCGGGCATTCATTATAGTTGCCCAGAAATCTGTGACGGACCTAGAATCGACAACCGATGAACTTTCAAAGTCACCAGCGACGGGCTTTCGTGCATGGGAAGGCTTCATCTTTGCCTGCTTGGCTGGGTTAGGATACTCAACAGCCAATATTTTCCTACGTATGGTTTCAGATCAGGACCCGGCGTGGGTTTCTTGTGTGAAGGCCATTCCTACGCTGGTGTTCGTGATTCCCTGGCTGTTATTGCGTTATCAAAAAGGTCATCGCACGCCACCGTCGCGCAGGCTAGTCCTATTAATGACGGCAGTCTCCATTGTCGGGCATTTGGCAGGCAATGTTGTCTTTCAATGGTCGCTTGGAATCATTGGTCTGGCACTAGCAGTGCCAGTCACTACCGGATCCATGATCCTCGCATCTGCTGTTTTAGGGTGGTGGCTATTAAAGGAACAAGTTTCGAATCGAACGATTGTTGCCATTCTCATTCTTTTGGCGGCCATTGTGTTACTGTCCTTTGGCAGCGATGAAGCGACAGAGTCTGTATTGGAGGATCCAGATGCGGCGGCTCGATCATTAAAGCTTGCCACGCTTAGCGTATTGCTAGTTTGTGGATCTGGCATTGGTTATGCGTTGTTTGGCATTGTCATTAGGCATTGTGTGCAAAATGGCATGAGCAATCCGATGGTCTTGTTCATTTCCTCCACCATTGGATTCATCGTGCTATTAATTGCGACGTTTATCAGCACTGATGCCAGTGTTATTTCAAATACCAGCCCGGAGGACTTAACCTATATGTTGCTCGCCGGTGTGTGCAATTTTCAGGCGTTTGCATGTCTCGTCGTCGCTCTTAGATTGCTGACTGTCACCAGTGTAAACCTGCTCAATTCCAGCCAAATCGCCATAGCTGCAATCGCTGGTGTTGTGTTCTTTAATGAGCCTATTACGACGCCTCTGGTACTTGGTGTGATGCTGACTATTGCCGGGGTTATGACCATTGGGTCAGCACGAGAGTAACGTTTTGGACGATGGTTGGCTCCTGCGATGATCCGTAAAGACGTCAACCAATTGATTTGATGAATCGCACTATTGGTCCTACGCATCTATAATGGCGGTAGTACCAAAACAAGCGTTTAAAAGTACGCACTTTAATTCATCACACAATGCCGCTTAATCACATCAAAATCCTGATATTGACTTTTGGCCTGACGGGTTTGGCGTACGATTCTGTAATCGCCTTTCAAGAGCCTGAGACGGACCGAATCGCAGTTCTAGTTAAACAGCTAGGGTCTGAAGAATTTGAATCGAGAGAATTGGCGGAGTCAGCGCTGATGAGAATAGGACTTGAAGCGAGGAACGCGCTTCAGCGTGCCTTGAAAAGTCCGGATCTGGAAATTCGCACCAGAGCCCGCAGAATCCTTGTTAAATCACTTCAGGATGACTTTGAACGAAAGCTACAAGCATTTGTAAATGATGTTGAAGGTAAGCTTGAACATGACTTGCCCGGCTGGAAGCGGTATCGAGAGGTGGTGGGAAGTGATAAAAATCATCGGCTGTTGTTTGCTTCGATGGTGCGAAGTGAAGCATCATTACTGCACGCTATGGATACAAAAAAACATTTCAATGCGATGTTTGAACGCCGGGTAAAAGCACTGCAGCCCGCATATACGGGAATCAGGAATAGTCAGAGCATTCAAGCAGCTAACATCGCAGCGCTCTTGTTTGCTGGTTTGTCGATTGATACGGCTGGAAAGAACACAACGCATCATCACATTTACAATTTGTTGAATTACAACAAGACGATGGAAATCGTACGTGGGAGTAACCAAAAACCAATTCTGGTCAAACTCTTGGACCTCTGGGTTCGAGAAAACAGCAATGGGGCGAACAAGTTCTATCCACTGATGCTGACGATGACCTACGACTTGAAGGACGCTGGCCTAGAGATTGGCAAAGCGACGCTTCAAGACACTTCAACGTCGTCGTCCTATCGCCAGTACGCTGCCGTAGCAATTGCCAAGTTTGGTGGTACAGAGGATCTCGCACTGCTTTTTCCATTGCTGACGGAGAAAACAGTAGTACACACCTGGAGTACAAATCAGGTTGAAGGTGGAATAATCAGGACTCAGGCACGTGATGTTGCTTTAGCCTTGTTACTGTACATGACCCGCCAGTCTCATGAAGACTACGGATATAAATACATCCAACCGAATCCGACGATGATCTTTAACGGATATTCATGTGGATTTGCGAGTGACGAGTCGCGGGACCAGGCTCAGGAAAAATGGGCCAAATGGTGGGCAGACAACAAACAAAAAGTGCTGACCGAAGAAGAGTGATCTTCCAATATCTGAACCAAAGTCTATAGCTCTTCCCAAACCGGTAAAGCGTGTTGACCGACTCCGAACAACAATTACCTGACTTATCAGCATCTGAGGGCAAACTCCCTTTCTACGCAGGAATTGATGTTGGTGGTACCGGAATCAAGATCGGCATCGTTGATAACAGCGGTCGCGTTTTGGCATACCAGCGGATTCTGACTCATCAGGAAAAAGGTCCTGAAGACGGAGTGAAGCGTATCCACCAATGTTTGACTGCGCTCGTAGAAGACACCAATGTCAACTGGGATCAGATTCAAGCTCTAGGCCTAGGTACCCCTGGGACGATGGACATTCCAGCAGGTAGGTTACTTGAATTGCCTAATATGAGTGGGTGGAATCACTTTCCAATTAGAGATGCCGTATCCGAGGCATGCCAAAAGCCTGTAGCATTTGTGAATGACGCTAATGCTGCGGCATATGGAGAGTTTTGGGTTGGCACGGGCGCAGAAAACGACTGTCTGATCATGCTGACACTTGGCACGGGTTTAGGTGGTGGCATCATTATTCGGGATATTTCGCTAGATGGTGAACATAGCCACGGTAGCGAATGTGGCCACGTCATCGTTGATACATCGGACAATGCGAGAATGTGCCCGTGTGGACTACGCGGGCATATGGAGGCATACGCTAGTGCAACTTCGGTAGCTAAACGCACAACCGAGGGTTTACCTGGGCATCCTCAATCCTCTCTTCACGCTGTTGTTAGGGCCGGAAATGAGATCAGCAGCCTCGATGTATTTGAGCATGCGGAAAAAAGAGACGTATATGCGCTGCAGATTGTGAAAGAGACTGCTGAATATCTAGCGATTGGCATTACGTCCCTTGTGCATACCATAGACCCTGATATCGTGGTTTTAGGTGGTGCGATGGATTTTGGTGGCCGTAGCACGGACACAGGAAAGACATTTCTGAGCCACATCCGTTCCCGATTTTCGGAAATGACCTTTCCGGTTTTAGCAGAAAACACCATCATTGATTTTGCAACACTTGGAAGTGACTCTGGCTTTATCGGAGCCGCGGGTGTTGCCAGAGCACAATTTGGTCAAAACTGACCGGTAATAAACAGAGCAGAACAGCAGTTAGAGCCTCTCTACTACGATATGAATCTCAAGAACATCCGTAATTTCTGCATTATTGCCCACATTGACCACGGCAAAAGCACGCTGGCGGATCGCCTGTTGGAATACACTGGTACGGTTACCAAACGGGAAATGAAGGAACAGCTGCTTGACGACATGGAACTCGAAAGAGAACGCGGTATCACGATCAAGGCTCGTACGGTGAGCATGCAATACAAGCATGGAAATGAGTCCTACGAGCTTAATCTGATTGATACACCCGGCCATGTGGATTTCCAGTATGAAGTTTCCCGATCACTAGCTTGTGGTGAAGGAGCTCTGTTGCTTGTGGATGCCTTTCAGGGCATCGAAGCACAAACTGTAGCCAATGCTTACAACGCGATGGATCAGGAATTGCACATCATTCCGGTCATTAACAAGATTGATCTCACTCATGCCCGCGTAGATGAAATTGTCGAAGAAATCGAACAAACTCTAATGATGGGTGAAGATGAGATTCAAAAGGTCAGCGCCAAGGCTGGTTTAGGAATCGATGAGCTCCTTGATGCTGTAATTGGAGCAATACCACCACCAGAAGGTGATGTAGATGAACCGTTACAGGCGATGGTGTTCGACTCTCACTATGACGAGTACCGTGGCGTGATTACGTATGTTCGCGTTATGAATGGCACGATCAAGAAGGGACAAAAAATCCGGTTTATTGGTACAGAGTCAAATCACGAAGTTCTGGAACTTGGTCAGTTTGCTCCTCAGCAAAGACCTTGCGACGAATTACACGCTGGTCAGGTTGGCTACTTGATCTGTAATATCAAATCACTTGAATTGGTAAACATTGGTGATACCGTCAGTACGGCCAATAATAGTGCCGAACCGCTAGAGGGTTATCAGCCACCTAAACGCATGGTGTATTGCGGCCTGTATCCATCTGACGGTCAGGACTTCAAAGAGCTGCGTGATGCGTTGGAACGACTGGCGATTAATGATCCCAGTTTTGAATTTGAACCGGAAACTTCCGATGCTTTAGGATTTGGTTTTCGATGTGGATTCCTTGGATTGTTGCACATGGAAATCGTCCAGCAGCGACTCGAACAGGAGTCAGATATTGATCTCGTCCAAACTGCCCCCAATGTGACGTATGAATTGACGCTGCGAAATGGCGAGACAAAGGAAATCCACCGACCACAAGAAGTGCCGGATTCAGGAGATATAGAGGAATTCCGACAGCCGATCGTAAAGGTGAACTTCGTCGTACCGGCCGACTATATCGGTGCAGTCATGAAGCTTTGCCAAGATCGTCGCGGAGTTCAAAAGGCAACCGAGTATTTGTCACCAACCCGAACAATGATCACTTACGAGTTACCATTGGCAGAAGTTATCTATGATCTGCACGACAAGCTAAAGAGTGCAACGCGTGGGTACGGGACCATGGACTACGAAGTGATCGGCTATTTTCCAGCGGACCTGGTTCGTATGGACATTCTGGTAAACGGGAAAAAAGTGGATGCTTTGAGCGTTATATGTGATCGAAATGATGCTGACCGTCGCGGTCGCGCAGTTTGCAAGAAACTCAAAGAAGAAATCGATCGTCACATGTTTGAAGTTGCTGTTCAGGCTGCGATAGGTTCCCGTGTGATTGCGAGAGAAACAGTGCGTGCTTTAAGGAAAAACGTTACTGCCAAGTGTTACGGCGGTGATATATCCAGAAAGCGAAAGCTATGGGCTAAGCAGCGTGAAGGCAAGAAACGTATGAAGTCCATTGGCAGTGTCGATATTCCACAAAAAGCATTTATGGCTGTGTTGGACACCGGAGCAGAAAAACGCTGACATTCATGCTTGGGCGTCAGCATTCTAAATTGGTAAGCTGAACCAAATGGAAAGCTCAGATACAGGCAGACGACAACCGTTCTTTCGCCTTTCAATTCTCGTACTGCTTTTTGGTTTGTCGACGGTGCTTCTGACGTGGAAACCACCCACTGTTCCGCACACAAAGACTCGAGTCCTAAGTGGGTCGATGGCACCGTTTCTCCGTGGTCCTCATCTGAAGTTTATCTGCGAATCGTGTTCGTTCTCATATGACACAGACCCGGTGCTGGTCAATTCACAAACTTACAGTCGATGTCCCAATTGTGGTCACATGAATAAAACGGATGGAATTGCACACCAAGGTGATGCCGTCAGGTTATTTGAAGGGGATAGTCTCGAACCAAGCCGCTGGGATGTAATTGCCTTTCGCCGTAATCCGGACAGGGTACAGCAAGGAGAAAGTGATGTGGCGGTCAAACGGGTTATTGGGTTACCCGGTGAAACCATTGCATTCGAAGGCGGTGAGTTGTACCTAAATGACAAGCTTTACCAAAAGGACTTTGGTGAATTCTTTACTTTATCGACTCTTGTTCATGACAGTTATTTCAAGCCATCGGGTTTTGATCCCGCTGATGAACAGGAATATGTAGAAGCTCCCGCCGGCCAATATAACAAGCAGGGATCAAACTGGACTTTCCAGAATTCCCAATGGACATGCAATTCCGGTTCAGACAACTTTGATACGTGGCTGCAGTATCACCAGCAGGACGTTGTTAACGGATTAGTGTTTCCAGCAGAAATAAGTGTTGGTTCGTATGTGCTTGATTTCAATTCATACAATCAACATACAGATCGCTCTTCGATGCACCACGTTTACGACCTTCTTGCTCATGTCATTATCGAGACAGACGGACTGCAACGCTTGGGGCTTCGTGTGTCGGACGTCGTACTGGATTTGCAGATTAGTGATGGGAAAGGTGCCATTAAGCAGTACGGTGGCCCAGATGTATCACTGCTGTCTTTAGGGCCTATTCATTCTGGCACTGTTCAATTGAGGCTTGGTCGGATTGATGGGAAGGCATGGTTGCAAGTAGGAGATCGCGATCCTGTGAGCATTGATATGCCATTGATTAAGGCTCTTGGAGACAGGGATCAGAATTGGGTAAATCTTGTACCGCTAAGCGTAGCTGCTAGTGGTGGCAAAGTGTCTTTGCAGCGATTTCTCTTGTACAGAGACGTATATTGGCTAGATGCGGAAAACGGAAATGAACGGTGTACCTTTCCGAATGTACTTTCCGATGGTGAGTGGTTCGTAGCAGGAGATAATCTCGTACAGTCGGTTGATAGTAGGCATTGGCGGGCACCGGTTACTCGAAAACAGCTCATTTCATTGGTCAAACGGACAAATCTCGAATAGCGTCGATTTGCCTATCATAAAATGTCGGCGGTATATACCTGTCTGTGGTAATCGTGTAATATCCGGAAATGAACGAACTACGTGTTTTTCGCGTATCAATTAGCACCTACTGCAACTTATACATCTCGTGATGCAGGTGTGATTTCCACCCAAACAAGCTCCTTTTTCTCAGTAATTACAAGACGTGAAACTATTTGTAAAAAGAGCCCCCGATTCGCAAGTTAGCTCGACACGCGACTCAGTAGAGTCGGTGGTGGTTGCTATTATTCTTGCACTCCTGTTTCGTGGATTCATCGTAGAAGCCTTTGTGATTCCGACTGGATCGATGGCAGAGGGACTACATGGTAGACACATGGACGTTGATTGTCCGGAGTGTGGGTTCCAGTATCAAACGACAGCTAGCGACGAAAATGCTGATGAGATCGATCTCAAACTTGTTACCACAGGTAAGTGCCCCATTTGCCGTCATGTCCATCGATATGATCGTGACAAGCCAAATGAGCGCAGCTTTTCAGGGGATCGAATTCTCGTAAACAAGTTGTCATACGTGTTTGGTGACCCGCAACGCTGGGATGTCATCGTATTTAAGTTTCCCGGCAACGCAACTCAGAATTACATTAAGCGACTCATTGGTTTACCAGGTGAACAAGTTCGCATATTCAATGGCGACATTTACACCCGACCGCTTAATGAACCGGAGTCACAGTTTGTTATCGCGAGAAAGCCGGCCTCTAAACAACTCACCATGATGCACAAAGTACATGATTCGGAATACCGTTCTCGTACTTTAAACCTGATTCGCTATCCGTACCGATGGCGCAAAGTCGGCTTTGAAAAGGTCGATAAGTACGATGGTCCGTGGTCTGATCGGGATGGGAACTTTCCATTTGTAACCGATGGTTCGCATGAAGGCGATCAATTCATCAATTACTACCATATTCCCTGTCGGCAGGACTGGTGGGATGAGATCAATCGTCGACTTACTGGATATTGGGAAGCTGTCGAAAGCGGTGACATGACTACAGCTAACAACATTCTGCAACGCAGTGAATTAGTCGGAAGAATACCGCATCCACAACATTCATCGATCGTGTTGGACTTTGTGGCATACAACAACTACTCGTTTTCTAACTACGGACGGAAACCGGATGCTTTCATAGATTCCAATGCCAGAGAACATGTAATGCGTGACAAGGCTGACGGTGTCCACTGGGTTGGGGACTTATGCGTGGAAGCAGATATAGACGTCGATTCGGATTCCGGAGAGCTGGTGCTTCAGATTATTGAAGGCATGGTCACCCATCAGTGTCGAATAGACGTAGCAACAGGAACCGCAACTCTGGTAATTGATGATGGTCGGCAGTTATTCACGGACGCAGACGGTAATACAAGTGCGACTGTGCAGGGCACTACAAGTTTAGATGGTCCCGGATCATACAACTTTCGATTCTCCAATTTCGATGACGAGCTACGCCTTTGGATCAACGACTCACTTGTGGAATTCGACACACCAGCAACATTTATTCCACGAGAAGCGCCAGTTCCCAATTGGACGAAAGATAACCCTGGTGACAAGTTACCTCTTGGTATTGCTTCAAATGGCCTGGCCATGAAGGTCAATAACGCCAGAGTCTACAGAGATGTTTACTACATCGCGCAGACGGGTCACAGCCTGGGTAGTGATTATCAGCCATTCCTGCGTAACCACGGGGACTTCGACTATCTGAAGCCCGGTGAGTCGCGTGAGCAGTTAACTGAAGAGGAGCTGGCCTACCGTGATCGTAAACGTCTGTTTGATAGTCGTGCAGAGTTAATCCTGGATGTACACGAAGACCACTTCTTACCACTTGGTGACAACAGTCAGCAAAGCTCTGACGGAAGAGGGTGGTCTGCTAATCAAGCACTTCATCGCCGGTTACTGATTGGAGAAGCACTTATGGTCTATTGGCCTCACGGTTGGCGATATAACTGGACACTTGAAGCTCCTGTCATTCCGAACTTTAAGCAATTCCGCGTAATCCGTTAGAATGAAGCAAGCCTGATTGCACGAGGCAATCAGTAAACACCATCCATGTGGTTTCAAGGAGGAACCAAAGTCCATGCCGCTTCTTGAAGTAGACGGACTCGTGAAGTCATTCAAACGCCGCCGCGTTGTAGATGGTGTGAGCTTTCATATTAATGAAGGTGAAATTGTCGGCTTGCTCGGTCCCAATGGTGCTGGGAAAACGACGAGTTTTCGCATGACGTGTGGGTTACTTGAACCGGATGAAGGTACCGTTACTCTACAGTCAGAAGATGTTACCGATTGGCCAATGCATCGGCGAGCCAAGGTTGGCGGCATGGGTTATCTGGCTCAGAAGCCGAGTATTTTTCAAAAGCTCTCGGTGGAGAAGAACTTGCTGTTGATGCTTGAACTAGTTGGCATCAAGGGTAAGGCAGCTAAGATGCGGTGCACCGAATTACTAGAACAATTCAAGATTCCTCATATTCGCAAGACAAAATCGGCGAAAGTTTCCGGAGGTGAGCGGCGACGACTTGAAATCGCTCGTTGCCTCATATCCGATCCACGTGTCATCATGTTGGATGAACCATTTGCCGGTGTTGACCCGATTCGTGTTCAGGAAATTCGAAGCATCTTGTTGGCGCTGAGAGATGATGAAGGGATTTCGATTCTGATCACTGATCACAATGCCGAAGCGATTCTTCAGACAGTGGATCGCTGTTATGTGATTAACGAAGGACAAGTGCTATACCATGGGACACCGGAAGAAGTGAAACAACATCCGGAAGTACGGCAAAAGTACCTCGGCGATATGGACGACATCGTATTGACACGACCTATATCTAGGTCGGCTTAAGCAAGTAACGTTGGCATCCTGTTGGGCCTGATATTGCATCTCTCACCCTCTCCAAGTGGTTTGATTCTTGGGTTACGATGAGGTTTCTCGCCTGATGGCGTGGGCTAAGTCTCTCGACGCAATGCGACTTTAGCATTTCAATAAACCAGTGATATTTGCAGCCAAGAATTACAAAACCGGAATCAAGAATTATGAGCGACCCATATTTTCAGCAGATGTTTGCCGATCGCATTGGCGGTGTTAACTATGGGAAAGGCACGGAAATCTATAAGTTTGAGAAAATCAAACGAGCTAAGCGAAAGGCGATTGCAGAGAATCCAGATCGAGATTTGTTGGATTTCGGTATCGGTGAAAACGATGCACCGGCGGCGGAGAGCGTTCGCAACGTCATGGCAGAAGAGATTCATAAGCCCGAGAATCGCGGCTATGCAGATAACGGCATTGATGAATTCAAGCAAGCGGTCAGCCGCTTTATGCAGAGAAACTTCAACGTAGCATTAGATCCTGCAACGGAGATCAATCACTGTATTGGTAGCAAAACAGCTCTTTCGATGTTACCAGCCTGTTTCATCAATCCTGGCGATATCACGTTGATGACCGTTCCAGGTTATCCTGTGGCCGGCACACATACAGGATATTACGGAGGATCGGTTTATAAGCTACCTTTGCTGCAAGAAAACAACTTCTTCCCGGACCTGGACGGGATTCCAGCGGATGTAGTCAGTAAAGCCAAGTTATTGGTGATCAACTACCCCAATAGCCCTACAGGAAAACTGGCAACCAAAGCGTTTTTTGAAAAGGTCGTTCAGTTTGCGAAAGTAAATAACATCGTTGTCGTACAGGATGCAGCACATGTGTTACTGACCTTCGATGGCGAACCAATGTCCTTCCTTGAAACCCCGGGTGCTCGGGATGTGGGCGTGGAAGTCCATTCACTTTCTAAAGGGTTTGACATGATCGGATGGCGAATAGGTTGGGTGTGTGGAAATCCACTGCTTGTTCAGGCCTTCTCCGACGTTAAGGATAATTGTGATTCAGGCCAGTTCATTGCCATTCAGAAAGCAGCAGCTGCAGCGTTAGATGATGATGCAATTCCGCAACAAGTCAGGTCCAAGTACCGTCGCCGCATGGAAAAGCTTGTTGAAACGCTTACGAAGTGTGGATGGCAATGTGAGTTTCCCGGTGGTTCATACTTTCTGTACACCAAAGCACCCAAAGGTATTCAGGGCAGCCACACATTTTCAAATGCTGAGGATGCCAGTCAGTATCTAATCACAGAACAGGCAATTGTGACCGTTCCATGGGATGATGCCGGACCGTTTTTGAGATTCTCCGTAACCTATGTAGCAGATGATGAAGCAGCAGAAGATGCGTTGATGGCCGAGACTGAAGCGCGTTTGAAAGACATCCCGTTTGAGTTTTAATCAAAAATCAAATCACAGCAGATGACGTGCTTTGATTTCAAGATACTGATTAACAAGCGGTGCAGTTAAATCTTCGGGATACACATCCAGTGCTCTAATCCCCTGCTGCTCAAGTGAGCTTATCACCTGATGTCGCCAGTTTAGAATTTCGGCGGCGGCCGCACTTTTGAAAATGTCATTCCGCTGATTTGCTGCATTGAACATCTCGTGGTCTCTCAGCAATACAGAAATTGGTAGGTGACGTGTTGAAGCGGATTGCATGTAAGACTGGATCTGTTGTGAATTTACTTCATCAATCACATTCGTGATTAAGATTACGAGTGCCCTTCGATTGCTACGACGGGCAAGATATTGAAAGGCCTCGTCATATCGGCTTTCTACCATTTCCGGAAATTCATCAAAGGATGCATGCAGTAGACGGTTAAGGTGTTTCTTTCCTGAGCCAGGGGGTATGAACTTGTGAATTCGGTCTGAGAAACAGATCAATCCGACGGAGTCACCTTGAGTCAAGGCGACATGGCTCAGCATCAGCATGGCGTTAAATGCATGGTCCAGATACGTGTGTCCTTCAGAGTGATTGGTCATCATTCTGCCGCAATCAACGAGAAATATCACGCGTTGATTCTGATTTGATTGAAAATCTCGCACGATCAGTTTGCTGTGACGGGCAGTAGCTCGCCAGTCCACCGCGCGATAATGGTCATCTCGGGTATAGTCTCTCAATCGTTCGAATTCATTGTCTTGACCGACTCGTCTGATTCGACGAACTCCCAGTGCATTGAGCCGGTTTGAACGTGCAAGAAGAGTGTAATGAGAGACTTGTTGCAGGTCAGGGAATACGTTGATGATCGTCCTGCATGGCACTCTGATTATGCGTTTAAACATGCGCAAGGCACTCGTCACCTGGACGTAAATACAATTGAGTGGGAACTCACCGCGTTCGTTGGCACGCAAAGTGTAATTGAACGACATCCCCGTTGCTGGCGGAATTGTGTCAGCAAATAGATTGGGAATCACCTCAAACGACTCGGGCACGTCATCGCGAATTGCTACCCGCTTGCTGGTTGTGCCATCATTGTGGACGACAAAGGAAACATCTAATTCCTTTGATAGTGACGCGACCCCGAGATGTTCTCGTTGGGCCCGAAAATGAGAGCTCTTAGCCAAGGTGAACAGATCTAGAAATGGAATCACAATAAGTGCGATATCCACGATTAACACGAACGCGATCAAGTCCGGCTGAAAAGCGGTGAGTAACGCTAGTAGGCATGGGACGCCAGCTAAGATCAGAAATCCCCAGTTCGGGAATACATCACGCCGCGCAAGGATCAGTAACGGCACAATAACTGCGACTAAAGTCAGCCAAGGGAAAGCCTGTACCAGGTCAACTCCTTGTTGGATTTGAGTGGTGTCCATTTTAGACTCGCGGTACTTCGACGGTTCGAATCATATCCCTGAGGATGGTGTCTACAGATTGACCTTCAACCTCTAGTTCCGGCGCGAGTAGTACCCGATGCCGTAGAGTTGGCAGTGCCAATTGAACAACGTCATCGGGAATGGCATATTGTCGCCCTTGGAATGCAGCAAGCGTTCTTGCGCCTTGCATCAGAGCCAGTCCGGCACGAGGTGATGCACCCATGTAAAGCTGAGGCCACGTCCGCGTAAGTCTTACAACCTTGTTGATGTAATCGACTAAGGCCGGTTCTACTAAGACCTTACCCGTTTCCTTGGTGACGGCAACAATTTGCTCAGGTGATGCAATGGTTTCCAACTCGTTTGAAAGTCGACTGTTAATATCAATCTGCTCACTGTGCATTTTCAAAATATTGGCTTCTTGCGTTTCCGTCGGATAATCCACCATTAACTTGAACATGAAGCGATCAAGCTGAGCTTCAGGCAAGTTGTAAGTGCCTTCTGACTCGATTGGATTTTGGGTAGCGATGACCAGGAACGGTGCTTCCATGGGATAGGTTTCACCATCAACCGTTACCCGTCGCTCTTGCATGATTTCCAACAGCGCGGCGTGTGTCTTCGCGGGACTTCGATTGATTTCATCCGCCAGCAGTAATTGTGTGAAAACAGGGCCGGGATAAAACGTGAATTCCTGAGTCTTCATATTGAAGATTGGAGCACCGGTTATGTCTGAAGGCATTAAGTCAGCGGTGAATTGGATTCGGCCAAAGTCGCAGCCAAGTATATGTCCAAGTGTGCGTACGAAAAGAGTTTTACCTAACCCTGGGACACTCTCAATTAGTACATGTCCGCCGGAGAATAAAGCGACCAACGATCCGATGACCAATTCATCCTGCCCGACAAAGATCTTGCCAACCTCTTTTGTTACTGCCTGAAATAACTTCCGGGTTTCCGTATCACTTCCCCGCGTAGACTCCATGTCGATAGAGATCTTACCGATAGCATCTAAAACAGGTGCATTAACAGGAGCAGCCGTTTGCTGAACGACTGGCTGTTGTACCAGCGTTGGAGCTACGACTGGCGCCGCTGCTGGTTGGGTGGATGGTACTTGTATATTGGTTTGGCACTTTGGGCACTGGACCTGAGATCCTTGAAATCCCGCAGGCAATGAAAGTACTTGCGAACAGGTTGGGCAGCTAAATGTAGGTGATGAGGCCATTTGTTACTCTCGTTGCTACTCAGTTAGTCATTTGATACATGTTGGTCGTAATACTGAATTGTCGTTGCAGCGTGTTGGGTGTCGCGTGTTTTATGTAGAAGGCCACCCACGGCATCTATATGTCGTCCGAAATTCCGAATATCTCGATTTTCGTCCTTATGATCCACGATGGTTGAAACGGTAAATCGTTCTCTTGCTCTTCCAAATACCGGGAATCGGAGAAAACAATAAATGAGTCCTGCGATGCACAGGTGAATGAGGATTAGTCCAAGGGGATTTGTCATTAGCAAGTTGAAAAAGCCAGGTCGCTGTTCACGGTCTGGCCTATTTGGATTGGCTGATGGAGGTGGATTTCCGCCAACAGATGGTCCTCCTTGCCTGCTTTCAACAAACGTCACTTGAAGATCTTCGCCACAGAAATCAATGATCTTACCAGCTAGTTTTCGATGCTCATGATTGATAAGTGAGTAATTCAAGAGGAATGAGCCGTTTTGCGCGACGAGTACACTACTATCTTGGTAACCAAGGGGTCCCATACGAAATAGAAGTGGTGTGTCTTCAGCTAATATCAAGTCTTCATAATTCCAGCCTGAATTATTGAAATCGCGGTGTTGAATCTCGCCACGTATTGCTATTTCGCATTTGTCGATTTCGATGCTATCGAGCCAGTATGAATCAGATGCGGTAAGATCACGCACGAATCTATTTGATTGTGTCATATCGATCGTAAACCAATCGAGCTCCTGTATTTCAGGTGTTCGTTGACGTAACGTTTCATGGCGCATTATGGCCTGATTGAATCGTTGTTGTGCATTTGCTTTGGTATCGCCACTTGAAGATCGTATGACTTTACTCCAATACGGCAATTCAGCATCATAGTCCCGACCGATATAGATAAGTGTTTTCCCCATTTCTTCTCGTATCCAGGATTCAAACCACGTACGTTCCTGTTCATTGGGGCCCAAAAAGCTGTCCGGCGCCCATATGATGACATCGCTTGAGCGAACGCGACTATCAAGCCGAGTCGAAAACCGGACACTATGCCCGGCCGATTTGAACATGTTTGCAAATACGGCAGTTCCGTTGACGCTGTATCTACCTTCGGACTGTATACCTTCCCCGTAAGTTGCGTCGAAAGGAATCGCTTCCTCTTCTTCTTCGCATCCTGCAACGGTCAGTGATGCCAATAGAATTATCATCAAATACCAGAAGTGCTTCATGCCTGAACACCTCCGGGCAGCGCTCGGTGAAATTCATCAATCTGCAACCAGCATTCATCGAATTCGGCTTTGGATATTTCCTGATCTCCGAAAAAGACATCTTCGAAGCAATATACGGTGTTCGACAGAAGGTTTTTTAGATTTGGCAGCCGGACCAATTCTCTTAGATATTGATGGTTTGTTTTGCCTCGGGTCAAGTTGATGCAACGGTGTTTATCTAGTTCGAGCAATTGATAACTGAATAAGTAGACGATTGCCTGATTAAAATCACCGCTTGCATAACACTGCCTGATGCGATCGAGCAAGGTTGCCGGAGCTAAGTCTAATTGGAACGGTAATTCTTCAGCTCGTTCATCAAGATCTGCGGCATCATCAGCACCTACTGCTGTTGCTTTTTTGGGCTGCTTCTCTCGATTGATAATCGCGTACACGATTGCGATTACGACCGCGATCACGACCAATCCAACGATGATGTACACCAAAACCTGCATGAAGGTGCCGGAAATACCAAAGCTGATTCCGCTAAAATCGGGCGCCTCGAAGTCGGGATCATCAAAATCTGGACTTTCAAATTCACCGCGATCCCGATAGGAACGATTGCTGGCGCCGTTTTCATTAAAGAAGCCATCGCGTGATTGGCGTTCCCGACTCCTCTCAGCAAGTCGTTTGAACATTTCACGTATAGCCCGCTGTGTGCGTGGATCGTTGGCGATGCGTTTTAACGTTTCTTCGTCAAATTGTTCCCCCATCCTTTCGGCATATTCACCCATCCGCTCGATCTGGCGCCGGGCTTGTTCGCGGGTGGCCGGATCATCCAGATATCGCTTGATCTTCTCGAAGTCTATATTCGACTGGGTTAATTGCTGATCAAACGGAGATTCGCTATTGCCGTTACTTTGATCTTGTGACCAATCGTGCAATCGTTGCATCTGCCGTTCAAACGCTTCTCTTTTACCCGGGTCATTCAGTGAGCGTTCAAACTCGCGAATATCAAAGTTCTCATCCATCCATTTTTCGTCAAACGGAAGATCGTCTGGATCGATGTCTTCAAATCGTTTTGCAAATTCTTGCATGTTTTGTTCGAGTTGACGCCGTAAGTTTGGGTCTTGTAGATACTCTTCGAGACGATCGAAATCCAGATCTTCGTTTAGGAATTCATCATCGAACGGCATTTCGTTGTCGATGAGTGAATCGTCGTCTAGCGGGCCCAGTGGAATGGACTTGAATTGATCACGCTTCTGGTCGTACCAAGGCAGCTTACCTTGCTGCTCGAGTGCCTGACGCCCGATTTCTACGTAATCATGATCCTGTGCAGAACCCGCAGTAACCGGCAAAATCAGGATGCAATGTACCCACAGTAGAAAGGTCATCGGATTGGATAGTTGTAATTTCATGCGGATTGGGCAGTTATACGTTTCCGAGTTGGATTCGCTCTTTCATTTTCTCTGCTTCAGCACGAATAAGTAATTCGGCTTCCCAGCCTTCCATTTCTATACGCACATCCAAGTAATTTAGAAATCGCACGATGGACAGGAATCCAGCAGCCATCCACATGCTAATCGGTAGTCCCCATCGTAAGACCCATAAAGTTGTTTGATGTTGATTTACAAACGTAGTCGCGAAAAAGATCATGCCGCCGATTAGGCTGGTTGTGATAATCATCGACATGATCATCCCACTCATAACGCGACCTCCTACTCCTGTGCGACTGCGATGAATCCCCCTACTCCGTTTGCTCAATGTGATTTGCTGTTTGGACTTTTTAAAGAGTGGAGTCTTTTCAAGCAAAATGATCTCAAAGATAAAAGGTCTCACCACCCTTAAGATTACAACATAAAGAGTTATCGAAACCAGTAAGCCAATGTGGTCTTCGTAGCTCTGGTGATTTCGAATTGCGATCTCCTGCACCACCAGTAGTCCCGGAATGATTCCACGTAAACAACCGACACTCCAAAATAAAACTCCAAACCTCGCAAGCGATTCCGATATGAGTTTTCTTAGGGATGACTTGATACCAAAGACGATTTGTCCAAGCAAAACAACCGAAAGAACAGATACGATGGGTGCCTGGATGATGACCAAACAAATCATGGTGGTGATGAATGGAGCCTTGATGGTATCAGCATATGCAATCTTATACTCCGGCCTATCATGATGCACGAACGACGTATATTCAGAGTCGATCAGAAGAAGATGACTAATCAAAAAGTCATTTAGAAAGAGCATAGGGACGATGACAACGAGCATCGCCAAGGCCAGTCGTATTGGATATGTCCGTATCACATGGAGTGAAAGATCCATCAATTCGTAGGTCTTGCGTCGCCGAATCGCGATTCTAGGGTTATCGAATTTCATGACGACCTCCCTGCCGAATACCAAGCACAATGAAATAGCCGATGATGCTAATCAAAGATAGGATCATGATGGTAAATCGCACCCAATAAGGAGCATTTGACGGTGCAATCCACCCTTCTATAAAAGCTGCCAGAACCATCATGACAACGGCACATCCAATAATTGGGATCGTCTCAACGCCATTTTTTTGCAGGGATGCTTTGCGGGTAAGTCCCTTGGTGTTAATCCAAGACATTCCAAGTTTGACGCCAGCGGCAGTAGCAAGAATCAGAGCGGCAAACTCAAAGACCAGATGGCCAGTCGCCCAGTTAACCAGATTGTTATAAACGTCGACCGGCGCATCAGGTCTCGCGTAGTAGCCAAACGTGCCACCAAACAGATACGAATTGAACATGGTAAAGACGAGTCCGGGAATGATGAGGATTCCCTCGACAAATGTCTTTAGGCACAAGTTGACATTATTCCAGATATAGAAACCAGGGCTGTCGAGCTTTGTCTGGCGTCCACCTTGCAGGTCAATCCCAGCATCCGAGTGCATTTGGTCAACACTCCCAATGAAATCCGAGAGTATTGGCTGGTTGTCAAACTGTGGCCACAGTGTGTCTTCATACGAAAGCCACATACTTAGAAAGAACATACCCCAAAACAATACGAACACGACTCTTACAGATTTATCATGAAATACTCGGTGTGGCACGTCGTACATTAAGACCGGTAACCAGTTAGATAGCCGCATGCGGTCTGCGCGATAGAGTTGATTGTGTGACTGGGCTACCAGATCGTGTAGATATTGAACCGTATCCGGCGGCAGTGAATAGGAATCTGCCAGTGCCAGATCTGCACATGCTGCTCGGTAAAGGGCTGCGAAGCGGTTCATCTGTGAGCCAGTGAGCCTTTGTCGACTTCCGTACTGGAAGGAGTGAACGTATTGTTCTAATTCACTCCATTGCGGCTGTCGCTTTTCAATTAATTCTGCTGCCTTCATTGGATTCCACCTTGCTGTACAAATGGCGTGGATGTAGACAGCGAGCCAGCTTGCGTGAGGTACTGACTCATTGGTACGATTTGTTCGGTTGGTTCTGAAAAGAATGCCATGCGATACAACGCACACAGGAGTAAATCATAACTCTGAACGCGAATACCAAGTTGTTCGCATAATGGTTGTCCGAGATGGTGAGAGATTTCCTCTCGACGAGGCTGACTTAGCCATCCACGTTGTCCTACGTAATGGGCTAATGCCTGTGCCATACTACGTGGGACGGCAAAACTCTGTGGGATGGCGTGGATGATCTGCTCTATGCCCGGTTCATTTAATTGAATGGCTGGTCGAGTAACACTGGCTTCGGCATCAATTACCATGGTTCCCGAGACGAGATCTCCGAGGCGCTGAAACCGACGGGACATCGTCATAACGACAATCGCTAGTAGGCCGGTCGGAATCAGAAACATATCTTGATTGATATCGGAAATAAAGAATGAGAGCGGCACCAGAGGAAATAAGTCGGCATCCCTGAGCAGATTTCGCACGACTGCTTGCATAAAGCTGACGGGTTTACCATCGGTCGTGGCAACACGAATTCCAACGATCTTCTTACCAATTGTTTGCCCGTTTCTCCAAGCTTCTAAGACAATGAAATATGCCCATCGCACGAAAAACACAAAGAAGAGAACAAACCCCATGCCGCCCCCACCTCCCATTTGCATGAAGGCGACGAGGATCATCAGTATGAATACAAACAACCCAAGTATTAGCGAGTCGAGTAAAAATGCGCCGGCACGACGAAATGGGCCAGCAAGCCGGTAACTGAACTGGATATTTTCCGGCGTAATGATCGAAACGCTGGTATCCAATGGTTGAGGTTGTTTTGCCATAGCCGGCGGGAATCT
>JAKUOW010000229.1 GCA_022451045.1 Pirellulales bacterium | reverse complement strand
TTCCGGAAGCAGAACTTGATCTCGCGTTGAAAGCACTAAAGCCAGTTGCAGGTCAGATGGCGTTCGGTGCAATTACGCATGATGCGAATGTAGCCAAGGTCTCTGTCGTTGGACTGGGAATGGCTAAGCAGACCGGTGTCGCGGAAACGATGTTTAAAGTACTTGCAGAAAAAGATATCAACATCTTTATGATCACAACGAGCGAGATCAAGATCTCGTGCCTCGTTGAGAGAGAAGTAGCGTTGGACGCGTTACGTACTGTTCACAATGCGTACGATTTACATGTGCAACCGGAAAACGTTATCCAGGTCGGATCACCTAGTGAGGAAATTCAGCGAGACGAGGCAACACGCGCTTCGGTTGCTGAACGATTACGCGGTGTTGGAATGGAAGACTTGTCGATCGAGAGTATTACCCTGGATGATTCACAGTCAAGTGTGTCGATCCTTGGACTGACCGATCGACCCGGTGTGGCTGATACGGTTTTTTCTCATGTAGCCAAAGCCGGTGTGTTGGTGGATATGATTATCCTCAGCTACAGCGAACAGGATGGAAACGCCAGCATGAGTTTTACTTGCCCCGCGGAGTCCCGCGAGGCTGCGATTGCTGCACTTGAACAACTCAAGGAAGAAGTCGGATTTAGAGAAATCGTAAGCCAGCAGTCCGTTGGCAAGCTATCTGTGGCGGGCGTAGGTCTGCGAAGTCATACCGGAGTTGGTATACGAATGTTCCGTAGTCTTTCTGAAGCGGGAATCAACGTGGACATGATTAACACGAGCGAGGTGAATGTAAATGTCATTGTCAACGGACAGCACAACGAACGTGCACTAGAGGAACTTGAAGACGCATTTGCAGATGTGCTGCGTTAAGGAGCAGTCGGCAATCGCTGTGAATTGTTGGGTTTTGGATTATGCCATTTTGACCCTGAAATCTGGGCAATCACCGCCCAACTGCCAATTTGGCACTGTGATTTAGTGCCGAAAACAACTGAATGCAGGAATACAGGGTAAAAGAAGTATTTAGTTTCCCTGTAACTCCTTGTCGCGACAGTAGTTGTGGATTATTTTCGTAGTTTTGGCACAGCGCTTGCGTAGTGTACAGGTGGTGGAGTATTTCCCTGCCAAAGAAGGCACCGCAAACGGTGCAGATACAGTGAATCTAACGGCTAATTGACAGTCGGATTGAAATAAAAAGATACACGAGTAATACCCTGAGTGACTGATAGGAGAATTCGGTCGTGGCAAAACAAATGGTGTTTGATGACAAGGCACGTCAGTCCTTGTTAACCGGTGTTTCCAAGCTTGCACGTGCTGTACGAAGCACATTAGGTCCCCGCGGACGTAATGCAGTATTGGACAAAGGTTGGGGTTCTCCCCGAGTAACAAAAGACGGTGTAACCGTAGCTGAAGATATCGAACTCGATGACGTGTTCGAAAACCTTGGTGCGCAGCTTGTAAAAGAAGCGGCCAGCAAGACGAACGAAGTTGCTGGTGACGGTACAACAACGGCTACGATTCTCTCAGAAGCAATCTTCCGTGAAGGACTCAAGATGATTGCCGGTGGTGCTGATCCAATGGCACTTTCCCGCGGAATCCATCAAGCAGTCGATGCGGTATGCAGCAACATCGGTAGCTTGGCACAGGAAATCGATTCCAAGAATAAGAGAGAGATTCAGCAAGTTGCAACGATCGCTGGAAATAACGATCCTTCCATCGGAAACGTGTTAGCTGAAGCCTTCATCAAAGTTGGCAAGAACGGCGTCATCACGGTTGAAGAAGGTCGTGCCAACAAGACAACGGTTGACGTTGTTGAGGGTATGCAGTTTGAACGTGGTTTCCTTTCTCCGCACTTCGTAACAAACGAGACCGAAGTGATCGTGGAATTGGAAGATTGCTATATCCTGCTGTTTGAAGAAAAGATCACCAACAACAAGAAGCTGATCCCGCTACTTGAAGCAGTTAGCAAAGCGAAGAAGCCTTTGCTGATTATCGCCGAAGATATTGAAGGCGAAGCGTTGGCAACACTGGTTGTTAACAAGATGCGTGGCATCCTTGAAGTCTGTGCTGTTAAGGCACCAGGTTATGGCGATCGCCGCAAGGCTATCATGGGAGACATTGGCGTGTTGACCCGTGGTACACCTATTTTCAAGGATTTGGGGATCGAACTTGAAAGCGTCAAGATCACGGATCTTGGACAAGCTAAGAAGATCAAGATTACATCTGAAGAGTGCATTATCGTTGGCGGTAAAGGCACCAAGGAAGATATTGAAGGTCGTGCTGACCAGATTCGCCGGGAAATCGGTGTTACCGAGAGTGAGTACGATTGTGAAAAGCTTCAGGAACGTCTGGCGAAACTCGCCGGCGGCGTCGCACAGATAAACTGTGGTGCAGCAACTGAAACCGAAATGAAGGAACGTAAGGCTCTATTGGAAGATGCAAAGTCGGCAACGCAGGCAGCATTGGAAGAAGGCATCGTTGCTGGTGGTGGTGTTGCATTAATTCGAACAGAGGCAGCAATCGAAAAGCTGAATCTAACGGGTGATGAAGCACTCGGAGCTCAAATCATACAGAACGTTCTGGACTATCCCCTTCGCGAAATTGCTCACAATGCCGGACTTGATGGTGCCGTTATTGTGAATCGCGTGCGAAAGCTAAGAGGAAAGAACGAAGGATACAACGCTGATAAAGACAAGTATGGCGACATGGTTGAGATGGGTGTCATCGAGCCAGCCAAAGTTGTCCGCACAGCATTGCAAAACGCATCCAGTGTCGCATCGCTGCTGCTTACTACCGAATGTCTCGTTACTGAGATTCCGGTGGAAGAAGACGATGACGACCATCATGATCATCATCATGATCATGGTATGGGTGGCGGCATGCCCGGTATGGGTGGCATGGGCGGAATGGGTGGCGGTATGCCCGGTATGGGCGGCATGCCAGGCATGATGTAATGTCGACCAACTCAGTTCGCAAAAAAATAAACAAGAATTCAACTACAAAAGCGTTAAGAGGGTAATTCACTGATGGCCAAGATCAAGATTCGTCCACTAGATGATCGTATCGTGGTTAAAACACTCGATGCAGAACAAACAACTGCTGGTGGAATCGTGCTTCCGGATTCAGCAAAGGAAAAACCGCAGCGTGGAGTAATCCTTGCTGTGGGACCTGGACGATTGACCGAAACTGGTGATCGCGCAGACCTTTCGGTAGCCGTAGGCGACGAAATCATTTTCGGAAAATTTGGTGGAACAGATATCGAGTGGGATGGCGACGAAGTAAAGATTCTTCGTGAAACCGACATTCTCGCTAAGGTGCTATAAGCAATAGACAGTTTCCTTCACGAACCGTTGAAGTTCGTACTTGGAATCTTAGGAGTTAAAAATCGTGGCAAAACAACTGCTGTTTGAAGATAACGCACGTGCACGCCTGCTTCGTGGCGTAAATAAACTCGCCGACGCCGTCGCAGTAACGATGGGACCAACCGGTCGCAACGTTATTATCGATAAGTCATTTGGTGGCCCAACGGTTACCAAGGATGGTGTGACGGTCGCCAAGGAAATTGAACTGGAAGACCGGTTCGAGAACATGGGTGCACGGCTTGTTGTCGAAGTGGCTCAGAAGACATCGGACTTGGCTGGTGACGGTACAACGACCGCAACGGTTCTGGCTCGTGCCATTTACAAAGAAGGCCTACGGAACATCGTTGCTGGCTCAAACCCCATGAGTGTAAAGCGTGGCATTCAAAAAGCTGTGGAAGCGGCTGAAGAACGCCTGCACGCCATGGCCAAGCCTGTTTCCAGCAAGGAAGAGGTTGCTCAGGTTGGGGCTATCAGCGCCAATAACGACGATTCGATCGGCAACCTGCTGGCAGATGCCCTCGAACGCGTTGGCAAAGACGGTGTCATTACCATCGAAGAAGGTAAGACAACTGAAACAGAAGTATCGTTTGTAGATGGTATGCAATTCGATAAGGGTTATGTGTCGCCTTACTTTATCAATCGTCCAGCTGAAATGGACGCGTACATGGAAGATGCATATATCCTGATTCACGAAAAGAAAATCAGTAACCTGCGCGACCTCGTGCCTATCCTCGAGCAAGTAAGCCAAACCGGAAAACCACTTTTAATCATTGCTGAAGACGTTGATGCCGAAGCACTGACATTACTGGTTGTGAATAAGCTTCGTGGTGTTCTTGATGTTTGTGCTGTCAAGGCTCCCGGCTTTGGTGATCGTCGCAAAGCGATGCTTGGCGATATCGCAACGCTCACTGGCGGAACCATGATCAGCGAAGACATTGGTCTGCAACTGGAGAACCTTTCCATTGATCAACTTGGTCAGGCTAAGAAGATCACCGTGGATAAGAGCTCCACAACCATTATTGAAGGTGGTGGTGACGCAAAAGAGCTGCAGGCTCGCATTACACAGATCAACAATCAAATGGGTCAGTCAGACAGTGAGTATGACAAAGAGAAATATCAGGAACGACTGGCGAAGCTTGCCGGTGGGGTTGCAGTTATTTCCGTTGGTGCTGAGACCGAAGCTGATATGAAGCAGAAAAAAGCACGAATTGAGGATGCTCTACATGCTACGCGTGCTGCGGTTGAAGAAGGTATCCTGCCTGGTGGCGGTGTTGCACTACTTCGTTGTGGCGAAGCAGTCGATGAAGCTCGCAGTGGTGCTCGCGGAGACGAAAAGATCGGTGTGGATATCATTCGTAACGCTCTGGAAGCACCAATTCGTCGAATCGCTGACAATGGCGGAATTGACGGCAGCGTTGTTGCTGACAATGTTCGTGCTAAGAAAACCATTGCATTTGGTTTTAATGCGAATGCTGGCGATTACGGTGATATGTACGCAGCAGGCGTCGTTGATCCGGTTAAGGTGGTTCGTACCGCCCTTGCAAACGCTGGAAGTATCGCTGGCTTAATGTTGACCACCGAAGCATTGGTGACCAACTTTGATAAAGACGATAAAGAAAAGAATCGTGTTGAAGGTAGTGTGAATTAGTCACAATTGATGTAACACGATGAGGCAGCAGTGGCTCTAGCCGCCTGCCGGCTTAAAACACGGAGCCACCCTGAACCTCGGGGTGGCTCTTTTTATGAACGACAAAGCTGTACGACAGGCCTCGCTTGCCTGTAAACAGAATTCTTAACATGGCTGAAAAACGCGACTATTACGAAGTGCTTGGCGTGGAAAAAAATGCTTCCACAGCCGATATCTCCAGCGCCTACCGTAAATTAGCCGTGAAATACCATCCGGACAGTAATCCGGATGATGAAGAGGCCATGGAGCGATTCAAAGAAGCGGCTGAAGCATATGAAATGCTCAGCGATGACGAGAAGCGTGCTCAGTATGATCGTTTCGGTCACTCAGTTGGTGGCGGTGGCAGACAATTCCACGACGTTGAAGATATCTTCGACGCGTTTGGAGACCTGTTTGGCGGCGGTATCTTCGGCGATTTATTTGGTGGGCGGTCCCGACGGAGAACGCGGCAGCGTCGTGGAGCAGATGTTCGCTGTGAAGTGGTGTTGGATTTGGAAGAAGCCGCCTTTGGCGTAACGAAAACAGTGTCCGTCGCTCGTCGTGAAGCGTGTGATACGTGTTCCGGTTCCGGAAGTAAGCCCGGCTCGGAAAGAGAGACGTGCCGCCGTTGTGCCGGACATGGTCAGGTAGTGCAGTCGGCCGGTATCTTGCGTGTGCAAACAACGTGCCCAATCTGCCAAGGGTCCGGCCAGATGATTCAGGAAGCAAGCGAGGACTG
>JAKUOW010000228.1 GCA_022451045.1 Pirellulales bacterium | reverse complement strand
GGTAGAGAGGAAGGGCGTCGTGTGGCATTGCTCGATACGTTCGGTGGTACAGCAATTACTGAAGGCGCCGTGCAAAAAGCGTTGATGTGGCTGAAACGGCAACAGAGACCGGATGGGGGCTGGAGTCTCAAAGGTCCCTATACAGGAGGTGCTAATATCGAGAACGAATTGGCAGCAACGTCGCTAGCGATCCTGGCTTTTCAAGGCAATGGGAATACGCATAAGCAAGGACCGTACAAAGATGTAGTGGCAAGAGGATGGAAATGGTTGTTGCCATTTCTTCAGGATGACGGTTCCTTTGGGATTCATGGCGGTTTTAATCACCGGCTATATACTCAGGCAATTGCCACGATTGCGTTATGTGAACTCTACGGTATGAGCTACGACAAAACATTTAAAGAACCCGCGCAACGGGCTATAGACTTTGCGTGTCAGGTGCAGGCAGGAACGGGTGGTTGGAGATACAGTCCCAATGGACAGTCTGATACATCCGTTACCGGTTGGTTTGTGATGGCACTTCAGAGCGCTCGGATGGCGGGGCTAATCGTCCCGCAGGAAAACTTAGAGAAGATCAGTGATTACTTGGACAGCGTAACGGTGGACGGAGGTGTTCAATACGCATACCAACCTGGTGGTACTAACAAGTTTTCGATGACTGCGGAAGCCTTGCTATGCCGGCAATATCTTGGATGGGAGAAAGAGGACACACGACTACAGTCCGGTGCGCAAATCGTGGCAGCCCAGAA
Organism: Pirellulales bacterium; assembly: GCA_022451045.1. Classification (GTDB taxonomy): domain Bacteria; phylum Planctomycetota; class Planctomycetia; order Pirellulales; family Pirellulaceae; genus UBA11883. Next base: position 5,032 of record JAKUOW010000228.1, on the reverse strand, counting down.
GGTGCGTTGGAATGAAAATGACCTTACTGATCTGACGAATGTTTACGCATGGTACTACGCTGCACAAATGCTTCATCATATGGATGACGAGAATTGGGTTGAATGGAATGAGGTCATGCGTGACGTTATTCCATCTAAGCAAGTGAAGAGTGGTCGTGAAGCGGGGAGCTGGAGTCCGTCACATGACGAATGGGGGCAGGGCAGAGGCGGACGCCTATTCATGACATGCTTTTGCACGTTCATGCTTGAAGTCTATTACCGTCACATGCCTCTATACGGATTGCGTATAGAATAGCCCACCTCTATTTTGTGTCATCGTATGATTCGGCGATGATACTCTTGTATGCTTCTCGAGCAACATCAAAAGCAGCTTTGGCATCGGCCTGTTCAGCCTGTCGTATTCGACCCTTCTTGGCATTCCAGCATACGTCCACTGCTTCAAGGCACCACTGGGCGCTTCGTTTGCTGGCGCGAATTGGTTTACCATCAATCTCCACAAAGATTGGATTAGTGTGGCTACTTGGAAATACTCTTACGGCAACCCAGCTTGACTGCGTTAATTCCGTTTGGAACTGAATATCGTTCAAGGCTCCGTCTGCCTCGATTTCGACCGTTTCAACGGAGATTCCGTTTACGATTAATTCCACTGGGACATTACGAGTCGTGTCTATGCGAGCTCTCTCCACATGCCAATAAGGCTTTTCGCTAAGTGGACGACTTTTCAGCTCAACATCCGCTTCTTTATCTAAATATGCTGCCGCAGTGACGCCAACGTTTACAGTACCAGGTTTGGGAAGTGTAAGGAGACTGGGTTGCCCGGTAGGTCCTGGTTCTCCAACGGCAATATCGTTCACATGGAAATCAATTAAATGACTTCGGCCGTCACAACAATAACTTCGACCATCCTTAATCCCTTGCACCCATTGGTCGTAGTTTAGCGGGCCTTGTTTCGGTAGCTTTACATAGGCACGTCCAAGACCAACTCGTTCCCCATAGATGCACGGGAAGGCGGTTTCACCGCTGATACGGCATTGGTATCCACAATTGAGCGTGTGATACCAAACGCTTAACTCCCATATGATGGGTGTATCTACGGCGGAAATGAAATCGCTCACTCCGTGCACAACGTCGACGACGTATTCATTGGCACCGATCCCATCAAACTTTGGCATCTTATAACTGGGCAATGTGTCGTCATCGACTTGTAATCCCCATCCGCTATGAGAAAAACCGACTACGCCGCCTTGTTCCTTTCCCCATCTAAGTACGGGAAGATCCCAACTGGGCCATTCTTCAATCTTTGTTGTTCCCGGGTAGTCATCCTCCTCTAGTCGCAAAAGGCACAGGTGGCCCGCATGAGAACTCGGAAAGCCGGAAACCTCTACGTCGTAACGCATAAGATTGAAGTCGGTGGAAAGGGGGCTGATTTTGCCATCAAAGTATTGTTTTTGGTCGTACCAGCATGGTCCCCATGAGAGCACACATCCTATGTTTAAGTCTTCACCGAGGATGTGTCGCATCATTGATTCGGGAGTTACCCCAGCAGTAGGAGATTCATAATGGGCGCATCCAGCAGCGTGAACATGATGGTCACCAGAATACCATCCCATTTGCGCTAAATGAATCCAGCGTTTGAGACGAAACGTTTCGCTATGGTTCGGGCGGTCAGGCACATTTATTGTCTTGCGTAGAATCAGATATTCGGGGCCACGCGAATACTCTACTTCGTATTCTCCAGGCGGCAGAAATACCGATTCGCCATCTTGACGATAAATTTGATCATGAAAGAAGAAGTCTGGTTCCAAGCGGCGAGCACGGGATGGATATACGCGGTTAAGCTCATCCTTAATAACAAACTGACCTGTGGTTGGTTTGCCATCGTCATCAACGACATTTAGGCGTACATTAACGGCGCGTTGGCAATCAAAGAGTATTGGAAGGTCACTTCGAAAACCCAAGTCTTGAGTGCCCTGACCAACATTGAATTGCAGTGTTGCTTCACGTTTACCAGCATCCCGACTAAAAATCTGAACGATACGATATTCGCACTCTAGCCCGGAGAGGGTTTTTTCAAGCGGCTGGCTATCAAAGCTGGCGACACCCATCCAGCGTGTTTTGACATCACTGGTTTTGATGATGGCTGTGTCGGGAGCTGGACTTCCTGAGCTGCGCTTATAAACCGGTCCCGCATTAGGACTTTGAATATCCAGCGCGGCGGTTACACCGGCTTCATTATGTACCTTTACCAGAAATATTCTCCATCCCTGCTGCACCAAAGATGCACTTGCACTGCCTCTTGAGACTTTTACACGGCTTTCGGGATTGATATGAACATCCGCTAGGACCCGTCGGTCGAGTACTTCTTGAATTTGATATACAGAGTCTTCATCGCCTTGTTCAAGTGCACGCGACAGCTGTTTGGCATCTTTGCGAGAGAGGGGTTCGCCTAGGAATTCAAGCGCTTTTGCCACTCGCATTGCTTGGGCCTGCAAAGGTTGCGCCTCGACTTGAACTGTCTCGGCTAAACCGTCACCGCAAAAGGCGAAAATGCATCCAAGAGTGAGTGAGACCGCGCGAATGTTCTGCATTGTGCATACCGTTACTAAATGGTTAATCAAGTGAATGACGATATCTTCGCAGATTAGCGAGCGAATGCAATTAATATTGCAATGATGATGGCTTATAGCTCTGGAACGTCAACTGACAGGGATTGTGCCAGCTCGGTGAGTTTGCTCCAGTTTTCCTCGTCGATCGCGATACCATTAGCGGTATTTGCTGCAACCGTCTTTCGTTCAGGATCTCCGGGTAACAGAATCTCACCATTTGGATCACGTGTTGGACAGCTCTTCACGAAATCGGAAATTTGATTAACTTCACGCTGAAAGGCCTCGAGCCCACCAAGGCGTGCGGGATCAATCACCATGAGAAAGACACAGTTTCCTTTTGGTGTAACGGGTATTTCTCTGGCGCATAGCCCTGCGGATAGGGCTCCGGAAAAAATATCAATCATCAATGAGAGGCCAAAACCCTTGTAAGCCTGATCCCCGCCCATAGGTAAAATTGTGCCGGGGGGATCCGTATAAAGATCGTCTGGGTTTGTGCTTGGATTGCCGTCGCTGTCAATGATCCAACCCTCTGGTATGGACTCACCTGCGATCGACTTAACACGTACTTTGCCTTCAGCGGTGACACTGGTACTAAAGTCGAGTATCAGAGGTTCATTGCCGCGTGGAACGCCAATGGCAATTGGGTTTGTCCCGAGACGCGGTGCAATTCCACCGGGTGGAGCGACACGTCTGGCGGCGCCATGTGTATTGACCATTAACATAGATACTAATCCATGCTCATTCGCCGCAATTTCACAATACTCACCAAGTCGTCCTATGTGGCCACTGTTTCGCAGCGTGCCAATAGCGTTACCGTATTGCTTTGCTTTTGGTACGAGATGATCCAACAATCTTCCGCACTGCACACGTCCGATACCCCAGTTTGCATCACCAACGAACGTGGAAGCGCCTTCTTCAATGGCCGTCAGTTCCACGTTGCTCTTTACATCGCCTACCTTCAGCATGTCCAAATAGAAAGGAATACGCATCACGCCATGAGAACTGTAGCCGCATGTGTTGGCGTTGGCGAGGCTTGGGCCTACGATTGCTGCTTCTTCAGCAGTCATGCCACCGGCGGCTAGTAATTCGGTAGCAAAGCTACTGAGTATAGATGGAGCGAGGTTCGGCACGTGGATGTCCTTTTATCGGCGCGCATACATGATATGTCATCATGCTTTTGTAAAATGGGTAATCCACTGTTTTACACAAATGCGTTCGATATTCAATTCCACTAACTCGGATTAGCGGTGTCGATTTGTCGGTTTGCCTCGTAGGCTGCGATGGCAACAGCATTTGATAGATTTAGACTTCGAACCGGAGGGCGAATCGGTATATAAAGTGCGCGTTCCGGATTGTCATCTATAAGCGAAGGCGGTAAGCCCTGTGTCTCACTACCAAACACTAATACGTCGCCGCGATGGTAACTAACCTTTGAATACGTCTTGTTTGCTCGCTTGCTGAAATACCAGATGTTATTACCGGCGAAGGTGTCTAATGCATCATTCCAAGAAGGCAGGACCTCGATATCCAAGTGCTGCCAGTAGTCTAATCCTGCTCGCAATAAACGTTTTTCGTCTAACTGAAATCCAATGGGTTGAATAAGCCAGAGTTTTGCACTGAGTGCTACGCAGGTTCTACCGATGTTTCCGGTATTCTGAGGAATTTCCGGCGAGTGTAATACGATGTGCAAAAGCGGTTGTTGCATGGTCTTGTTTTCGAAGGGACAATGGTCGTATATGTATCATTTTGCATTGGGATTAAGAGATTGAAAATCACCCGGAACCCCACCCGACGCGTCGAAATCGGGAACATTGTTATCGGCGGCGGAAATCCAATTGCCGTACAAAGCATGACGGCAACGCATACCACCGATATTGATGCGACGGTAAGTCAAATACGTCTGCTTGAGGAAGCTGGTGCAGATGTGGTCAGGATTGCTGTGGATAGCAAACAGGATGCGGCCGCGTTGGCCGAGATTCGGCAGCAAACGGAGGCAAATTTAGCGGTGGATTTGCAGGAAAACTATCGGTTAGCCGAAGTTGTTGCGCCAAACGTCGATAAGGTCCGCTATAACCCAGGGCACCTTTACCATCATGAGCGTGAAAAACCGTGGAAAGATAAAGTGAAATATATCGCTGACGTTGCCGCAAGCAACCAATGTGCTATTCGCGTTGGCGTAAACTGTGGAAGCGTGGATCCTGATAAAGCTGGGCTCTTCTCTGATGAAGACTCTATCTCACCCATGCTTGCGAGTGCTGGTGAACATTGTGAGTATTTAGATGAAATTGGCTTTACGAGTTATTGTGTATTGCTCAAGGATGCGGACGCGCAAATGGTTATCGCGGTGTATTCAGGGTTTGCAGGAGAGTATCCCGAAATTCCGCTACATATTGGTGTTACGGAAGCTGGTATGCCTCCCGACGGTG
>JAKUOW010000227.1 GCA_022451045.1 Pirellulales bacterium | reverse complement strand
TCTTACCACTCCGGAAATGGCCAGCCTAGTTGCTCACGTCAACTCTGGGAACCCAGTGTTAATCTTTGACGACCCATTCCCACTCTCATTCCAAACACAAATGGGAGTTACCAACGCACCGCGACAACAGAAACCGAGTCCGGGTGGTGGGATGGGCGGAATGATGGGTGGTGGTCAGCAACCTCCACCGCCTAAGGCGGACGGCGGTAGAGCAACCTCGCTGCTTGATGCCATTGGACTGCGTTGGAAGTACGATCGAATCGCATTTCATTTAAACAATCCCCATTCCAATTTTGCAGGCTTGCCACCTGAGTACGTCTTTATCACGCGAGGTGAGGAAGACACTACTTCCTTTAACCCAAGTAGCGCAGTGACAAAAAACTTGCAAGAAATTGTAGCGCTATACACGGGGACGGTAAGCGATCGCGACTTGGATGATGATTTGAAAGTAATCCCTCTTTTGCAGACTTCGGAGAAATCAGGGTTGTTGGATTGGGCTGAGTTTGTCGACGAACCGCGTCAACAATTCCCTGGTATGCAAATGGGGGCGAGGCAGCGATCACCAGATGCCATCTTCCATACGGTTGATGAATCGACACATGCCATCGCAGCGTTTGTCGATGGAAAAAATGGCGATAACGATGTGAGAGCAATTTATGTCGCAGATCTGGATATGATTTCGGATTTCTTTTTTCAGGAACGAGCATTTGGAAGCTTGGAGTTTGAATTTGATAATGTCACGTTTGTGTTAAATGCAGTAGACATGCTGGCAGAAAATGAGAGCTATATAAGTCTGAGAAGTCGCCGTGCGACCCACCGGACACTTCAACTCGTGGAAGAACAAAAAGAGGTGTTCTTGACTGCAGCCACAAAGGAAAGGGAAAAGGCTGATGAGGAGGCTGATGCAGAACTGGATAAGGCGCGTGAAAAACTCCAAAAGCGTTCAAAAGAAATTCAGGAAAATGATGCATTGGATGAAATTGCGAAGACGCAAATGCTCCGGCAGGCCCAGATCTCTGAACAACAACGTCTTTCGCTGCAGGAAGCTCAGATTGAACAAGATAAAAACCGCCGAATTAGGGAAATTCAGGCGGACACAAAACGTAAAGTTCAGGCACTTGAGTCGAGTATTCGATTCTGGGCTGTTGTGCTTCCGCCGTTACCTGCACTTGCCTTAGGCATTTATGTGTTTTTCATGCGAATTTCTGCCGAGAACGAGTCAGTACCCGGTTCACGTCGTCGTCAGGCATAAGTAACAAGTTGAGAAAAGATCATGTCAAAAATAAGTCAAACCACTCAATCCGAAGCACGCAGAACGCAGATTCTGGTGAGCGCTGCCGCCGTCTGCGTATTGATCACTGTTCTAATAAAATGGTCAAGTGCGCCTGCTGCAATCGAGTCGCAAGGCCAAATAGACACGCCTTTTTATCCGGAATTTGAAGATCCTACGTTAGCGCAATCACTTGGTGTGTATGCATTCGATACGGAGAATGTTGAACCGCTAGCGTTTGAAGTCTCGCGAACCGGTTTGAACGAAAAGAGGACGCTTCCGACTCGCCATAATTACCCCGTAGCCGCTGAGGATCGGTTGGCCGAAACGGCGGGAAGTATTATCGGCATCACTAGAGGGGCTCTGGCTACGCGCTGGGAAAAAGAACACGCAAAGTACGGAGTTGTCGACCCTCGGCAGGACTCTATCAATGTGACGGACGTTGAAGGTGTTGGTAAACGTATCGTGATCAAAGGTGAAAAAGAGGATGTGCTGGCTGATTACATTATCGGAAACGAGAGTCCTGATAAGCCAGGTGCCTATTACGTGAGAATACCAGGGGACGATAACGTCTACATATGCGATGTGAATATCCAGTTGTCCACAAAATTCAGCGACTGGATTTCGACGGACCTGTTGGATGTGGATTCCTCTGGAGTCGTGTACTTGAGTGTTGAAACTTACTCCTTCGACGAACAAGGAGGGCAAATCGCCATTGAACCTGGCGACGAGCTAATGTTTTCCAAGCCCAATGCCAAAGAGAATTGGACAACTGAGGTAATCGATGCAGAGACAGAAGAAGTCGACGAAACTAAGATTCGCAGTACGATCAATGCTCTTGCATCCATACGTATCGCCGGCGTGCGTCAAAAGAATCAGGGCTTGACTCCGGAATTGACGTTTGATGAAGAAAGGATTCAAACTCAATCCGATTTCCAGCGACTTCAGCTTGATCTCTTGGCTAGAGGGTACGCTTTGGGCCAATCCGATGAGGATCCGGAACAACTCCGTCTATTTTCACGTGAAGGTGAGATTCATGTAGGTAGTGAGGACGGAATCGTCTACGAGTTATATTTTGGCCGCGCGTTCACCGGTGAAGCGGGTGAAATTGAGTTTGGTGGAGAGGATGTAGATGAGCCTGAAGCACCGGAGGCTGCAGAGGCAACTGACGCCGAGGATTCCAGTGCTGAAACAGAAGACGAGAGTGTGACGGAAAAAGGCGAGGAAACGGAAGGTGAAAAGTCAGGATCACCTGGGCGTTATCTGTTTGTTAGGGCTCGATTTGACGAGAGTTTCCTAGGTGACAAGCCTGTCGCTCCCACGGCGCCAGTTAATCCAAAAGGCGATAACGATGAAACCCCGGATAGCCCAGATGACGCGGACTCGCCCGCGCAGCCTGGAAAAGAGGCAGAGAATGCCTCTGAGGATAGTAACGAGGATCCAGAAGGGTGTCAGGGGGAAGAAGCCACGAAACCAGCAGAAGTTGATGACTCTAGTGACGATGAATCAAGTAACGTCGATTCCAATGATGAGTCCGAGAATGACCCTCCAGCGAAGGACGAAAGTGAAGACAGCGAAGCAACGGCCGAGTCGCAAGAGGAGGAAAATGGAGAGCCTGCAAAAACGTTTGAGGAACTTCAGGAGGAATATGAAGCCTCGCTTGCTGAGTATGAAGCGGCCGTGAGATTGTACGACGAGCGGGTACGAGAAGCCCAGGAAAAGGTTGACGAGTCCAATAAACGTTACGCCTTGTGGTACTACGTAATCTCCGGCGAAAGTTTTGATGCATTGAATCTAGAACGCGACGACCTGGTTAAGGTCAAAGGCGAGGATGCTCCGACTGCACCGATGGCGCCGGGTATCCCAGGGCTCAATATTCCTGGCCTGCCGGGTAACTAAGAAAATCGCGTCAATGAAAACTCTGGCACAAGGCGTTCTTGTATGTGCGGCATTATGTTTGTCTTTTCCAGACGCAATTATTCTGGCAGAGCAAAAGGCGGGTGAAGATGCCGCCCGATTAGTGCCACTACCGGATAAGACGCCACAACCTCCGGATAATCCAACGACAGCAGCGAAAGTTGCCCTTGGTAAAAACCTCTTCTTCGACCGGCGGCTGTCGGGCAATAATCGTATGAGTTGTGCAAGTTGTCATGTTCCGAGCAAAGGATTTGCAGATGGGCAGGCGTTCTCAATTGGGGTTAAAGGCCATAAGCTGACGCGAAATACGCCCACTATCTTAAATCTGGGATTTCAGAAAGAACTATTCTGGGATGGAAGGGCGAAGAGCCTGGAAGAACAGGCGTTGATGCCCATTGAGTCGCCGGATGAAATGAATCAACCGATTGAGAAGTTGGTGTTAGAATTGAAAAGCATTGGTGAATATCGTGAATCGTTTAGTAGGTCGTTTGATGATGGCATTAATGCGGTAAATGTTGCAAAAGCATTAGCCGCATATGAGCGGTCCTTGGTGTCCAAAACATCGGCGTTTGATAAATATCTAAATGGAGACAAGAACGCGTTGTCTGCATCAGCTATGCGAGGCCTTGAGCTGTTCGAAGGAGAGGCTGGGTGTGTGCGTTGTCATAATGGCCCTCTTTTAAGTGATGGAAAGTTCTACCGACTCGGCGTAGGACGCGGCGATGTCGGTCGAGCCGCTATCACAGGTAAGCGGGAGGATGCCTATCGCTTCCGTACGCCTTCGTTGAGAGAGGTGTCGCGTACGGCGCCCTACATGCACGACGGATCGAAGAAGACACTCTATCAGGTCGTGGAGTATTATTATCGCGGGGTACCGATACGTGGTCCGGAGGGATTGGAATTGGATATCGGAGCGTTATCTGATCGTAGTTTTACAGAGATAGATGACTTAGTGGCGTTTCTGAGGACGCTGACCAATGTCGACTAAGGATTTCTAACGTTTAGACATCGGTTTTTCTGTTGATTGCTGACCATGCCGGTGATTTTCGCGGCCTATTTCTATCTGGCCGTTTTAAAAGCCGGTATTTCTCTTAAAAGTTGCGTTACACCCGGTAGAAAAATGTTGCATACGCACTATAGTATCTCGCTACGACCCATCCAACATATAAACAGAAAAGTATATATCGATTGGTTAATTGCCAATACGAGATTGTTAGAGTTATGAGTCGTAGGTATCAGCTAATCGTTGTGTCTCCATTGGTTATTTGGTTTGCTTATGGGGTTTGGCAATCGGGTGATACCAAATCTCATGAAGCTGAAGTGAAAACAGTTCAGCAGTCAAACCTACGTCAGGGTTTAACTCGAATTGAAGATCGCGTTGAAGCCCTGGTATGGCATTGCAGGCAATTCGCTAGCCCTTATCGATGGACGTTATCTAAAGCTACGGGTGAACAAGAACCGTTAGCAACTATCTCGATGAGTGATAGCGACGGCGCATTTGAAGATGAGCCAAGGATAGATTTCATCTATCGTAAGGAAAAAGATGTTTGGATTCCTCATTCTCTGAAGTGGAACGACGCTGCAACAATTGATTTTGTCGAATTAAACGTCAAAAAATTATGTGATGTCAAACTAATGGAGGAAGAATTCAGAATCATGATGCTGATTGGGAACTAATGAGATTCCGAATTCAACAACCGAAATTGAATCATCGCATTGCAATTTGCTGGGTTTATGAGTGCCGCGAGCTACGGTTCGGTAGTGAATTTAAATGAATAAAGATCCGCATCCCGTAATACAAATCGCAAGCGTATAGGTTTCCCAGCCCATTTCTGTACATCGCTTCCCTGTTGCCAGTTAACGGTGTGTTTGACGCTGTCACCAACAAGTTCTAGACAGTCGCTAATTGTAAAGTTGGGTAGTGGGCTTCCATCAATATCTTGCAATTCAACGTGCAGACTGCCTGCTGCCGATGTGGCATAGTTTATTTCAAGTTTGCTACCATCAAATCTGAAAGGCTTGGTGATGACTTCACCTCCACGAAAGGGGGCATTTATGGAGACAAAGCCGTCTAAGCGAATAGTGTAGCGGCGCAGTCGGGATTCACCGTCCCGCCAATATCCTTCGCTAAAGAGCATGGATATCTCATTTGCGGCTCCATGAATCGAAGAGGCAGTCTCAAAAAGACCATAACCTTGGTAATTGTCACCGTACATCCAATTGCTTCGACTGCTGTCAGCCTCCGGACCTGGGCGCAAAAACGCTTCATCCCATCGCTGGAAAGAGACGCCGTCCCGACTGCTCATGAATAGCCCGTCGCTAAGATCAGATCCGACACGGGGGTATGCCGCGCTCAGTTCTGCACGTATTTTCACCGGTTCAATTAAACGAAGTTGTTCGGATAACTTGCGAGCTGTATAGCGTGTTGGGAACCCAACCCTTAGGTGAGGTGCACGATAATAGGGCTGTATACCGTTTGTATACATTTGCTGGGGTGGCGAGTTGGGATAACTTAACGCAATCGGTTCAGACCAATCTGTTAAGTTATTGGATGTGACCATTGATATAGATCGGCGAAGCTCTACTACCGTCCTGTAATACAGTACGTAATTCTTGTCCCGAGGTTCCCAAAACACCACATTCATCGAGTCAAGGGCGCCCTTCTTA
>JAKUOW010000226.1 GCA_022451045.1 Pirellulales bacterium | reverse complement strand
GTATTTTGGCGGGGTGTATGCGTGTCATGAGACCAGTACGGCTTGGATTACTGGTCACGCCTGTAACGTAAATTTGTGTGAACCGTGTGCCTTCAGTTGCCAGTTTGTCAATTGCCGGTGTCTTTGCATACGGGTGCCCATAGCAAGCGAGATCCCCATACCCGAGGTCATCAGCAAAGATAAATACGATATTTGGCAGGCGATTCTCGCTAGCACGGGATTCAGTAGCCAATACGGCGAATGCCGTGATCACTATCAGGAATGTCACTTTGTTATTCATGGTTTTAGTGCTTCGGCCGTAGTGGTCGGAAAAAGTCTCTCAAGTCGCCTGCCATTTCTTCTGCCCTCTCGTGTACAGCGAAGTGCCCACCTTCCGCGTAGTCATTGTAATGCACGACGTTGTAGTACATTTCAGCCCGTTTGCGAACGATTGGTGCTAACTCGTGTGGATACGCTGCGACTGCCGTGGGTACTTCGATCTTTTCGCCAGCAGGTAACTCCCACGGATTGTAATAGGATTCGCTGTATAGCCTGATGGCAGACCAAAATGAATTGGTAACCCAGTAAAGCATTACGTTGGTAATCAACATGTCCTTTGGAAACAGCTTCTCGAAGTCATCTCCCCATCCAGACCAACCTCGCCATTTTTCTATGATCCATGCTGCTAAACCTGCCGGTGAATCGGTCATTCCAAGTGCGAGTGTTTGAGGCCTGGTCATCTGTTGATGGCAATAGGCACCTTCATCGATCCAATACTGTTCGACGTTTTTCCAGTATCGCAGCATATCTGGGTCTTTGGGTTTTACAGGTGCCCATTTCATACCAAGCCCACGAAGAAGATCAGGATCCTTGTCTTCCGGCTCCCGTTCATCTCCGAGTCTTGGAAAGAGGCAGTTCAGATGTATGCCCAGAATATTTTCGGGATGGTGATATCCCCATGGAGCTGTAAGAAACCCACCCCAGTCGCCACCTTCGATTCCATATTTGTCATATCCGAGGCCTTCGGTGAGAAGCTTGTCGTAAAACGCCGGGTGATGTTGAAAACCAAAGCCCTGTTGGTCGGGATAATCGGAAAGCCCATAACCCACGATAGATGGAATTATCACAGTGAAGGAATCTTCCGGATCGCCGCCATAAGCGGCTGGATCTGTGAGCATTGGCAAAATGCGAAGCAGCAGAATAAACGACCATGGGTAGCCATGCATCATGAACAACGGCATCGGGTTTGGCCCCTTACCTTCTTGTTTTACAAAGTGAATCCCTAATCCGTCGACGTCGGCTTTAAAGTGAGCGAGTTCATTGAGTTTGGTCTCTTGTTCGCGCCAGTCGTATTCGTCGAGCCAATATGCAACGAGCTCTTTCATGTAGTCATAGTCAATACCGCGATCCCAGCCAGTATTGCTGACGGATCCAGGCCATCGTGTGTTTTCGAGTCGATACCGTAGATCGTCAAGCGTTTCCTGAGGTACATCGATAGTGAAGGGAGAGACAGATACGGTCATTTCAAGAGAATCCAATTTGTGGTTGTTTTGGCATTCAAGGCGTAAACCATGCGTGAGATATCATAGTCCACTGACCATGGTTTGCGCGTACTCTGACGAGATGAATCGGCAGTATTTCTATCAGTAGAACTAAATCCAAGTTGCAGCAAATGTAGTTGCACTGCTAATATGAAATAGGCCGAATATAGGAAATAGGCACCCATCGAGAATTTGTTGCAGGAATAACGCGGCATGTTGACCATCTACAACTCTGAAAAATCGAGCTCTAAGTCATGTGACGGTGTTTCACGCCGGAATTTTATCAAGGTTGGAGCATTAGGTGGCGCGCTGTCACTTGCTGACCTCGTAAGAGCTGACCAGCGAAATGGAAATCCGCGAAATCCAAAATCCGTGATCATGATCTACTTGGTTGGCGGCCCTCCTCATCAGGATATGTTTGATTTGAAGCCTGATGCACCCGCAGAAATCGCAGGGCCATGGAAGCCGATTCATTCAAATGTTCCCGGCGCCGATGTATGCGAGCTGCTGCCGATGATGTCGCAGCGAATGGACAAATTCACAGTGATACGGTCCCTCAATGATGCTCAGGCTGGTCACGACGCAATTCAGTGTTATACAGGTCGCACGCATGCACCTCCGGTTCCGGCAGGCGGCTGGCCACAGTTTGGCTCAATCGTCAACAAGCTGCAGGGGCAAGCAACTCCCGGAACACCGGGCTTTATCAGCCTTTGTTACACCTGTACACATGGCCCCTATAATGAGCCAGGGCCGGGCTTTCTCGGGGCACCATTCACAGGTTTCCGTCCACTTGGCGACACACGCCGCGATATGATCCTTAAGGGCATCACTTCCGATCGTCTGGGCAATCGCGAACAGCTATTAACAAGCCTTGACAGTTTTCGTCGCGAAGCAGACTCCACGAAGCAGATGGATGGACTGGATGAATTCACACGTCAGGCGATGGGGATCCTGACAAGTTCAAGACTGGCTGAGGCACTTGATTTGTCGCAGGAGTCAAAAGCCGTTCGCGAACGGTATGGTGAAGGTGATCCAAAAGTAATGATTGACGCTAACGGCGCTCCTCGCGTGCCTCAGAGTTTTCTGGCTGCTCGCCGGTTAATTGAAGCAGGTGCCCGTGTGGTGACCGTTAACTACAGTAAGTGGGACTGGCACGGGGGTATGAATACGGAAGGTCGAGTTGATAACCGAATTTTCACCCGTGAAAAGGAAGACTTCCCGATTTTTGACAAAGCGATCACAGCTTTGATAGATGATCTCCACGAACGTGGGCTGGATAAAGATACGGCAGTACTGGTATGGGGTGAATTCGGAAGAACTCCGAAGATCAGCGCTCGCGTTGGCCGTGATCACTGGCCTCGAGTTGCGTGTGCATTGATGGCAGGCGGTGGCATGCGTCATGGACAAGTAATTGGAGCGACAGATAGTCAAGCTGCAGAACCTGCTGACCGCCCAGTCGCATTCCAGGAAGTGTTTGCAACGCTTTATCATCACCTTGGACTTGATCCACGTACGGCAACGGTTGATGACTTGCACGGTCGCCCGCAATACCTTGTTGATCAAGGTCGATTGCCAATTGCTGAATTGATCTAAGTGCGATGGATAGCTGTTCGCTGCTAAGAACGGCTTAAACGCGATCAAGGCCGCCAGTATATCCAGCGAATCTATCCGTTTCGACTCCGAGTCGTTGCAAAACAGTGACAAAAAGCTTTGCTAGCGGCAGTTCTTCAGCTTCAATCTTTCCGCGCCATCCTGCATCGGTAACGATGCCCGCACCGGCTTGATTGTCTTCATTTCCGGAGCCGAATTTCAGATAACGACCGTTGTCAAATCCGAGATTCTTCCCACCCGCAGAGATGATTGGGTAGTTTCTCGAGAGATGGAAGCTACTGGAGGCGGAACCGTGCATTGCAAATGTATTGTCCAGCATGTTTCCAGATCCATTTGGTTCGGGTGTGTCCTTCAATCGCTGAATGAATTTACCGAATTCCATGGCTTGATAACGGTTGTATGTTCCAAGGTTCTGCCATCCGTTTGGCTTCTTGACCGAATGCGTCAAGCCATGAGCCCCGCCAAGGCCAACTGCCTTTGAAAGAAGGTCGTGTGGCCCTTCGCCGTTTTCGCGTCCCAGTTGGAAAGTCGCAACACGTGTAGAGTCGCTTAGGAACGCGAGGTAAATAAGCTCGTACATCGTTTGAAAGTACATGCGAGCTTCTTTGGGGTCTGCGTCGAGCTTTAGGTTGCTTGTATCCACAGTTGGCACTGGTGTGTCGATCCACTTCTGTGCCTTTGCCAGCTTGATCTCGGTATCACGAACCGCATCGAGGTATTGTTGCAGCGTTTGCTTGTCTCGAGCAGATAGCTTGCGACCCAGGGAACGCGATTGAGAAATGAGCACGTCGAGCGAGCTTTTGCTACGTGCGAGGCGCGCTGCCGCATCTTTGCCACTTGTGACAAACAGCATGTCAAAAATTTGCTTGGGCCGATTCATCGCTGGAATCGGACGTCCCTCTCGATTGAATGATTGAGTTTGCGCGCCGCGTGGTCCGCCGACACCACCGTTGGTCGACATGACAATTGAAGCGTGACGAGTGAAGTCGCCAATGTGTGCTGCGTAAACCTGATCCAAGGATATTGAATTCTTGTAAGCTCCATGTCCGCCTGTTGCAGCGCCAGTCAGATATTGATCTGCATTGGAATGCCCGTGTACTTGTCGGACTGCAGGGTGCGATAGGCCGGAGTAGATCGTGATGTCGTTACGAAGTGGCTCTAGAACATCGAGGACCTTTGTTAGCTGGAAATCCCGTTCTCCTTCGCCTGGTCGCGGGAACCAACTCCAGTCTGTCCATGCCGGGTCATTCTTTAGTGGCAAGCCCACGCCATCTGGGTGATAGACGCTTACGAAACGGCGTGGGTTCTCACTTGGAGTCGCAGAATCAGAGGCAAACGATTCCAGACGCGGTAAGGCGAGGGCTATTCCTGTACCTTGAAGGAAACGTCGACGATCAATTGCGTGTGGTTTGCTTGACATGCTTTAGGCTCGGTTTCTACTTGGAGTTAAAAATGTCGCTCTGGACGATCAAGTGAATCAGATCGCCTAGACGATCTTCTTGCTGCCGTAGTTGTAATACTATTCTATTTATATCGGCATTATCACTAAAGGCTAATGATCTTCCGAGAGCATATGTTGTAAGCTTTTCTGCGAGTGCATGTGCGAACTGATCTTGCCGCTCGAGTAATAAATACCGCTTTAATCCAGTCATCCCGTTGAGCTTTTCTTTGTTGAATAGTTCGGAAGTAGCATCGACAGGACCATTCTTGTGTGACGTGCGAAATGCACCCAACGCATCATAATTTTCAAAGGCGATACCCCAGGGATCGATTTTGGCGTGACATGACCTACATGCTGCTTTGTTGCGATGATCTTCGATTCGCTCTTTAAGCGTCATTTTTAAAATATTGGGGTCCGTGAGATCAACCTCTGGGACATTTGGTGGCGGAGGTGGTGGAGGGTCATGCAATATGCGCTCGAGCATCCAGATACCGCGTTTTAATGGGTGCGAGTCAGTACCGTCGGAATTCATCGCTAACATACCAGCGTTTGTTAGGATGCCACCACGGTTTGCATTCGGCTCAATCGAAACTCGCCGAAACTGTGGACCAAATACATCGCTGAAACCGTAATGCGCTGCAAGTCGCTCATTAACAACTGCATAGTCGGAGTGTATGAAATCCATGACACTACCATTTTTAGCGAGTACTTCACGGAAAAACGCGACGGGTTCATCGTGCATCGCACTCTTTAGCACTTCATCGTTGATATGCGTTGCGTTTTCCAGTTCTTCAGTGCCGAGCCACTGCGCAACAAAGTGTTCCGAAAAACGAACTGCACGCGGATCCTGCAGCATTCGATTGATTTGTGCGGTCAGGACATCTGTATCGTGAAGCCTGCCCTCCTCTGCCAGCGATAGTAATTCCTCATCCGGGATGCTCGACCACAGGAAGAAGGAAAGGCGACTGGCCAATTCCCAGTCAGTGATGGACTTTGGTTTCTTCGAGTCGTGGTTGGCTCGTGTTTGGGCTATATATATGTAGTCCGGTGATGCCAGGACTGTGGCAAGATCTTCGTGCATCGCTTCTTCAAAGGAAGAAAAGTCACCACGATAGTTCTTAAAGAGTGCGATAAACTGTTCGACTTCTTCTGTTGTCGCGGGTCGCCGCCACGCACGTCGCATAAATCGAAAAAGGACTTCTTTCGCGTAGACCTCCTCATCATCTTTATTGTCACTTTCAACGAAGATGTCTTTGTGACTCTGTGGAGGCCATTGCTCATAG